>NZ_JBVVQM010000004.1:0-66613 GCF_055811155.1 Mesorhizobium sp. WSM4822 | reverse complement strand
CCGCCGTCCCCCCCCCCCCCCCCCCCCCCCCCCCCGCGCCGCCGCCCCCCCCCCCCCCCCCCCCCCCCCCCCCCCGGCCCGCCGGGCGCGCCCCCCCCCCCCCCCCCCCCCGGTTCGATTTCCAAAACCTTAGGCTGGGTCCTCGGCGCTCTGTCTTGCCAGATAGCGCTGGTCGATTTCAGGCAACGGCTCGCCTTGCAGCGTCGCTTCGAAGGCACGCAGGCGCTTGTGGACCGATTGCAGCTCGACGATGGTCGACCAGGACGTGAGCAGAAACTGCAGCGACCCCGTCACCTTGCCGAATGCGTTCGAAATCTGGTTCAGCGCGCCGAACGTTATCTTGTGCGCCACCAGTGAGGGACCAAGGATCAGCAGCGAGAAAATGTTGTCGGCCTGCAGGTAGGTGTAACGGACGACGTTGAAATAGATGTAGTGGAAATACAGCCTGAAATAATTGTGACGAACATTCTCGAACAGCTCGGCGGTGGTGGCCGGCTGGGCGCGGTCCGCATGATCCTCGCCGTAGACGAGTTCCTTGCGGTAGGCGGCTTCGACACGCTGGTTGCGGAACTGCAGCCCTGGAAGTTTCAGACCGGCAACCATGACCGAGATCGTCCCGAACAGACACCAGGCAAGGGCCGCGACAACCAATGGCTGCGGGATCGCGCCGATAATCGGCAACTCAGTGATATGGGCCTGCAACTGGATCATGACCGGCAGGAATGCGATCAATGTCATGATCGACTGGACGAAGCTGGAGCCGAGGTCTTCCATGATCTGCGAGAACCGCATCGTGTCTTCCTGGATACGCTGCGAGGCACCCTCGATATGGCGTAGCCTGCTCCAATTCTCGACGAAATAATTGTTCATCGCCGTGCGCCAGCGGAAAATCCAGTGGCTGACGATGAAGGCATTGACCACCTGCACATTCATGCCGACCAGCGCGAGCCACGAAAAATCCGCCAATCCGATATAAAATTCGCTGTTGGTCGACTTTCCAGTCCCCGACATCAGTCCCTGCACATAGTCGAAGAATGGTCCGTACCAGGCGTTGACGGCGACACTGACCTGCACATTGAAATAGATGAAGAACAGGATGACCGCGGTCATCAGGATCGACCAGCGCTGCCACGGATGCGGCGAATACCAGCTCCAGAATGCGTAGAAGACGGCCACGCAGAACACGAAATAGAGATAAAACCATAGAAACGGCGGCGACATGAGGATCGCGATGCCGATGATGGGCGGCGCGCCGGCCGCAGCCGGCGGCAATCCCAAAACCGCGCCCAATTGTTCACCACCGAAAAACCAGAACAGGATCGCCGCAAGGCTCCAGACGGCGGCCGAAGAGAAGAAGAGCTTCGGCTGCGGGAAAAAGGATACGAACACTGTGGCGAATTCCTCGATCTGGGCGCAAATCAGCTGACTACGGCGGGCATAAAGTCACACATTAGTGGGAAAGAAAATGCCCGTGCCCGATGCCCGGCACAGCAAGCCCACAATCATGGCGATTTTGGCGCAGCCGACCATGTGATGGCGCCGGAGACGACCAGCACGATTGCGGCGGTGATCGAGGCGAGGAAGAAATCGCCGGACATTTGCGCCAGAAATCCGGCCGCGACCGGCCCGATGATCTGGCCAAGGCCGAACGCAGCCGTCATCAGGGCAAAGATCCGGCGCGGCGCGCTTGGCGCCTGCTGCCGGGCGGCCTGCAGGCCAAAGGCGGTGATGGCAATGAAGGTGCCGCCGAGCAGCACGCCGGCAAGCAGCGGCCCGGTGGCGCCGCCGATGGCGACGCTGGCGGTGACGCCGGCAACTTCGATGAAGCACGCCAGCGCATAGGCGGCATAGAGGCCGGTCCGCGCCGCGATCTTCTGCCAGAACCAGACCGAGGGAAAGCCCGCAAGACCGGCGACCATCCACACAATGGCCTCGAAGACGCGGCTGCCGCCGCCTTGCCGGACGATGGCGACCAGGAATGTCGCCGTCACCACATAGCCAAAGCCGAACAGGCCGTAGGCGATGATGACCTTGACCAACGACCGGTCCATCCGCAGTGCCGGCTCGCGGGGGACTTCGCCGTTGCCGAGCGGACCCTCATTGACCAACAGAGCCACGAGGACGAAACCGCAGGCCGAAATCGCCGCCGACCATAGCCAGCCTGCCGCCCAGCCCGAATGCTCGGCGACCAGCACCGCCATCATCGCCGCCGATGCCGCTATGCCGAGCCCGACGCCGCCGAAATGCCAGGCCTGCAGGTCGTTGCGACCGGCAGCCGCGATATGGCTGAACACGATGCTGGCCATGAACACCATGACGAAGGCGCTGGCCAGACCGGCCAGAAAGCGGATGGCGAGAAAGGCCGCCATCGCTTCGGTCAGCCCCATCAGCGCGGCAAGGACCGCACTGGCGCCAAGCCCCGCCAGCATCAGCAGGCGCTCGCGCCCATGCGCCCAGCCGCCCGCCGCCGCCAACGCGCCGACGAGGTAGCCGAGATAATTGGACGACGCGATCCAGCCGGCATCGGCCGGCGACAGATGCAGTTCCTGCATCATGCCGGGCAGGATCGGCGTGTAGACGAAACGGCCGATGCCCATGGCAATCGCCATGGCAATCATGCCGGCGAAAGCGAAACGCAGCGCTGTCGAGTTGGCTGATGTCATCGCACTGCACAATAAATGCAGGGGTCGCTGAAACAACCGCCATCTGTTGGGCCAGTGCGTACGCGGGACGTGCTCGCCTCGACTTCCTATGTCGGAACGCTTGGCGCCTGCTCAGCAGCGACCGCCGGCGGGCAATGAACCCCTCTCGTGCACCGTCCGCCGTGCCGTCAGCCTGAACGGCACATCGCCCAGTTCGCGCTCCGACATGGTGTTCAGCACCGGATGCGAAAGCGGATCGATCAGCCATCTCTGCGCCTCGCTGTCCTGGCGCGGCTCATACGGCCCGCTCGCAGTGAAAAAGACCTTCAGCGACGACGACAAAATCCCTAACATTTCCGGCTCCACAGGTCTGTCTCTCCCGACAAAATCTGCCGTTTCGATATGCCTTTCAATTGAGATTTCAGCCGGATCAGTTTAGAAAAACTCAATGGCCATGCTCAACCGCGTCCATCTCAACGGCCTCCGCGCCGTCGAAACCGTTGCCCGTCTCGGATCGCTGGCGGCCGCCGCCGGTGAACTCAACGTTTCCGTCAGCGCCGTCAGCCAGCAGATCAGCCGTACCGAAAAACAGCTCGGCCAGGCGCTGTTCGAGCGAACGGCGAGCGGTCTGGTGCTGACCGAGTTCGGCGCCGTCTTCGCGGCCCGCCTCGGTGCTGGATTTCGTGAGCTTTCCCAGGCCGTGGCCCTGGCCGACGAGGCTACGCAATGCACATTGGTGGTTTCGGTGGCGCCGGCCTTTGCCTCGAAGTGGCTGTTGCCCAGACTATCTCGCCACTTCGACCGGCATCCCAAAGTGCTGCTGCGCATCGACGCTTCGGTGCGGCTGGCCAATCTCGATCACTCGGACATCGACATCGCCATCCGGCTCGGCGACGGCAAATGGCCGGGCGGACGCACGGAACTGCTCTTGGCGCAGGAAGTCTTCCCGGTCTGCGCGCCGGCGATCGCCCAAAAACTGAAGTCGATCGAGGATCTTGCCCAGACCTGCGCAATCACCGACGAGCGGGCAATGATCAACTGGGAAAGCTGGTTCGAGACAGCAGGCGTTCCGCCTGTTGCCTTCCTCAAGGGCGCGCGTTTCACCGACCCGATGCTGTGCCTGGAATCGGCGATTGCCGGTCATGGCGTGATGCTGGGCTGGCAATTGCTCGCCGCCGACGCGCTGGCCGACGGGCGGCTGGTGGCGCCTTTCGGAATCCGCGCCCAGAGCGGGCTCGGCTATTGGCTGGTGACCTCCAGCACCAAGGCCGAAAGCCGCAAGGTCCGGGACTTCAAGCTCTGGATCAGGGAAGAGATCGAGGCAACCATGGCGCGGTTCGGGTCCGTAAGCCCAGAACCCGCCGGCGCGATCGCGGTGGAAAGGGCGGAGGCACCGAGCTATGTAGAGTCGGACATCAAACTACGACAGGCAGGATCATGACCACACATTCGCGCGGCGTTTCCGCATCGATCGACCCGGTGAAGCTCGACAGGCTGGCGGAAGTCGCCATCAAGGTCGGACTGCAATTGCAGCCAGGGCAGGATCTGGTGCTGACGTCGTCCATCGCGGCACTGCCGCTGACCAGGCGGATCGTCGAGCATGCCTACAAGGCCGGCGCCGGGCTGGTGACGCCGATCTTCAACGATGACGAGATGACGCTGGCCCGCTACCGCTTCGGCGCCGATGCGAGCTTCGACCGCGCCGCCGGCTGGCTTTATGAAGGCATGGCGAATGCCTTTGCCAACAATGCGGCCAGGCTTGCCGTACGCGGCGAGGATCCGTCGCTGCTCTCCGCACAGGATCCGGCGAAAGTGGCGCGCGCCAACAAGGCGAATTCGATGGCCTACCAGCCGGCGCTGGAAAAGATCACCGGCTTCGACATCAACTGGAACATCGTCGCCTATCCGGACCTCGCCTGGGCCAAACAGGTCTTCCCCGGCGATGCCGACGATGTTGCGGTCGTGAAGCTCGCCGATGCCATCTTCGCCGCTTCGCGGGTCGATGTTGAGGACCCGATCGGCAATTGGAAGGCGCACAACGCGGCGCTTCGCAGCCGCACCGAATGGCTCAATGGCCATAATTTCCACGCGCTGCATTTCACCGGACCGGGCACCGACCTGACCGTTGGGCTGGCGGACGGCCATGAATGGATGGGCGGCGCCTCGACCGCCAAGAACGGCATCACCTGCAATCCCAACATCCCGACCGAGGAGGTCTTCACCACGCCGCATGCAAGGCGGGTCGAGGGTCATGTCTCCTCGACCAAGCCGCTGTCCTACCAGGGCACGCTGATCGACGACATTTCGGTGCGTTTCGAAGAAGGCAGGATCGTCGAGGCCAAGGCATCGAAGGGCGAGGATGTGCTGAAGAAGGTGCTCGATACAGATGAGGGCGCGCCCCGCCTCGGCGAAGTGGCGCTGGTGCCGCATTCCTCGCCGATCTCGGCAAGCGGGCTGTTGTTCTTCAACACGCTGTTCGACGAGAACGCCGCCTGCCACATCGCGCTCGGCCAGTGCTATTCGAAGTGCTTCGTCGACGGCGCCTCGCTCAGCCAGGACGAGATCGCGGCGCGCGGCGGCAACAAGAGCTTCATCCACATCGACTGGATGATCGGTTCGGACAGGATCGACATTGACGGCGTCCACAAGGACGGCGCCCGCGTGCCTGTCATGCGCAGGGGCGAGTGGGCCTGACCCGCTTTACGGAGCGGTCCGATGGCCTTCGATCTGGCGGTCAAGCGTATCTACGAACCACCCTCCCCCGATGACGGGCAGCGGGTTCTGGTCGACCGGATCTGGCCACGCGGCGTCAGCAAGCAAGACGCCGCGCTGGCTCTGTGGTTGAAGGACATCGCGCCGAGCGACGAGCTGAGAAAATGGTTCGGCCACGAGCCGGCGCGCTGGGCGGAGTTTCAGGAGCGGTACTGGGTCGAGTTGGATGGAAATGGCGAGGCGGTGAGTGAATTGCGAGGCTTGATCAGCCACGGCAAGGTGACGCTGCTCTATGGCGCGCATGATGAAGCGCATAACAATGCGGTGGCGCTGGCGGGGTATCTCAGCGCAAGCGCTCACAATTAGCCATCGTTAGCCAGACCTTCGTCATCCTCGGGCTGGACCCGAGGATCCATGCCGCGACCTCAGTCGAAAGGCGCAGCGGAGCAGAATCTGCACCGTTGCAACACGGATAGATCACGGCATGGATCCTATGGTCTGCGCTGCGTCGCTCCGCTCCTTGCTTCGCCATAGGATGACGAAGTGAGGTGTATGCGCTGCCCTACTTCACCACCGCCTCATAAACATCAGCCTTGAACCCCACCAGAATCCGATCCCCAACCTCCAGCACCGGTCGCTTGATCACGGTCGGCTTGGCCAGCATCAGCGCCTTGGCCTTCTTTTCGTCGAGGCTCTGCTTGTCGTTGTCCGGCAGTTCGCGAAACGTGGTGCTACCCTTGTTGAGCAGCTTTTCCCAGCCGACCTTGCCCGCCCAGCCATCCAGCCGCTTCGCGTCCAGTCCCTCTGCCCTGAAATCGTGAAACCTGTAGGCCACGTCATGGCCTTCCAGCCAGAGGCGCGCCTTCCTGACCGTGTCGCAGGTGGTGATGCCGTACATGATGATCGTCAAAACAGTGGCCCTTCCGATTTCGAATCTGACCGCAGATTAAGGACGCTCTGCGCGCTTTGCCAGCGCTCCCCGGCATGCCTTCGGTTTTGCCCTTGCCAACACTAAGGAATTTCCCTAAGTATTTTGACAGCGCCTCAGGACCAACCAATGACAAGCCTTCAGACCACAACTCCGAGCCCTCCGCCGATCGACGGCATCTTTCGCGCTCTTGCCGACCCGACGCGACGCCGCGTTGTTGAGCGGCTGAACCGCAGTCCCGCCTCGGTCAGCGAACTCGCAGAGCCCTTCGAGATGGCGCTGCCCTCCTTCATCGAACATCTCAAGATTCTCGAAGGCTGCGGGCTGGTGCACTCGCAAAAGACCGGCCGGGTCAGGACCTATCAGCTGGCACCCGAGCCGCTGAAACTCGCCGAAAACTGGCTGGCCGAACAGCGCACGCTTTGGGAGCGTCGCCTCGACCGGTTCGACGCTTATGTGATGACCCTCAAGGAGACAGAAAAATGAGCTATCCCCTCAAGCCGGATCCCAGACTGGACCTCGTGCTGGAGCGCGTCATCGATGCGCCGCGCGAATTGCTGTGGCGCGTTTGGACGACGCCGGAGCATGTCAAGCAATGGTTCACGCCGAAGCCTTGGATGATCACCGACTGCGAGATCGACCTCAGGCCGGGCGGGCTGTTCCGCACGCGCATGCAGTCGCCAGACGGCAAGGAGGTCAACGACCGCCAATGCTGCTATCTCGAAATCGTGCCGAACGAGCGGCTGGTTTGGACGGACGCGCTGCTGCCGGGCTATCGGCCATCAGGCGAACCCTTCATCACCGCGGTCATTTCCCTTCAGCCGGACGGCAAGGGAACCCGCTACACCGCCACCGCCATCCATCGCGACGAGGCGACCCGCAACAACCATGAAGAGATGGGTTTCTTCAACGGCTGGGGCACGGTGGCCGACCAGCTTGCGCAGTACGTCAAGACCATTTGAGCCTCTCACATGGCGGCCTGGGGCATCGTCCCGGCCGCCATGCTTATTTTTTAACCTCCAGCGACGAGATCGAATTCCCCAAGCCGATGGTATTTCACGGCCTCAATAATAGAAGCGCTCTTCGGTGATTTTGCCGTTCTTGACCGTGTAGAGGCCAACTTCATCCCTGGTGACACGCTCCCCGGTAGCCTTGGGCGTTATGTCGAACTTGAAGCGCACCGCGAACTGGTCGCCATTGACATAGGGACCCTCGACCGAGCCGCCATGCACTTCGTTGTTCTCCTGCCACCACTGGCCCTTCTGCTTGAGAGCCTCCTTGCCATTGGCAATGGCCATTGGCCCCGCCATGGCTTCGAGACTGACGATATCATCGGCATTGTACTTCTCGGCAGCAGCTTCGTTATCGCCCTGCTTGAGCAGTTCGGTGAAATCCTTGGCAATTTCCGCGATGGTCATTTGTGTTCCTCCTGTTCAGACGCACTGCAAATAGGGAAGCGCTTACCGGCCCGCCACCGTTGCCGGCACTACAGCTGACAAGCCGTGTCAGGACGATTGGTATAGCGGCTGTGTGGCCACGATTTCTCATATGCCGGCTAGGGAATCGTCCTGACCGGTCAATCGCCAGGTCGCCGGACATTTGTATTCACCCTGGTGGCTGCAGATCAGCGAAAAACTCCGCACTGTCCAGGATATCGGCTCAACGATCCGTTCCCGCACTTTCGGAACGCCCCTCCTGTCGCGAAGCAGCGTGACATGTGGCTCCAGCGAGGTCGTGATGAATGGCTTTAGCGGGCTGTCGTCAATCACGGCAGAGAGCTTGCGCCAGAAGGCTTGCAAGGTCGGCGAATGGTCGCTGCTGCGAAGGACCAGCGCCCCGCCGCCGAAAGCCGACAGGCGGTCGAAGCAAACATCGAATGGTGTGGCCTGGATCAGCAAGCCGACATGGCGGGCGATCTCCACCACACGCTTCTGTTTGCCGTCGCCAAGGCCGATCAGGGATATGTGCATTTGATCGGTTGGCGTCAGCCATCCCCGCAATCTCAGTTCCTGATTGTAGTGCTCAGCCCTGCGCCGCAGCATGGCATTGACCGGATCCTCAACGAGAAATCCGTAGAACAGATGCGGCTCCCGGATCGGGTTCTGTCCTTCAAATCGGAAAAAGGTCTGACCGTTCTTCGCGGTTCCGTATGAAAATTGCCCACTCACAACCGATCTCGTCCGGCAGATTGTATCAAGCCGAGAAGTTTAGAACAAAAAGGGAACAAATCAAGTGAAAACAAAACCGGCGCTAATGGTTTCCGCATCAGCGCCCGCAAGTTTAACGGCGGAGCAAGCTTTTTCGAGCAAGGGCCGAACCCTACGATCCGTAGCCGATGATGCCCTGACCTCCCGAAAATCGTGGATCGACCAGTCGACATACCCCCGGCCGTTGACCGACGGCTTGTAGCCACCGCGCGGCGTGTGCTCCGGTTATTTAACGTCGACAAAATTAGCTTGGTAGCACCGGGCAGTTGGCACCACGGCGCAGGCTGATATGCGCCACGTCTCCGACGCTGAATTGGGAACCCTCGGCCTGGCGCGGCGCATCGATGACAACAGGCGCGCCCTGCCCGAGTTCGGCATGAAGGCGCAGCGTGCGACCGTGAAAGACGACGCTGTTGACGCGCGCCGGTGCGGTGCCGGGCGCGGCCTCGGTCATCGCCAGCAAATCCTCCGGACGCACGCCGATGGTGCGGGTGGCGCCCTCGGCAGGTGCCTCGCCGGTTTCAGAAATAGCCTCCAGCGGCAGGGCGCCGGCGGCGAAGCGCAGGCGATCGCCGTCTCGGCCGACGAAGCGCGATTGCAGGAGATTCATGGTGCCGATGAAGCTCGCCACAAACTTCGTGGCGGGCCGGTCGTAAAGGGTGGCCGGCGGCGCGATCTGCTCGATGCGGCCCTTGTTCATGACGACGATGCGGTCGGAAATCGACAGCGCTTCGGTCTGGTCGTGGGTGACCATGACGAAGGTGGTGCCGAGCCGCGACTGCAGCCGCTTCAGTTCAACCTGCATCTGTTCGCGCAGATGCGCATCGAGCGCCGACAGCGGCTCGTCGAGCAGCAGCACGCGTGGTTCGCAGACGATGGCACGCGCCAGCGCGACGCGCTGGCGCTGGCCGCCCGACAGTTCGGAGACGCGGGCGCCAAGCTTGTCGGCGAGACCGACCATGTCGAGGGCTTCGCCGGTGCGCTTTGCCTGCTCAGATCCAGACAGTTTGCGCAGCGACAGACCGAAGCCGACATTTTCGGCGACATTCATGTGCGGGAACAGCGCATAGTCCTGGAACACGGTGTTGACCGGCCGGTCGAACGGCCGAAGGGCAGTGATATCGCGACCATCGAGCAACACCTTGCCGCTCGACGGGCTTTCGAAACCGGCGATGACGCGCAGGCTGGTGGTCTTGCCGCAACCCGACGGCCCGAGCAGCGTGACAAACTCGCCGCTGATAATGTCGAGGTCGACGGCGTCGAGCCCGACGATGCCGCCAGGAAAAATCTTCGAGACCGCCTGCAGCCGCACAAGTGGATCAGGCGCCATCGCGAACCTCGGACGGCTTCGTGGTGTTGACCCAGAGGATCTGGCAACGCTCAGTGCCCGGATTGCAGAAGGCATGCAAAAGCGTGCTCTTGAACGCAAAACTGTCGCCGGCCTTCAGCCCGTAATTTGTCGAATCCACCACCAGTTCGACCTCGCCGGCCAGCACGAAGCCGAATTCATGGCCGGCATGGGCATAGGCCTCGGCCGTGCCGCCGCTGGCTTCCACCGTCACCAGCATGCCGGTCAGCGTCGCGCCCGGGGGCGACAGCAGCGCCTTGGCAATGCCTTCCGATTTCACCGGGATCTGCCGCCGCTTGTCGGCACGCACACAATAGAGATCGCTGACGGCATCGTTGCCGTCGGCGATCAGCGCCGACGGCTCGATGTCGAGAGCGGCGGCGAGCGGCCAGATCACCTTGACGCGCAGTGAGGACATACCGCGCTCGATCTGGCTCAAAGCACCGATCGACACACCGGCTTTTGCCGCAAGATCGGCCAGCGACAGGTTGCGTTCCAGCCGCAGCGCCCGTACGCGCCGGCCGACCCGCACATCGGCATCGTCCTTCGGCTTCTCAGCCGGTTCGTCCAGCATGTCCATCAATTCATCCTCGTTTGCAGTCTATCCATCGGAGCGCGGCGCAGCGTCGATAAGCTCCCCCTTCTCCCCTTGTGGGAGAAGGTGTCGCCGCAGGCGACGGATGAGGGGTGCTCCAGCTTGGCTACGACGGCGATCCGCCACGCACCCCTCATCCGTCTCGGCGCTGCGCGCCGATCCACCTTCTCCCACAAGGGGAGAAGGCAGGCCTCAACTCACCCCCCTGCCTTGACCTTTTCGAACATCTTGGCGAGGTCGTCATTCTGTTTCATCGGCCCGGTGAAGATGGTGGTCTTCAGCAACACCTCGGGATCGGATGGCAGCTGCAATTTCTCAAGTTCCTCCTTCGGCACGGTGGCGAAGGCGGAGCTCAGCGAGCTGCCGTAACCATAGGCCTGGATCAGGTATTTGCCGGAGTCGGCATCCAGCCGGCTGTTGATGAAGTCATAGGCGAGGTCGACATTCTTGGCGTCCTTGAGCATGACGAAGCCGCAGGCCCAGGTCAGCATGCCCTCCTTCGGCTTCATGAACTCGACCGGCACGCCCTGCTTCTTCAGCGACGTGGCGGACGCGTTCCAGGTCATGGCGGCGACCAATTGGCCGCTGGCCAACGCCTGTTCCACCGAGGTCATGTCGGTGGTGTAGTTGGAGAGCAGCGGGCGCTGCTCGCGCAGCTTCTCGGCCACCTTGTCCATTTGCTCCGACGTCATGTCGAACGGATTGACGCCGGCGAGCAGTGCGGCAACGACCGGCGTGTCGTGCACGGCGTCGATCGTCGCCATGCGGCCGGCATACTGCTTGTCCCACAAAAGGTTCCAGCTCGCTTCCGGGTTCTTCACCAGATCGGTTCGGTAGAGGATCGAGGTGTTGCCCCAGTCCCATGGCACCATCCAGACCTTGCCGTCGCCGGCCTGCAGGTCGGGCAGGTTCTTGAACACCGGGAAGATCGAATCCCAGTTCTTGATGCGCTTGGTGTCGATCGGCTGCAGCAGGCCTTCCTTGTTCCAGCGCGCCACCTTGTCATAACAGGGATGCGCGATGTCGGGACGGAAGCCGGCCTTGACCTTGGTGAAGGCGTCATCGTCGTCACCGAAGATGGAGGCCTCGACGCCATCGGGATGCGCGGCGAGGAAGCTCTTGTTGAAATCGGGCAGTTCATAGCCCGACCAGGTGAAATATTGCAGCTTGTCGCCGGCGAAAGCGACGGTCGACGACAGCGCCAGCGCGAACGCCGTCAATCCAGCGCAAACAGTCTTTGCAGAGATCGATTTCAGGTCGAATGCCATTGCAGTTCTCCTCTCTTGGTTTGTTTTGGTTGTGATGGATCCGCGGGCTTTGGCGCCGTGGCGGACAGGCCGCGATGGCGTAGGATTTCAGCTGCTGCAGCGATGACGAAGGACACAGCCAGGATCGACGTGCCCAGCGCCATCACCGTCGGCAGCGACTTTGGAAAACGCAGCTGGCTCCAGATGTAGAGCGGCAGCGTCGGCTCGGTGCCGGCGAGGAAGAAGACAACGATGAATTCGTCGAAGGAGATCAGGAAGGCCAGCATGAAGGCCGAAATGATGGCCGGCAGGCTGAGCGGCAGCATGACCCGCCGGAACGTCGTCCAGTCGGAGGCGCCGAGATCGAGCGCCGCCTCGCGAATGGTTTTCGGGATGGCGGCGAAGCGGCTGCGCATGATCACCACGGTCGTCGGCAGCGCGACCAATATGTGGCCGAGAACGATGGCAATGCGCGATGGCCCCAGACCAATGAGGTTGATGAGGATCAGCAGCGATATGCCGACGATGACGCCGGGGATCAGGATCGGCAGCCGGGCGATGGCGCTGATGGTGGCGGCCAGCGGCGAGCGGCCATAGAGGTCCATGTAGGATACGGTGATGCCGCACAGCGTCGCGCCCGTGGCGGCAATGGCGCCGATGACGAGGCTGTTCAAGAGTGCACCAGTCAGCGCCGAATTGCCGAACAGTGTCGCGTACCATTGCAAGGTGAAGCCTTGCAGTGGAAACGCTGCCTGGATCGAGTTGTTGAAGGAAAACAGCGGGATCAGCAGCACCGGCAGATAGAGAAAGACCAGATAGGCGACGACGTAGACGCCGAGCCAGCGGCCGCCTCCCTGCGTGCGTGCAGCGCTCATGTGCGGCTGCCAAATCTGCGGTCGGCGAAACGCGCGACCAGCACCACGCACAGGATGACCAGCATGACGGCGACGGAGAGTGCGGCGCCGAACGGCCAGTCATTGGCCTTGCCGAATTGCGCCTGGATCAGCGTGCCGATCATGGTGCTGGCCGGGCCGCCGACGAGCGCCGGCGTGACATAGTCACCGACCGTCGGCACGAAGACGACAAGGGCTGCCGCCAGCACGCCCGGCATCGAATTGGGCAGCACGACACGGCGGAAAGAGGTGAATGGCCGCGCGCCGAGATCGGAAGCGGCCTCGATCAGCGATTTCGGGATGGTGTCCAGCGCCACATAGATCGGCAGGATGGCGAACGGTGCATAGGCGTGCGCGAGCGTGACGACAACGGCGGCCGGCGTGTTGAGAAAGGCCAATGTCGGCTCGGACCAGATCCCGCTTTCGATCAGCGCCGAGTTCAAAACGCCGTTGTAGGCGAGCACGATCTTCCAGGCGAAGACGCGCAGGAGATAGCTGGTCCAGAACGGCAGCGTCACCAGGAACAGCAGCAGGCCGCGCCGCCGACCGGCGTGGAAGGCAAGGTAGTAGGCGACGGGATAGGCGGTGACGACGGTCGCCAGCGTGACCAGAGCGGCAATGATCAGCGAGCGCAGCGTCACCGTCCAGTATAGCGGATCGGAGACCACGGTGACAAAATTCGCCACGGTGAAGCCGGCGCCGAGCAGCGAACCGTCATTGCCGCGGAAGGCGAGGAAAAGCACGAGGCCGAGGGCAAACAGGATCAGCAGGAAGGTGACCAGAGCGCCCGGCAGCAGCATGGCGACCCGGAAGCCCTGAGAAGACCGGGCCTCTGGCGCTGATGCTGCAACTAGGGTCGACATCGACCTGCCTATCGGAATTTGAAATTAGCTTAGAGTTTTTCATATTCATGAAACTGTCAAGCGGAATCCCGAACGGAACCCCATTGACAGGAATTGCTTTGGTCAGCGCTCCAACGCATCGAGCAGCCGGTACCAGGCGATGGTCGCGGCGACGCCGACCTGGCGGAAGGCGTGAAACGGGATCGGTCGGATCGGCGAGACCGGGAAGGGCAATTGCCTGACATCGCCACTCTGGAGATAGCCGGCGATGCGCTCGCCAAGAGCGGTCATCAGGCCGACACCACGACCCTGGCAGCCGACCACGGCCAGCAGGCCCTGCTCCGGCTCGTGGATGTGCGGCAGATGGTCCGGCGTCATCGCCACGCGGCCGAACCAGCGCTTCTCGATGGCGACGCCGGACAGCATGGGATAGAGCCGCCGCAGCGCCCGCTCGAGATGTGCCCAGTCGCTGGCGCTCGTCGGCAGCGCCATGCGACCCCGTCCGCCAAGCACCAGCCGTCCGTCGGCGCTCTTGCGGTAGTAGACGAGGATGCGCCTGGAGTCCGACACCGCCTGCCCTTCCGGCAGGATCGTGGCCGCCAGGTTGGGCGGCAACGGCGCTGTAGCGATCTGGAAAGAATGCAGCGGCACGATCGTCTGGGCGAGACCGGGGATCAGACCGTCCGTATAGGCGTTGGTCGCCAGAACGACCGCCTTTGCCTGCAATTCCAGGCCATTTCCGGTCAAAATACGCCAAACACCGGCGGCATTGGTGAGCCGCACGACCTTTTCGCCCCCGGCTATCCTCACTCCAGCCGCGGCCGCGACACGGGCGAGTTCCGACGTATAGGCAAGCGGATCGATGACACCGGCGCGGCGGTCGAGCCAGCCGCCGAGATAGCCCTGTGCACCGGTCCTGGCCGCGATCTCCGCTGCGTTCAGCAACTGGACATCCGCGCCCCGTGCCCGCCATTGCCGGTCACGGTTTACCGCCGACTTCAGTGCGGCCTCGGTGTGCGCAGCCTGGATCCAGCCATTGCGAACGAACGGCACCGCCAGTTTCTCGTCGCGGATCAACTCGAACACCGCATCGGCGGTCGACGCCGCGAAATTGACGAGCGCCTCGCCGCGCTCCGGGCCAAAATGCTCCAGCAGCCATTCCGGATCGTATTTCAGGCCGGGAATGACCTGACCGCCATTCAAACCCGATGCGCCCTGGCCGATCTCGCCGGCGTCCAGCACCTGCACCGACAGGCCAAGCCGGGCGGCATGCAAGGCGGTCGACCAGCCCATGATGCCACCGCCAACGATGGCGAGATCGACACGTTCGCCATTGGGAAGCGATTGAAACGTGGAAGCTGTATGTGGCTTGCGCCAGATCGGATCGGAGAATGCTGTCGCCAAGGATCACCTGAATGCGCTGCGATTGGTGAAAATCCTAATCAGGATTTCACAATTTTGAAAGAGCCCTGGCTTTCGTCTGTGGACTGCCGCCGAGACGATCGGAGACCCAGAGTCCCGATCGCCCGCGACGGGATAGACCTTTGAGGGGAATCCGGTGAAAGTGCCGCGCCGATCCAGCCAGCCCACATTGACGATCACTTCGCCACATTGTCGATCACTCAGAGGACAGAGCGCTATGACGAACCCGACCCACCTGCCCACAGAGGGCCTTTTTGTCGGACGCGCCAGAAGCAGCGATGCCGCATACCCGCTGGTCGTCACGGTGCGCGATGGCACGGTCTTCGACATAACCTCGCGTGCGGCACCAACCATGCGCGATCTTTGCGAGATGGCCGACCCCGCTGGGCATGTCCGCTCGGCCAAGGGCAGACCGATCGGATCGCTCGATGACATCGCCGCCAACAGTTTTGAGACCGGGCGCGATCCAGCAAAACCCTACCTGCTCTCACCGGTCGACCTGCAGGCGGTCAAGGCATCGGGCGTCACCTTCGTCGTCAGCCTGCTGGAACGGGTGATCGAGGAACAGGCGCGTGGTTCGGCTGAAAAAGCCGATGCCATCCGCGCCGACATCGCAGGACTGATCGGCCACGACCTGTCGAAGCTGAAGCCCGGTTCGCCCGAAGCGATGGAGATCAAGGCCAAGCTGATTTCGCGCGGCGCCTGGTCGCAATATCTGGAAGTGGGCATCGGCCCCGATGCCGAGATCTTCACCAAGTGCCAGCCGATGGCCTCGGTGGGCTTCGGCGCCGATGTCGGGCTGCACCCGGTGTCGACCTGGAATAATCCGGAACCCGAGATCGCCATGATCGCCGCCTCCAGCGGCCGGATCGTCGGCGCGACCATCGGCAACGACGTCAATCTGCGCGACGTCGAAGGGCGTTCGGCGCTGCTGCTCGGCAAGGCCAAGGACAACAATGCCTCGGCCTCACTCGGCCCCTTCATCCGCCTGTTCGACGACAAATTCTCCATCGATGACGTCAAGCGCGCCGTCGTGCGCCTGAAAGTCGAGGGCGAGGACGGGTTCTCGCTGGAGGGCGCAAGCTCGATGGCGGAGATCAGCCGCTCGCCGGAGGAACTGGTCGCCGCGGCCATGGGGCCGCACCACCAGTATCCGGACGGGCTGGCGCTCTATCTCGGCACCATGTTCGTTCCGTCCAAGGATCGCGGCGAGAAGGGCAAGGGATTTACCCACAAGGTCGGCGACATCGTCACCATCTCGTCGGAAAAATTCGGCGCGCTGGTCAACCGCGTGCAGCTGTCGCCGGACTGCCCGCACTGGACCTATGGCGCCAGCCATCTGATGCGGGAGCTGGCCAGAGCCGATCTGATCTAGCAACTGGTGTCGTCGACGCCCTGCCAAGCGCTGCGGACCTGGTCCCGTGGGCGTAGGATGGTCGCCGGCGTGACCCTTGTCGGCGCAGGCCGCGTTCGCGCGACCCGAAGCAATCACGCCAATTATCAGACAGTCGGAAAATCACCTCAACTGATGCAATCTGATGGGACCGCTGATGACGCCCCGTCAGGCGCCCACTACACCTGCAGATGGAGGCTTGGCAGATGGAGGCTTGCCATCCGTCGAAAAAGGGGATGCTCTGACGCCTTCAACCGGCGCTGGCAAAAAGACGCGGAACAAGGGACGGATTTTGAACTGACTATCTACAAACGGGAGGAAATCAAATGCTGACACGGCTAAGACTCGTTCTATACGGCCTGTTGGTGGCGCTGATGGTGGTACCAGCAGCGGCACAGGCCAAGACGTTCTACTGGATTTCGCACGGCGGTCCGGCCGATCCGGTCTGGACCTACTTCCTGGCCGGCGCCAAGCAGTGGGCCAAGGACACCGGCAACACGGTCAACACCTCGTTCCACAATGGCGATGTCGCCTCCCAGCAGGAAGCGGTTCGCGCCGCCCTCTCCGCCAAGGCCGACGGTATCGTCACGACGAGCCCCGATCCGGGCAGCCTGATCGAGATCGTCAAGGAAGCGCGTGCGGCGAAAGTGCCGATCATCAATTTCAACACGCCTGATCCGAAAGCCGACTTCAACGCCTATGTCGGCGGCGACAATGTCACCTTCGGCAAGCATTGGGCGCAGTATCTGGTCGACAAAGGCCTGGTGAAGAAAGGCGACTTCGTCTGGATGCCGGTCGAAATCCCCGGCGCCACCTATGGCGTGCAGGAAGAAGAAGGCATCAAGAGCGTCTTCGAGCCGCTCGGCATCACCTATGAAATCACGGAAGCCACGCTTGATCAGGCTGAAGTGATCAACCGCATGGTCGACTACCTCACGGCCAACAAGGCCAAGGTGAAGGCGATCATCGGCCTGGGCGATCTCGTCACCGGCTCGATCAAGCGGGTGTTCGACCAGGTCGGCATCAAGCCGGGCGAAATCCCGGTCGTCGGCTGGGGCAATTCGCTCGACACCACCCAGGAAGTGCTGAACGGCTATGTCAATGCCGGCCAGTGGCAGGACCCGCAGGCGACCAGCTATGTCGCGCTTTCGCTGGCCAATATGGCCGCCGGCGGCATTCCTCCGGGCTTCAACGTCATCACCGGCGCGCTCTACGAAAAAGACACCGCGCAAATCTACGATGACATCCTGTCCGGCAAGTAACATCCAATCCTAGCAGTCGCGGCCGCCCAACGGTCGCGACTGGCTCTCCATTTCGCCGAGCCCTTCGCACGCGATGTGCAACGCTCAGCCTTCCACTCATGTCGCGGATTGCCTGTGGAAAATCATTCGCTCGTCCAACGCCTGATCGCACGGCCGGAATTCGGCCCTTTCGTGCTGCTCGTCGTCGAGATCGCCGTTTTCTGGAGTTTCAACCACGACTTCCTGTCGCCGCAGAACATCTCCAACACGCTGGCCTTCACGGTCGAGCTCGGCCTGATCGCGCTGGCGATGACGCTGTTGATGACGTCGGGCGAGTTCGACCTCTCGGTCGGTTCCCTGTTCGGCTTCTCGCCGGTCTTGATGTGGACCCTGTTCAACAGCGGCCTGACCTCCCTTGAGGTCGGCTTTGTCGCCGCGCTGCTGGTCGCCGCCTTCATCGGGCTGGTCAATGGCTGGTTCGTGACGCAGCTCAAGATCCCATCCTTCCTGGTGACGCTCGGCATGCTGCTGGTGGTGCGCGGCACCGCTCTTTTCGTCACCGATGGTTTTCCCCAGCGCACCTGGAGCGCCGAAGGCAGCTGGCTGGCGGAAGTGCTGGTCGGCGATTTCTTCATCGGCCCGTTCCGCATCTACATGTCGCTGTTCTGGTTCATCGCCGCGGCGATCGGGCTCGGCTATGTGCTGACGCAAAGCCGCACCGGCAACTGGATCCAGGCGGCCGGCGGCAACCCGAGTGCTGCAAGGGCGCGCGGCGTCAATGTCAGCGGCGTCAAGATCGGCCTGTTCGTGCTGTCGTCGGTCATGGCCTCGCTTGCCGGCGTCATCTCGTCGCTGCGCACTTCCGCCGCCAACCCCAACAGCGGCACCGGCTATGAACTGGAAGTCATCGCCATGGTGGTGATCGGCGGAACCGCGCTGACCGGCGGGCGCGGCACGATCATCGGCACCGTGCTCGGCATCCTGATCCTGCGCGTGATGCGCAACGGCATCGTGCTGATCGGCGTGCCCGGCCTTGCCTACAACATCTTCATCGGCGCCATCATCCTCGGCATGATGGCGCTGCATTCATGGCTGGAACGCCGGCACCAGGCGGGGACTTGAACCATGGCCGAGCCACTGATCCGCATGACGAGCATCCGCAAGTCCTATGGCCGCGTGCAGGCGCTGGAGGATGCCAATTTCCATGTCAATGAACGGGAGATCGTCGGCTTGCTCGGCGACAATGGCGCCGGCAAGTCGACGCTGATCAAGGTGCTCTCGGGTGCCGTTCCGCTGACCAGCGGCGATATCTTCATTCGCGGCAAGAAGGTGAGCCTGCGCAGCACCAGCGACGCCATCGCCCACGGCATCGAGACGATCTACCAGGACTCGGCGCTGGTGACGCAACTGTCGATCGCCCGCAATCTGTTCCTCGGGCGCGAGCCGATCAAGCCGCCGCGCTTCCTCAACCGGATGGACCAGGATGCGATGAACACGGTTGCTCGCGACTTGCTCAAGCAGGTCGGCATCTCGAAGAACATCCCGCCGACGACGCCGATCGGCTCGCTCTCCGGCGGCGAACGCCAGGCGGTGGCGATCGCGCGCGCCATGCATTTCGACAGCGACCTGATCATCTTGGACGAGCCGACCAACAATCTCGGCGTCGCCGAAACACAGGGTGTGCTGAGCTTCGTGCGCAGCGCCCGCGATTCCGGCCATTCCTGCATTTTCATCGCCCACAACATCCACCATGTCTTCCAGGTGGTCGACCGCATCGTCGTCATGCGCCGCGGCAAGGTGGTTGCTGACGACATAGACCCCAAGAAGACCAGCGTGGCGGAGGTCGAACGGATCATCACCGGCATGTCGGACAAGGAGATCCGCGATGCCATCGCCGATGGCAAGCCATCGCACTGAGAATGGTGATGGGCGTCGATCACCCGTCACCTCAGATCGCATCGCTTGTCTGACGCGCCATCGCATGGCGAACAGGATTGCAGCATGAAAGCCACAGTTTCGGATACCGCACGCAACTGCGGGCTGTGGGTTACGGCATGAAAGCCACTGTCTCCGATATCGCTCGTAGCTGCGGGCTATCGACCGCAACGGTCGACCGGGTGCTCAACAACCGGCCGGGTGCGAGTGCGGCCAACCGCCAGCGCGTCATGGAGGCGGCCAAGCAGCTCGGCTATCTGCCGGTCGCCGATCAGGTAACGCTGCCCTCGCGGCCCGCCCACCTTGAATTCCTGCTGCCGATCGGCAGCAATGCCTTCATGCGCGATCTCGCGGGGCATATCGAGGACTACGCCGCGCGCCTGCCGCTTGTCGCCTCGTGCCGGATCCACAACCTCGCCGGTATCTCGCCGAACGCGCTGCAGAGCGCTGTCGAAAACCTTTCGCTCAGGGCCAATGGCGTCGGCGTGATCGCCGTCGATCATCCGCGTACGCGCAACATCCTGCGCGACATCGTCGATGCCGGCATGCGCCTGGTGACGCTGGTGTCCGATGTTCCGGCGGCACCGCGCGCGGCCTATGTCGGCATCGACAACCGGGTGGCGGGACGAACGGCGGCGCTGCTGATGGGACGCTTCCTTGGCGGCCGCACCGGCCATCTGGCGATGGTCGTCGGCTCACGTTCCTATCGTGGCCACGAGGAACGCGAGATGGGTTTCCGCTCGGTGCTCAGTGAGGAGTTTCCCAATCTGACCGTCAGCAGCGCCGTCGAGGTCAACGACGAGCCCGATGCCAGCTACACCGAGACCATGAAGGCGCTGCACGACGAGCCGGAACTGCTTGGCATCTATTGCGTCGGAGCTGGACATTCGGGCGTTGCAAAGGCGATCCGCGAGGCCAGGCCGAACCGCAAGCCGGTGTTCATCTGCCACGATCTGACCAAGGACACGCGCGGTCATCTCGTCGACGACCTGCTCGATGTCGTCATCGACCAGAATGCACGGCTGATCGCGGAGCAGTCGGTCATCCGCCTGCTCGGCTCGATTGCCTCCTCGGCACCCTATCTGACGCGCAAGTTCATCGAACCGCGCTTGATCTTCAGGGAAAACGTCCCGGTGCAGTAATGCGAAATGGCTTGGCTAAACGGGTTTCCGGATTTGTACGATAATTGGCACGGCAAATCTGCACAGCAGCTATGCAAGTTTCTTTGTTGCCGAATCGTTGGGCAACTCGTAGGTTCTGGTTGTCGGCCATCTACTCCTCCCAGATGCGATGCCGACGCTGAATGGGGTGCACCTCCTCCCGCGCCACATTCGAAAATCGAGCCCGCTGCCACCTCCTCCCGGCAGCGGGCTTTTTTCGTTTGGCCGACAGGGATGGCGGCACAGCGACACCAAAGCGCGCCCAGTCATCACGCGATGAATGGCGCACATGGATAGGCGACAGGTCACCTCAACCGGCGGCGGCGCCCCTGAAAGAAACGATCAATCCTTCAGCCATGCGCACGAACTGCGTGCTCGGACCTTCCGACCCCACGGTCTGCACGCTAACCCGCGCGCCCTCGAGCAGAAGCGACAGCGTATCGGCGAGCAGTTCAGCCTGGCCGATGCCCGCATCCCGACATAGCGTCACAAGGCGCTCGCGCTGGGCTTCCTTGAGCTCCTTGATCACCAGCCTGGCCGGATGGTCCGGCTCGGTCAGCTCAGCGGCGGCGTTGGCCATGTCGCAGCCGCGCCCATCCGCATTGAGCATGGCAGCCGCCTTGCGAACCCAGGCATGCAGCTGGGCAAGCTTGTCACCAGGAAATTCGGCCTCGAACGCATCCCACATAGCGCCCGCCTTGGCCGCATTGGCGCGCAGGCATTCGACGATCAGTTCGTCCTTGGATTCGAAGTGACGATAGAGCGTCATCTTGTTCGTGCCGGCAGCTTCGGTGATGGCGTCGACGCCGACACCCTTGATGCCATGCTTGTGGAACATGTCGCGTGCCGTCTCCAGGATCCGATCCCGGGGACGAGAGCGCTCCACGATGCCGTCTGCCATCATGATCTCCTTTCGTTTCCAAAAAACCCTCGGCCACCTCTTGACTAGGGTGTTACCGGTCTGTAACTTCCAGAATGTTACTTACTGGTAACACCTATCTCGTCCACCGTCAATAACAAGGCCGTGAACTGGCCCTGCCGACGAGAGGGACAAGAAACTGCCAATCATGCGGCCTCGGCCGGTGAAAAGATGAAAACGGTTCGCGAGCACGTGCTGCGAATCGACAGACAAGGAGCCGGCCAATGCCACAGCGCCGCGATCTTACCATAGATGAAGCCGTCCGGGATCCGATGATCCGGCTGGTCATGAGAGCCGATGGCGTCGACCCGCGCGCCTTCGAGACGATGCTGCGCTCGCTTGCCGATGCGCAGCGCAACGAGGTGCCGTTGCTGCATTCGCGGGACGACCTCGGTGACAAGCGCGGTCAAAGACTGTCCAGCGTCGCCAGCGCCTTCGGGCGGGCAAGAGCAGCCGGGGAGGCTTGCGTCTCGTGGTAAACTTTTTCATCCACCGTCCGATCTTCGCCTCGGCGATCGCCATCATCATGGTGCTCGCCGGGTCGATTTGTTATTTCCTGCTGCCCGTCTCGCAGTTTCCCGACATCACACCGCCGCAGGTCGTGGTCAGCGCCCACTATCCAGGCGCCAGCGCGCAAGTGGTGGCCGATACGGTGACGACGCCGCTGGAGCAGCAGATCAACGGCGTGCAAGGCATGACCTACATGTCGTCGACGAGCTCCAATGACGGCTCCTCGACCATCACCATCACCTTCGATGTCGGCTATTCGCTGAGCACCGCCGCCGTCGACGTGCAGAACCGCGTCTCGCAGGCCGCCTCGTCGCTGCCGGCGATCGTCAACCAGGCCGGCGTGACGATCAAGAAGCAGAACCCGAACTTCGTCCTCATCGTCAACCTGACTTCGCCCGACAGTTCGGTCGATCCGGTGGCGCTGAGCAACCTTGCCTATCTGCAGGTGGTCGATCCGCTGAAGCGCCTGCCCGGCGTCGGCGATGTGCAGATCTTCGGCGAGCGGCGCTATTCGATGCGCGTCTGGCTCGATCCCGACAAGCTCGCCAATCTCGGCATCACCGCGGTCGATGTGCAGAACGCCATCGCCGAGCAGAATGTCCAGGTGGCGGCCGGCAAGATCGGCCAATCGCCGGCACCCGCCGGCACCGCCTTCGAGATGCAGGTCAACGCCGTCGGCCGGTTGAGCGATCCAAAGGAATTCGGCGACATCGTCGTGCGCGCCAACACCGACACCGGCTCGCTGGTCAGGCTGCGCGACGTCGCCCGCATCGAGCTCGGCGCACTGCAATATTCGTCGTCGGCCTTCTTCGGCAAGGACCCGACCGTGGTGCTCGCCGTCTACCAGATGCCCGGCTCCAACGCGCTCGATCTGCAGCAGCGCGTCAAGGACAAGATGCAGGAGCTGTCGGGCCGCTTCCCGAAGGGCGTGTCCTATGCAATGCACTACGACACGACGCGCTTCGTCTCGGCGTCGATGCATGACGTGCTGATCACGCTCGGCGAAGCGCTGGTGCTGGTCGTCGCCGTGGTGTTCCTCTTCCTGCAAAGCTGGCGCACGACGATCATCCCGACCATTGCCATTCCGGTGTCGCTGGTGGCGACGCTGGTCGTCATGGAGATGCTCGGCTTCTCGCTCAACATGCTCTCCCTGCTCGGCATGGTGCTGGCGATCGGCCTCGTCGTCGACGACGCCATCGTCGTGGTCGAGAATGTCGAACGACAGCTGGAGGCCGGACTCAAGCCGCTTGCGGCGACCAAGGCCGCAATGCGCGAGGTCACCGGACCGATCATCGCCACCACCGCGGTGCTGATGGCGGTGTTCGTGCCGGTCGCCTTCATTCCCGGCGTCTCCGGCAAGCTCTACAACCAGTTCGCGCTGACCGTGGCGATCTCCGTCGGCATCTCCGCCTTCAACTCATTGACGCTCAGTCCCGCGCTCAGTGCGGCCTTCCTGCGCCATCGCGGCGAGACGCAGTTCGCCCCGTTCCGCTGGTTCAACACCGGCTTCGACAGGCTGTCGCACGCCTACGCCAATGGCGTACGCATTCTCATCCGCTTGCGCTGGATCATGCTCGGCCTGTTCGCGGCCGGCCTGGTCGCCACCTACTTCGTCTGGCAGCGCCTGCCCTCGACCTTCCTTCCGGTCGAGGACCAGGGCTATTTCTTCGTCGTCATCCAGTTGCCCGACGGCGCGTCGCTGGAACGCACCGACGCGGTGGCGCAGAAGGCGCGTGACATCCTGCAAGCGACGCCCGGCGTCGAGATTGTCGGCTCGATCAGCGGCCTGAATTTCCTGACCAGTGCGGCGCAGTCGAATTCGGCGGTCGAATTCGCCATCCTGAAGCCGTGGGAGGAGCGCGGCCCCGACCAGAGTGCATCGAAGCTCGTCGCCGATGTGCGCGGCAAGCTGATGCAGATTCCGGAAGCTTTCGCGCTGAGCTTCGATCCGCCTTCTATCCCGGGTATCGGCACCACAGGCGGCTTCGAATTCGTCGTCGAGGATCTGACCGGCCGCGGCAGTTCAGCCCTTAACGATGCGACGCAAGCCGTGATCGCCGAGGCGCGCAAGCAGCCCGAAATCAACCCGCAGCAGCTGTTCTCGCCATTCTCGACCTCGACGCCGCAGTTCAACTACGACCTCGACCGCAGCAAGGCCAAACTGCTCGGCCTCAATCTGCCCGATGTCTTCAACACGCTGCAGATCTATCTCGGCTCGCTCTACGTCAACGACTTCAACCTGTTCGGCCGCACCTTCCGGGTGACCATCCAGGCCGACAAGGATGCACGTGCGGGTGCCGCCGACATTTCGCGGCTCTATGTGCGCAATGCCTCCGGCGGCATGGTGCCGCTCTCGACGCTGGGCAAACTCGTGCCCTTCGTCGGCCCGGAGACCGTGCCGCATTACAACAACAATGCCTCGGCCTCGATCAATGGCGGTGCCGCACCCGGCTTTTCCTCGGGCCAGGCGGTTGCCGCGATGGAACGGGCCGCCGCCATTGCGCTGCCAAGGGATTTCGGTTTCGAATGGACCGGCATCACCTTCCAGGAGCTCAAGGCAGGATCGATCGCGTCCGTCGTCTTCGGCCTCGCCATCGTCTTCGTCTTCCTGATCCTGGCGATGCAGTATGAGAGCTGGGCGATGCCGTTCATGGTGCTGTTGGCGGTGCCACTGGCCCTGTTCGGCGCCTTCGTGGCCTTGTTGCTGCGTGGCATGCAGATCGACGTCTACTCGCAGATAGGCTTCGTCATGCTGATCGGCCTGGCGGCCAAGAACGCGATCCTGATCGTCGAGTTCGCAAGGCGACGGCGCGAAGAAGGCCTCAGCATCGTCGACGCGGCGATGGAGGCGGCACGGCTCAGGCTGCGGCCGATCCTGATGACGGCCTTCGCCTTCATCCTCGGCGTGCTGCCGCTGATGTTTGCGACCGGCGCCGGTGCGGCAAGCCGGCAGTCGATCGGCACCACCGTGTTCGGCGGCATGGTCGCGGCGACCATCCTGTCGCTGGTGTTCGTGCCGGTGTTCTACGCGGTCATCGAGCAGCTGCGCGAACGCCGCGGCAATGACGAGCCCGCCTCTCAAGACAATGAACCAACGACTAAGCCCGCCTTGCGCCCCCTGGCGGAAGCGGCCGAATAAGATTGGAGACTGATCATGCGTAAATGGAAGATCGCGTTGGGAACGGCCGTCGCACTGGGAGCGATCTCGGTGGCCAGCGTCCACCTGCTCGACATGGGCAACCTCAGCCTCAATGCCGGCACGGCCGCGGCGACGCCTGCTCCGGCGGCATTCGTCATGCCTGTGCCGGTGGTCAGTGTCGTCAAGAAGACGATCCCGATCTACCTGGACTATGCCGCGCGGACGGAACCGATCCGCAGCATCACCTTGCAGGCCAGGATTCCGGGCTATCTGCAGGAGCAGACCGCAGCCGACGGCGTCGACGTCCGGCAAGGCGATCTTCTCTACAAGATCTCGCCTGACGACTTCCAGGCGGCTCTCGACCAGGCCAAGGCGCAAGTGCAGCGCGATACGGCGACGCTCGACTATGCCCGCTCCAACCTCGGTCGCGGCACCGAGCTCGCCAAGAGCGGCTACCTCGCCAAGGACGGCTTCGACCAGCGCACCAGCACCTTGCGCGAGGCACAGGCGTCGCTGGCGGTCAATCAGGCGGCGGTCCGCACGGCAGAGCTCAATTTGAGCTACGCTGAAATCCGGGCGCCGTTTGGCGGGCGTCTCGGCCGCAACCAGGCTTCGGTCGGAACGCTGGTCAGCGTTGCCGGCACCGTGCTCAACACGCTGGTGCAACTCGATCCGATCTACGTCACCTTCAACCCGAGCGAGACGGATCTGGCCGAGATCGAGCAAGCCCGCGCGAACGGCCCGATCGAAGTGGAGGTGCTGCTCCCCGGCCAGACCGAGGCCAGCCAGAAGGGCGAGCTTACCTTCATCGACAATTCGGTCGACCGCTCGACCGGCACGATCACGGCGCGCGCAACGATCGGTAACGGCAAGTTCACGCTGCTGCCCGGCCAATATGTTCGTGTCCGGCTGCATGTGAGAGAGCAGGCCGACGCGCTGATGGTGCCGCAGACGGCGCTGGGCTCGAGCCAGCTCGGCAAATATCTCTATGTCGTCGGCAAGGACAACACGGTCGACCAGCGGCTGGTTTCGCTCGGACCGACGAGCGGCGGTCAGGTCGCCATCCTCAGCGGCGTCGCCGAGGGCGACCAGGTGATCACGGGCAATCTGCAGAAGATCGGACCCGGAGCGCCTGTATCGCCGATACCGGAAAAGCCGGCCACCTGAACACCCCCGTCAGGACCCGGCTTCAGCGCGGCGCCCCGACCTTCCCACAGGTCGCGGGCGCCGCTCGACTGAGCAGTTCCACCAGACCGGCAACATCGGCGCGGTCGGCCTTGGCCACCGGCATGAATGCACAGTAGGGATGCCCGAGGCGCACGGAGACGGAGGAGAGCGCAATCAGCCGACCGGCCTCCAGATCGGCGCGCGCCATGACCCGCTGGCCAAGCGCGATGCCCAGGCCCAGCCTTGCCGAGGCGATCGCAAGGCTGGACAGGCCGACGCGCCGCCCGTGCGACGGGTCGGGTGAGCGGCTGCCGCCGGAGGCCGCAAACCAGTCAGCCCAGGTCGGGTGCGAGGCATAGTTCGGCCCCCAATTGGTGTGGATGAACTGGCTCTCGTGCAAATCCGCCAGACTGGTATCGCCATTGCCGTGCCGGTGCCAGAATTCCGGTGCGCAGACAGGCAGGACGTCGTCATGGACGAGACGGACGAGTTTCAATCCGGGATAGTGATAATCGCCATAGCTGATGCGCAGGTCGATGTTCTGGCGCATCAGGTCGACCGGATCGTCCTCGACCCGAACGTCGATCGCCATCTGCGGAAAGGCATCGAGAAGTACCGCCAGCCTCGGCGCCAGCCACAGTTCGGCCAGCGAGAACGGCACGCTGACGACCAGGCGCGTCCGCATCCCGCCCTCCAGCATGCGCTGGCCTATAGCGGCGATGTCTCCCAAAGCCTTCGCGGTCTGCGGATAGATAGCGTGGCCGGCGTCGGTGAGCGCGATGCGATTGCCGCTGCGCACGAACAATTGCTTGCCGAACCAGTTCTCAAGATTGCGTATCTGCTGGCTGACCGCTGCAGAGGACACACCGAGTTCAGAGGCGGCCAGAGTGAAGCTGCCGGCACGCGCCGCAACCTCGAAAGCCTTGATCGCATTCAACGGAGGTAGCCGTTCCACATCGATTCCGTAAGTTTTTCTTGGCCAATCCTAACTATTTTCGGCGTTGAGAGAAAGATTTTTTTGCCGTCTCATAAGCTCACAACCTTCGGAGCCATGACGATGAAAGACATCCTCGATCTCGACCTCTATCCGCTAGACCGCGAAGGCAGCGCTGAATGGCAGCGCCTTGTCGAACAATCCGTCGCCGCGCTCGAAGCCGACGGCATGTTCAATCTGGAAGGGTTTTTGCGCCCCGGCGTGGCGGAACAAGCCGTGCGCGAAATCCAGCCGGTGATGGCCGCGCGCTCGCATGTGCACAAGCGGATGCACAACATCTACTTCAAGCCTGACATCCCCGAGCTTGCACCCGACCATCCGGCGCTGCGCAAGGTGGAGACCATCAGCCACACCGTCTGTGCCGACCAGATTCCGGCCAGCGTCGTGCTCGCCATCTACGAATACGAACCGCTGCTGCGCTTCCTGGCGGCGACGATGGGCAAGACCAGGCTGCATGTCATGCAGGATCCGTTGGCGCGAACCAATGTCATGGCCTATCGCGCCGGCGAGGCTTTGAACTGGCATTTCGATCGCTCCGAATTCACGACGACGCTGCTGCTGCAGGCAGCGGAATACGGCGGCGACCTCGAATACCGCACCGATCTGCGATCTGACGGCAATCCCAACTATGACGGCGTCGCAAGGCTGCTGGACGGGCGCGATCCCGATGCAAAGATCCTGCGCATGAAGCCCGGCACGCTGAATGTCTTCCGCGGCAAAAACACCGCGCATCGCGTCACCACGGTCGAAGGCGAGCGCGAGCGCATGATCGCGGTGTTTTCCTACTATGAAAAGCCCGGCGTGATGTTCAGCCCCGAGGAGCGGGTCGGCTTCTACGGCCGTGCCGCCTGAGACCGAAAGGCCGACATGCCAACGGCCCCCAAGAATCCGAAGATGACCTCTTGTTAGATTGTCGACAATCTGCTTGTCTTGCTTTCGATTTCCCTGGGAGTGGCCGAATGGCGAAAGCGGATTTCAGTCCGATTGCGGACACGACGCGACGCGCCGAGATCGTCGCGCTGTTGCGGCGCGCGATCCTGACCGGGCAGCTCGCACCCGGCCAGAAGCTCAACGAGCTGCGGATTTCCGAACAGATGCGGGTCAGCCGCGCGCCGTTGCGCGAGGCAATGCGCGAACTGGTCCAGGAAGGCATCCTGACCAGCATCCCCTATGCCGGCACCTTCGTCATCGAGGTCACAGCCAAGGACATCGACGATGCCTATTCGTTCAACAAGGTGATGGACGAGCTGGCCATCGAGCGGGCGTGGCCGCTGCGCGACCAGCGCTTCTTCGACGAGCTCGACCGGCGTCACGAAGCCGTGAAGCAGGCGACCCGTGCGTTGGACACGACACGCCAAATCGAAACCGCGCTGCAACTGCATGGCCTGATCTACGAATGGGCCGACAATTCGGTGCTGCTGGAAACCTGGCAGCGGCTGACCAGCCGGCTGCAGATGTATTTTGCGCTCCACCAGCATGCCCGCAATGAGCCGGTGCCGGCCGAAGACGTTCACGAAACCTATGTGCGGTTGCTGAAGGGCAAGGACATGCGTGCAGCCCAGCGCCATGCCAGGGAGCACATCGATCTCGATTTCGAGGAGTTGCTTGCCTATGCGCGCGGCCTCGAACAACGCCCGTCGAGGGGCGCCTGACCCGTTCCCCACCATCACAGACAGCGGACAAGACACGTGCAGATCGAAACCATCAAGGCCTACCATGTCGTGCAGCCCTTCGTGGACGGGCCATACCGCATGTCGAAGGGGCGCGAGGCCGACGCTTTCGACGCGGTGATCGTGTCCATTGCATCAGACAGCGGCATCACCGGCTGGGGCGAGATGGCGCCGCTCGGCAATTTTTACTCGGCAGCCTTCCCGGCCGGCGTTCGCGCCGGCGTGGTCGAGATCGCGCCGCATCTGATCGGCCATGATCCGCGCGGACTAGCCAGCATCGGCCGGCTGATGGACACGGTGTTCAAGGGTCATCCCTACATCAAGTCGGCGCTCGACATGGCCTGCTGGGATCTGGCGGGGCGCGCCGCCGACGTGCCGCTGGTCACGCTGCTCGGCGGCAAGGAAAGCGACACCGCAGAACTCTACAAGGTCGTCACGCACGGCAGCGTCGACGCCATGGCCGCGCTGGCCAAGCGCATCGTCAAGGACGGCTTCCACCGGCTACAGGTCAAGGTCGGCGGCAATGTGCATGACGACATCGAACGTGTCACCGCGGTCGCCGCCTCAGTGCCGAAAGGCACGGTCATCTTCTGCGACGCCAATGCCGGCTGGACGCCCTATCAGGCTCGCCAGTTCGCCGACGCGACGCGCAGCATCGACTACACGTTCGAGCAGCCCTGCACCACGATCGATGAAAACATGTCGGTGCGCCGCATGCTCGACAAGCCGATGGTGCTCGACGAATCCGTCACCTCGCTCGAGGCGATGCTGGAAATTCATCGCCTGGGTGCGGCCGACGGGCTGACCCTGAAGATCTCGCGCCTTGGCGGGGTGACGAAGACGCGCCAGATCCGCGACGTTGCCGTCGACCTCGGCTTCATGATCACGGTCGAGGACACGGGCGGCGCCGAGATCGACACCGCGGCGATGGCGCATCTGTCGTTGTCGACGCCGGAAGAGCGCCGGCTGCATGCCATCGCCTTCCATGAATGGGTGACGGTGCGCACGGCGTCGAACATGCCGCCGGTCACCGGCAGCCGCATGGGCATTCCGGACGGACCGGGCCTCGGCATCGATGTCGTTCCCGATTTGCTCGGGAAGCCCTTCTTCGAGGTCGGCCGCTGAGATGAAGATCCGCAGCATCAAAGCCACGCCGATCAATTTGCGCCTCGAAGCGCCCTATGCCTGGGTGTTCGGCGAGCTCGACGGATTTTCGCCGACCATTGTCGAAGTCGAGACGGAGGATGGCTTGGTCGGCCTCGGCGAAGCGCCGACGCCGGCGGCGGCCACAATCATCAACGATGTCCTGGCGCCAAGGCTGGTCGGGCGCGATGCCTTCGACATCGCCGGCGCCGAACATGTCTGCCTGCCCTTTTGGACCGGCGTGCAGTCGATCAACGACCGTACCCGCATCATGGCTTTCGGCGCCATCGAGATGGCTTTGTGGGACCTGCGCGGCAAGGCGTGGAACCAGCCGCTCTACCAGTTGCTCGGCGGCGCCGTGCGCAAGGACATCCCGTTCACCGACTATTTTTCGCTGCGCGGTGACGGGCCAAAGGTGAAGGGCGAGACGACGCCCGAGGAAGTCGCCGACTATTGCGTCGAATTGCACGAGACGCATGGAACGACCTTCTTCGAAGGCAAGTTCTCAACCGAAGACCCGAAAGTCTCGCTCAGGATGGTCGAACTGATCCGTCGGAAACTCGGCGACGATGCGATGATCCGTATCGATTCCAACCAGGCCTATTCGCTCAGCACCGCGCGGCGGCTGGCGCGCCCGCTGGAAGAATTGGGCGTGCGCAACTGGGAGGATCCGGTGGCGACCATCGAGGAGATGCGCGAATTGCGGCGCCATTGCTCGATCCCGTTCTCGACCCACAACATCGACATTGCGCGCGCCATGGAAACCAAGGTGCCGGACGCTTTCGTCGGCAACCCGACAACGCATGGCGGCATCGGCCGCCTGCTGCGCTTCGTCGGCGCCTGCGAGCACGCCGGCATCGATTTCTGGTGCTACAGCGGCGACAGCGGCATCGGCAGTGCCGCCTATCTGCACCTGTGCGCGGCACTTGGTTGGATCAGGGAGCCGAACCAGTCGCTGTTTCGCATGCTGCCGATGGATGTCACCGAGGAAGGGCCGTTTTCGCCAAGGAACAATTTCGTGCGCGTTCCGGAAGGTCCCGGTCTCGGCGTCACCTTGTCGCGCGAGAACCTCGCTGCCTGTCACAGAGACTTTACCGAGAAAGGACCGTGCAACAAGTATCATGACCCGGCAAAGCCCGGAACCTATCGCCGTTTGCCGCTGAACTAGACGGCGGCAGCGGTGCAGCCAGGAATCCGACACGTCCACGTTACGACTGGATGGACCGGACAAAACCGCATGCTAAAGTTTCGGTCGACAGACCTCTCTGGCGGCCGAAAAATGGAGCAATCCACGAAATTTCGTCAACCATAAGAATAGGGGAAAGGGTAAAAACCCATGAGCAAGAACTTTGGCATTCTCGACCTGATCCGGCGCAATCGCACGCCGCTTGAAAATCACCTGATCGACGGCCTTGTCGACGGTCGTGTCAGCCGCCGCGACTTCGTCCGTCACGGCAGCCTGCTCGGCCTGTCGCTGCCGCTGCTGGGCCGTATCGGCATGGCCGCCGGCCTCGGCGGCATGCCGTCGCTGGCGCGTGCCCAAGGCGCACCCGGCGCCACCATCCGTGTCGCCAGCAGCGTGCCGGCAGCAACGATCGACCCAGTCACCATTGCGGACGCCGGCGGCCTGCTGGTGATGCAGCAGGTTGCGGAATTCCTTTGTGTCGACGGCCCCGACCTGGTGCTGCAACCGGCGCTGGCCGAGAGCTGGAAGCCGAACGACAATGGCACGGTGTGGACCTTCAAGCTGCGCAAGGGCGTAAAATTCCACAGCGGCGGCGAGATGAAGGCCGAGGACGTCGTGGCCAGCATCGACCGCCTTGCCGATCCGGCAAATTCGTCCAATGCGCTGTCGGTGTTCACCGGCATCCTGCAGAAGGGTGCTTCCAAAAAGGTCGACGACTATACGGTGGAATTCCACCTCGACGCCCCGAACGGTAACTTCCCCTACATGCTGTCGTCCGACAACTACAACGCCGTCATCATCCCGGCGAGTTACAAGGGCGACTACGAGAAGAGCTTCGACGGCACCGGGCCGTTCAGAATAGAGAAATACACGGCAAAGGTCGGCGCCTCCTTCGTCCGCAACGAGGACTATTGGGGTCCGAAGGCATTGCCGGAACGCACCGAATTCACCTTCTTCACCGATATGCAGCCACAGATCCTGGCATTGCAGGGTGGGCAGGTAGACATCATCAACCAGATGCCGGTGCTGGCCGGCGTCGCTCTGCTCAACGACCCGAACGTCGACATCATCAGCCTGAAGTCGTCGGCCCATCAGCAACTGCACATGCGCTGCGACGAGGGCCCGTTGAAGGATGCGCGCGTGCGCCGTGCCATTGCGCTCTGCCTCGATCGCGACAAGCTGGCCGCCGGCCTGATGAAGGGACGCTCCGCTCTGGGCAATGACAGCCCGTTCGCCGCCGTCTACCCTTCGACCGATACGAGCGTGCCGCAACGCAAGCAGGATATCGCCCAGGCCAAGCAGCTCATGGAAGCAGCCGGCCTTGGCCAGGGCTTCAAGATAACCCTGACCACCGAACGCTACCTGGAAATCCCCGAATACGCCCAGCTCATCCAAAACTGGGTCAAGGAGATCGGTGTCCAACTCGACCTCAACATCCTCGACCAGAGCGGCTATTACGGAGACGCGGTGTTCGGCAAATCGAACTGGCTGGATTCGGTGATGGGCATCACCGATTACGGCCACCGCGGCGTGCCGAACGTCTATCTCGCGGCGCCGCTGAAGAGTGAAGGCACCTGGAACGCGGCGCACTTCAAGAACAAGGACTATGACGCGCTGGCGACCAGCTACATCGCAGCCCTCGACCTCGAGGCGCAGAAGGCCGACGCCGGCAAGATCCAGAAGCTGCTGCTCGAGGAAACGCCTGTCATCTTCGGCTATTTCTACGACTATCTGACGGCGACGGCGAAGGGCGTGGCCGGCGTACAGCCGACCGCCATGTCGCAGCTGTTCCTGGACAAGGCATCGAAGGCCTGAGCTAACTCCTTGTTGGAGCATGATCTCCGGACAAAACGGTTCCCGTTTGTCCGAGAAAACCGGTACCCACTTTTCGGGATCATGCTCAGAAGGGAAAGCCAATCCTCTAACAGCCAGCTCCCGCATGGGGGCTTGCTCCACAAGGAGTCCTAGCCATTCTCTCCTTCCTTGTCCGGCGTGTCTCGCTGTCGCTCGTCACGCTGTTCCTGCTCAGCATCATGGTGTTCCTGGGCGGCCAGGTGCTGCCCGGCAATGTCGGGCGCGCCATATTGGGCCCGTTCGCCGACCAGCGCGCGGTCGACGCGCTCAATCACACGCTCGGCGTCGATCGCCCGCTGCTAACGCAATACTGGAGCTGGATCTCCAACTTCGTCCAGGGCGACATGGGTACGTCCTACATCTTCCGCTCGCCGGTCGCGCCTTTCGTCATCGATGCGCTGGGCAATTCGATGAAGCTGGCGGCGGTCGCCTTCGTGCTGGTGGTGCCGATCGGCATCCTCGGCGGCGTCGTCGCCGCACTCAACCTCAACCGCCCGCTCGACCGCATCATCAGTCTCGGCGGCCTGTCGGTGACGGTGCTGCCGGAATTCGTCACCGGCATCATCCTGATCCTGATCTTTGGTGTCTGGCTGCGCTGGCTGCCGATATCGGCCGCATGGCCGCGCGACGCCGGCTTCTTCACGCAGCTCTATTACCTGATCCTGCCCTCGCTGCCGCTGTTCCTGGTGCTGTTCGGCTACATCGCCCGCATGGCGCGTTCCGGCATGATCGAAGCGCTCGATTCCGACTACACGCGAACGGCCGTGCTGAAGGGCCTGCCCTGGCGCACGGTGATCTGGCGGCATGTGCTGCGCAATGCGTTGTTGCCGACCATCACCGTCATCGCGACACAGACCGGCTATCTCATCGGCGGCCTCGTCGTCATCGAAACGCTGTTTCGCTATCAGGGAATCGGGTCGCTGATCTTCACCGCCGCGCGCGGCAAGGATTTCCCGATGCTGGAATCCGGCATTCTCACCATCGGCATCGTCTATGCCGTGGCCACCCTTGTCGCCGACTTCCTCTATTCCGTGCTCAATCCGCGCATCCGGCTGGGGTCAGATCAATGAGCGCCGTCCAAACCAGCTCTCCGACACCAGACGACACGCGCCGGCGCGGCCCGCTGGCGGAAGTCCTCTTCTCGCTGTTGCGCTCGCGAACGTTCCTTGTCGGTTTCGCCATTGTGCTGTTCTGGGTTGCCTGCGCGCTGTTCGGCGAGCATTTCGCACCTTATGATCCACTTGCCGACGACATCATCAACGCGCTGGCGCCGCCCTCTTCCGAGCATTGGTTCGGCACCGACCAGATCGGCCGCGACGTCTTCTCGCGCGTTATCGTCGGTTCGCGCGACATCCTGACCGTCGCCCCGCTGGCGACCTTGCTGGCGACCGTGGCCGGCACGGCGCTCGGCCTCGTCACCGGCTATTTTCGCGGCCTCGTAGACGATGTCGTCAGCCGCATCCTGGAAGCCTTCATGGCGATCCCGGTGGTCATCGTCGCGCTGCTGGCCATCGTCGCGCTCGGCACCTCCAAAACCACGGTCATCGTCGTCATCGGTCTCAGCTTCGCGCCAATCATCGCGCGCACCGTGCGCTCCGCTGTGCTGGCCGAGCGCGAGCTCGACTATGTCGCCGCCGCACAGCTTCGGCATGAAAGTGCGCTGCATACGATGTTCGTCGAGATCCTGCCCAATGTCATCCCGCCGATCCTGGTCGAAACCACCGTGCGGCTCGGCTATGCCATTTTCGCCGTCGCCACGCTCTCCTTCATGGGCTTTGGCATCCAGCCGCCCTCGCCCGACTGGGGGCTGTCGATCTCCAACAATTACGGCATGATCGGCGGCGGCTTCTGGTGGACGGTGCTGTTCGACGCGCTCGCCATCGCCTCGCTGGTGATCGGCGTCAACCTGGCGGCCGACGGCGTTCACGGAGCGCTCAATGACTAGTTCCGCCAAGGCCGAAAACGCACTCGAACTCACCGATCTGTCGGTTGCCTACCGCGTCGCCGGGCGCAATCGCGCCGTGCTGCGCAACCTGAGCCTCACCATCGGCCAGGGCGAAGCCTATGGGCTGGTCGGCGAGTCCGGCTGCGGCAAATCCACCGTGGCGCTCACCGTCGTGCGCTATCTGCCGAGAAACGGCTCGATCACCGGCGGCGCCATCTCGCTCGATGGCCAAAACGTGATGAAGCTGGACGCCGAGGCGCTCAGGCGGGCGCGCGCGGAAAGCGTCTCCATGGTCTATCAGGACCCGGGCAAGGCGCTGAACCCATCGATCCGCGTCGGCCGTCAGCTGACCGAGATTTTTGAACTCGGCGGCATTTCGGGACAAGCGGCCACCGACCGGGCGATTGCGATGCTGAACCGCGTGCGCATCTCCGACCCCGTCAGCGTCATGCAGCGCTACCCGCACCAGCTTTCCGGCGGCATGCAGCAGCGCGTGGCGATCGCCATGGCGCTGGCCAACGATCCCTCGATGCTGATCCTCGACGAGCCGACCACCGGCCTCGATGCGACGGTGGAGGCCGAAGTGCTCGACCTGATCGCGCAGCTCAGGCAGGAACTGTCGGCTTCGATCCTGTTCATCAGCCACAACCTCGCCGTCGTTTCCAACATGTGCGACCGGGTCGGCGTGCTCTATGCCGGCATGCTGGTCGAGGAAGGACCAACGGAGGTCGTGTTCAACGATCCGCGCCACCCCTACACGGTGGCGCTGCTGCGCTGCCTGCCGCGCGGCGGCCAACGCAAGGATCAGGGGCGCCTCGACACCATTCCGGGTTTCCTGCCGGGCATCGGGGCCGACATCAAGGGCTGCGCCTTCGCCGACCGCTGCGCGCTCGCCGACGATCGCTGCCGCAGCGAATTGCCGCCGCTCTATGATCTGGGCGGCCGGCTGTCGCGCTGCTTCCATCACGACAAGGCACAGGCGCTGCCGCGCGCGACGCCGAGCGATGTGGCGCCTGTCCCAAAGCCCGCGGCAGCACCGGTGCTGCGCGTCGCCGGGCTGAACAAGACCTATGCCAGCCATGGCCATGCACTGCGCGCCGTCAAGGATGTCTCGCTCGATTTGCGGCCCGGCGAGACGCTCGGGCTGGTCGGCGAATCCGGCAGCGGCAAGACGACCTTCGCCAGGCTGCTGCTCGGCCTGGTGCCGCCCGATGAAGGCGGCACCATCGAGCTGGAAGGCAAGGCGCTGGCGCCACGACTGGAGAACCGCAGCGACGACCAGATCAAGGCGATGCAGATCGTCTTCCAGAACCCGGATTCGGCTCTCAACCGCTCGCATTCGATTCGCCATCTGATCGGCCGGGCACTGAAGCGGCTGGCCGGCCTCTCCGGCAAGGCGCTGGAGGCTCGTCTCAACGACCTTGTCCGCTCGGTGCGGCTCACCGACCGGCATCTTGCCGTCAAGCCGCGCCAGCTCTCCGGCGGCCTGAAGCAGCGCGTCGCCATCGCGCGCGCCTTCGCCGGCGACCCGCGCATCGTCGTGTGCGACGAGCCGACCTCGGCGCTCGACGTCTCGGTGCAGGCTGCGATCCTCAACCTGCTCGCCGACCTGCAGTCGAAGGAAGACGTCAGCTACATCTTCATCTCGCACGACCTAGCCGTGGTGCGTTACCTCTCCGACAAGATCGCCGTGCTCTATCTCGGCCGCATCATGGAGCTCGGGCCATCGGAGGAAGTCTTCTCCGGGCCGCATCATCCTTATACCGAGGCGCTGCTGTCGGCGGTTCCAAAACTGGACCGGACGGAGACGGCTCGCATTCGGCTCGACGGCGAAATCCCCAGCGCCACCACCCCCCCGTCGGGCTGCGTGTTCCACACGCGCTGCCCGCGCAAGATCGGCCCGATCTGCGAGCAGCAGGAGCCGCCACTCAGCGAAGCCCAGGCCGGCCATTCCATCCGCTGCCACATTCCTTACGCCGAACTGGCCAGGCTGCAGAGAGCGGTCGTAATCGAGCCGGCATAGCGCTGTCGCTCGCGTGGCTTGGCCAGTCAGATCTGGCTGGCCATGCTGAGAGCACGGTCACCTTCTGAAAAACCCTGCCCTTCGGCCCAGTCGCTGGCCAGCGTGCGCAGACCTGTGAGCGCGACATCCAGAACATCCGAGGACACGGGGTTCGAGGGATAGGCGAGGTAGATCGGCCGCTGGAACACCGGTGTGTTGTCGATGCGCCGCATCTCGCCGCGCTCGATATGGCCGCTGACGGCGCTGAGCGGCAGATAGGCGGCGGCTTGCTGCGACTGGACATGCTGGAGGCCGATGAAGACCAGCCCGGCCGAAATGGCCGGCTTGACCATGCCGGCAAAGGCGCGGTCGTGCTCGATGCGGAATTCCAGTCCCCAGTCCATCAGAATGTAATTTTCGGTCCACGGCTTGGTCTGAGCGGCGTGCTGCACCAGCACGACCTGATCGACGGCCAGCGTTTCGTAGACGATGCCGGGATGCGGCCGCGGCAGATAGAGGATGCAGATATCGAGCAGGCCTTCCGCCAGTTGGTCGATCGCCAGATCCGGGAAACTGCCTTCAAGCCGCAGCGCCACGTTCGGCCGCCTGGCGCGCATCCACTCGACCCATGGCGAGGTGATGCGGTCCCAGAGATAGGCAGGCGCGGTCAGCCGCAGCAAGGTTTCGTAGCCATCGGGAACGGCGATATCCTGCCGTGATTGCTCCCATGTGCGGGTGATGGACGATGCGTGCGGCAGGAACTGCCGGCCGGCAGGCGTCAGCGTGACGCCATCGCGGTCGCGCACGAAAAGCCGGCGCCCCAGCTGCTCCTCCAACCCCCTGATCCGCGCGCTGACGGTGGACTGGGCGAGGTTGAGCCGGCCAGCCGCGACGGTGAAGCTGCCATGCGTGGCGACTTCGAGAAAGCTGCGCAGATTCTCAGTGTCCATGCCCACCTCCTGCATCGAAAATTTCGATGGTCCCTATCAAAAAATATCGCTTTCCGGCGGCAGTCAACAATGAACTAGATGGCTGAACCCCAGACAAGCGAGGAATCCAGCCATGCCCAAGCATTTCCGGATGATCGACAACGCTCGCAGAACACTCACTGCAATCGAAAATTCCGCTGTCGACGAATTGCTGGCCGGCAGGATGGACCGCCGCGACTTCCTGCGCCATGGCAGCGTGCTTGGGCTTTCCTTGCCGTTCCTGGGCAGCCTTGTCGCGGCGGCCGGCCTCCGCACACAGCAGGCCCGCGCCGAGGGCAAGCCGGGCGGCACGGTGCGCGCCGGCGTGGCGACGCCGGGCGGCGCCATCGATCCCGTCACCTACTATGACAGCGGCAGCTACCAACTGGTTTTCCAAACCGCCGAGTTTCTCTGCATCACGCAGCCGGACCTCACTTTGAAGCCTGTGCTGGCAGAGAGCTGGGCGCCGAACGAGGATGGCAGCGTGTGGACCTTCAAGCTGCGCAAGGGCGTGAAATTCCACAATGGCGAGGATTTCAAGGCCGACGACGTCGTCGCGACCTTCGACCGGCTGGCCGATCCCAACGGCGCTTCCAACGCGCTTTCGGTGTTCAAAGGCCTTCTTTCGAAGGGCGGCACCCGGAAGGTCGACGACCACACCGTCGCCTTCCACCTCGATGCGCCGAATGGCAGCTTTCCCTATTCGGCGTCGATCGACAATTACAACGCCGTCATCCTGCCGGCGAGCTACAAGGGCGATTACGAAAAGACGTTCGAAGGCACCGGGCCGTTTCGGCTGGAGACCTACACGCCAAAGGTTGGCGCGACCTTCATCCGCAATCCCGACTATTGGGGCGAGAAGGCGCTGCCCGACCGGCTCGAATTCAAGTTCTACGGCGACGTGCAGCCGCGCATCCTGGCCCTGCAGGCCGGCGAAGTCGACATTCTCGATGCTGTTCCGCTCGATGTCAGCCAGGTCGTGCTGAACAGTCCTGATATCACCGTGTTGCGTGTCGCTTCGACCGCGCACCGCCAGTTGCACATGCGCTGCGATACCGGCCCCTTCACCGACAAGCGCGTGCGCCAGGCGCTGGCGCTGTGCATCGACCGCTCCAAGCTGGTCGACGGCTTGTGCCGCGGCATGGCGGCGACTGGCAATGACAGCCCGTTCGCGCCGGCCTTCCCGGCGACCGACAAGTCGGTGCCGCAACGCGTCCAGGACATCGCCAAGGCCAAGCAGTTGCTCGAGGCGGCGGGTCTCGCCGAAGGCTTCGACATCACGCTGACCACGCTGCGCTATTCCGACATTCCGGGCTATGCGCAATTGTTCCAGAATTTCGCCAAGGAGATCGGTGCGCGCATCTCGCTCAACATCGAGGACCAGGACAAATATTACGGCAAAGCGGTGTTCGGCCAGTCGGACTGGCTGGACAGCCCGCTCGGCATCACCGACTACGCGCATCGCAGCGTGCCCAACGTGTTCCTGAAGAGCCCGTTGGTCAGCGATGGCCCTTGGAACGCGGCGCATTTCAAGAGCCCGGCCTATGATGGCATGGTCGCCAGCTATCTCAAGGCGCTCGATGTCGGCGCGCAGCGCGCCGCCGCCTCCGACATCCAGAAATTGCTGCTCGACGAGACGCCTGTCATCTTCAGCTATTTCCCCGATCTGCTGGTGCCGGTGCGCAAGAATGTCAGCGGCCTTCCGCCGATCGCGGCCGGCCTGCTGCTCGACCGCGTGTCGTTGAGCTGATCGTGCGCCAGCGCCCGATGACAAAAGAAACAAAACGGGAGACTACCATTCGCAAGCCCCATCTGCGCGGCCGTGGGCCGCATTTTCCGCTGCTCGACACCATTGTGCAGTATGAATTCGAGCCGGGCTACATAGCCTTCACCATGCCGACGCAGAAGCGCCTGCGTGTGCAGGTGGGATCGATGACCGTGGCCGATACGACCAATGCCTTGGTGTTCTACGAATCCGATCACCTGCCGGTCTACTACTTCCCGATCGGCGACGTTCGCGAGGAATTCCTGCTGCCGAGCAAGACGACGACAGAGGACCCGTTCAAGGGCACAGCCACCCACTACTCGCTCAACACCGGCATCACGCTGGTCGAGGACGCGGCCTGGCGCTATCTCGATCCGATCAAGGGCTGTCCGCCGATATCGGACTACATGTCGTTCACCTGGAGCAAGATGGGCCACTGGTTCGAGGAGGACGAAGAAATCTTCGTCCACGCCCGCGATCCGTTCCGCCGGGTCGACTGCCTTCCGTCGTCGCGGCGCGTGCAGGTCATTCTCGACGGCGAACAGGTCGCCGATTCACGCCGCGGCGTGTTCCTGTTCGAAACCGGCCATCCGGTGCGCCACTATCTGCCGATCGCCGATACGCGGCTCGATATGTTCGCGCCCAGCCGCTACATTTCGCGCTGTCCTTACAAGGGCATCTCCAACTATTATCACGTGACGACCAAGGCCAAGCGTCACGAGAACCTGGTCTGGTATTATCCCGAGCCGGTGCACGAGGCGGAGCGCATCAAGGGGCTGGTCTGCTTCCACCACGAACTGGTCGACAAGATCCTGGTCGATGGCGTCGAAATCCCGAAGGAAGCCACGGCCGCGTCGAGCGGTTATTTCTGAGTATCGACGCCGCTTGAGCCATTTGCGCGCGGGCGCTTGATCGAAGCACGGCTCAGCGCATACCCTCCCTGGGCCAGGGAGGGCACTCGATGGATCTTTTCAAACTGAACGGCGATGTCGCGCTGGTCACCGGCGCCGGCAGCGGCATCGGCCAGGCAATCGCGATCGGACTGGCCGAGGCAGGCGCCGACGTCGCCTGTTTCGGCCATGCATCGAAGGGTGGGCTGGACGAAACCGCGCACCGGATCACGGCGCTCGGCCGCAAAGCGCTGGTGCTGACCGGTACAGTGACATCGCAGAGCGATCTCGCGACGGCGATCGATCGCGTCGAGAGCGAACTCGGTGCGCTCACCGTCGCCGTCAACAATGCCGGCATTGCCGGCTCCGAGCCCGCCGAGACGATGCCGCTGGAGACGTGGCAGAAGGTTCACGACGTCAATGTCGCCGGCGTGTTCCTGTCCTGTCAGGCCGAAGCGCGCAAGATGCTGGCGCGAGGCAAGGGCTCGATCATCAACATCGCCTCGATGTCGGGCACCATCGTCAACCGCGGCCTGACGCAGGCGCACTACAACTCTTCGAAGGCCGCCGTCATCCACATGTCCAGGAGCTTCGCCATGGAGTGGGCCGATCGCGGCCTGCGCGTCAATGTGGTTAGTCCCGGTTACACGCTGACGCCGATGAACAAGCGGCCAGAGGTGGCGGAAGAGGTGAAGATCTTCAAGCGCGACACGCCGATGGGGCGCATGGCGGCGCCGGAGGAAATGGTCGGGCCGACGGTGTTCCTCGCCAGCCGCGCAGCGAGCTTCGTCACCGGCCTCGACCTGATTGTCGATGGCGGCTACGTCTGCTGGTAAGAGCTCAGCTTCGCCTGCAGTCTGAATTTGTCGTCTCGCGAAGCGTTAGTCGTTGCGCGACATGAACCTTGGTATATATAATTTCATCCTATGAAACGGCCTTGGCGAGATGGGGCTTACCAGGCGGGTAGCCGAGATCATACGACCTTGATGGCTCGCACCTTGCAGGGCGCCGCAGGACTGGCATTCGATCCGCAGATGACCGCTCCCTCAGCGATCCGTCGGCAGTCATGACGCCGACACTCCGATCCTGTTCCATCATCACCAGAATTGAGCACCATCTTGCCTGCGCTGGCCAAAGCCGGGGCAATAATTTGGCGCCGACGGCCTTGCGCAAAGACCAGTCTTTCCAACACAATCAAGAAAAGCCGCAAGAAGGGAACGAACGATAATTTTCACAGCTTGAAGGAGAACAAGCATGTCATTTCGCAGCCAGATCTCGAAACTCTCGATGAGCGCCGTCGCGCTCGCGACATTAAGCCTGCTGACACCTTCCGCCCAAGCCGCCGCACCGGAATCCAACGATCCGATCAAGATCGCGCTGTTCGACTGGACCAGCGTCAACCTCAACGCCAAGATCCTCGGCGGCATCCTGGAAAAGCTCGGCTATACCGTCGAATATCCGACCGCCGACTACCTCTCCAGCCTGACCACAGGCCTCACCAATGGCGATCTCGATGTCGGCATGGAATTCTGGGACACGACCGCCGGCGAGGCCATGAAGGCCTCCGATGCGACAGGCCAGACCGAACGGCTGGGCAAGCTCGGCCCCAAGGCCAAGGAAGAATGGTGGTTTCCCGAATACATGAAGGAGAAGTGCCCCGGCCTGCCTAACTGGGAAGCGCTGAAGGATCCGAAATGCGCCGAAGCCTTCTCGACGGCGGAGACCGCACCGAAGGGGCGCTATCTCGGCGGCCCGGTAACATGGGAAGGCTTTGACGACGAGCGCGTCGAAGCGCTGAAACTGCCCTTCACCGTCATCCATGCCGGCACCGACGCGGCGATGTTCGCCGAGTTGGACTCGGCCTATCAGCGCAAAGCGCCGATCATGCTGTGGATCTATTCGCCGCATTGGGCGCCGGCCAAATACAAGGGCGAATGGGTTGAATTCCCCGAATACACGCCCGAGTGCTACAACGACCCGAAATGGGGCACCAACCCCGACGCCAAATATGATTGCGGCAAGCCGCATGGCGAGATCTGGAAGTACTCCTGGGCCGGCATGAAGGACAAATGGCCGGTCGCCTACAAGGTGGCGAAGGCCTACACGGTCGACACCGACGAGCTCAACAAGATGAGCGGCGAGATCGATCTCGGCGGCAAGACGCCGGAAGACGTCGCCGCCGCCTGGATCGCCGCCCACGAAGCCGACTGGAAAGCCTGGGCGCAGTGATCGTTCCGACTGGAAGATGAGACCCGGCTGCTGATCAGCCGGACCTCGGTTCTTGGTGTTCCAGAAGGACGTTTGAATGACGGACAAGGCTGAACAGGGCGCCAAGGGGGCGTGCACGCCAAAAGATGCCCGCCCGATAAAACTTGCCTGCCGCAATGTCTGGAAGCTGTTCGGATCGAACGCGGCCAATTTCATCCGCGAACGCGACGGCAAGGCCAGCATGGCCGACGTCACCGCCGCCGGGCTGGTCGGCGCGGTGCGCGCCGTCGACCTCGAAATCCGCCAGGGCGAGATTTTCATCATCATGGGCCTGTCGGGCTCCGGCAAGTCAACGCTGGTGCGCTGCATGTCGAGGCTTGTCGAGCCGACCCACGGCAAGGTCGAATTCGAAGGCAAGGATCTGCTGAAGATTTCGGATGCAGCGCTGATCGAGTTGCGACGACACCGCATGGGCATGGTGTTCCAGAATTTTGCCCTGCTGCCGCATCTCAACGTGCTGGAGAACATCGCCTTCCCGCTCAGCATCCAGGGGCAGGATCGGCAGACGCGCGAAGCAAGGGCGCGCGAGGTGATCGAACTTGTCGGCCTGCGCGGCCGCGAGCATTTCTATCCGCGCGAATTGTCCGGCGGCCAGCAGCAGCGGGTCGGCATCGCCCGAAGCCTCGCGACAAAACCGGAAATCTGGTTCCTCGACGAGCCGTTCTCGGCGCTCGACCCGCTGATCCGCCGCGAAATGCAGGATGAGCTGATGCGGCTGCAAACCATGCTGCACAAGACCATCGTCTTCATCACCCATGATTTCGACGAGGCGATCCGGCTGGCCGACCGCATCGCCATCATGAAGGATGGCGAGGTCATCCAGATCGGCACGCCGGAGGAGTTGGTGGTCAATCCGGCGACCGACTATGTCGCCGAATTCACCCGCGACGTCGACCGCGCCAAGGTGATCTCGGCACGCAGCCTAATGCGCGCCTGCGACGGCTCGGAGCATGGCGGCACCGTTGCCCCAGATGCCAAGATCGCCAGCTTCTCGGCCGGTATCGTTGCCGCCAACAAGCCGTTCGCGGTGGTCAACGGCACCGGCAAGCCGATCGGCGAGGTGACGCCGCAAGCGGTGATCGATTTGCTGGCCGGCATCGATCGCTCAAGGGTCGGCGCATGACGGTGACAGCAAGCGCCAGCGAGACGCGGTCGCGACCGATTCAGGTCTGGCTGCTGGTCTGGGTGTTCGCGCTTGCCGCCGTGCTTGTCGTGTTCTTGCTGCAGGACCGCCTGCCCTGGGCCGTCAACTATCCGGCAAGCGCCGTCGTGCCGGTCGCCGATTGGGTCAGCGCGCTGATGCGCTGGATCAAGTCGAACCTGTCCTGGCTGACCCGCTCGATCACCGCGGTGCTCGGCGTTCCCCTCGATTTCGCGCTCAATCTGCTGGCCAAGAATTTCAAGATCGGCCACGGTGCTGACGCCTCTGTCCTGCCGCGCCTGTCCTGGGTCGGCGTCTGCGCTGCCGCCTTCCTCGCCGGTCATGCCGTTGGCGGCAGAAAACTCAGCCTGCTGGTCGGCGGCTGCTTCCTCTACATCGCCCTGTTCGGCCAATGGACGAGCGCCATGCTGACGCTGGCGCTGATCTCCATCGCCGTGCCGTTCTGTATCGTCACCGGGCTGTTCGCCGGCATCTGGGCGTGGCGCAAGCCATGGGCCGAAAGGCTTATCGTCTCCCCTGCCCTCGACCTGATGCAGACGATTCCGACCTTCGCCTATCTCATCCCGATGCTGCTGCTGTTCGGCAACAGCCCGGTCTCGGCGATGATCGCGACCGCCATTTTCGCCACGCCGCCGATGGTGCGGGCGACGATGCTGGGCCTGTCGCGGGTGCCGTCGGAGATCGACGATTTCAGCGAAATGGCCGGCTGCACGGCGCGGCAGAAACTGTGGCGAGTGCTGCTGCCGTCGGCGCGGCCGACACTGATGGTCGGCGTCAACCAAGTGATCATGCTGGCGCTGAACATGGTGATCATCGCCTCGATGATCGGCGCTGGCGGCCTCGGTTACGACGTGCTTCTGGCGCTGCGCGCGCTGAAGGTCGGCGAGGCGATGGAAGCCGGCCTTGCCATCGTTGCGCTGGCCATTGCGCTCGACCGTCTGAGCCAGGCCATCGCGCACAAGCAGGCAAAGGGGAATACCCATCAGCAGGCGGGCCCGAGCCTCTGGCAGCGCTATCCCAATCTGACGCTGGCGATCGCCATCCTTGTGGTGACGACATTTCTCGGCCTGTTCGTGCCGGCCTTCGCGGCGGTGCCGAAGGCGATCACCTTCACCACCGCGCCGCTGTGGAAAGCAGCGGTGAACTGGGTGACGATCAATTTCTTCGACACGATTGAAGCATTTCGCGTGGCGCTGATCCTTAATTTGCTGAACCCGTTGCGCGCCTTTTGTGAAGGGTTTCCCTGGCTGGGCGCGGTGTTCCTGCTCGGGCTTGCCGGCTATCAGCTCTCCGGCCTGCGGCTGGCTGTCCTTGTCGCGGCGCTGACCGCTTTCTGCGCCATCACCGGCCTGTGGGAAAAGACCATGGCGACCGTCTATCTCTGCGGCATCTCTGCTTTCATCGCGTGCCTGATCGGCATCCCCATCGGGCTGATGGCTTCGCGCAGCGACCGTTTCGAGAAGATCGTCACGCCCGTCATCGACACGCTGCAGGTGCTGCCATCCTTCTGCTTCATCATTCCGGTGGTGATGCTGTTTCGGGTCGGCGACGTCACGGCGATGATCGCCACCATCGCCTTCGCCGTGGTGCCGGCGATCCGCTACACCAATCACGGCATCAGGCAGGTGCCACCGGCGCTGATCGAGGCAGCCAAGGTTTCCGGGTGCACGCCACGCCAGACCTTCTTTCGCGTGCAACTGCCGCTGGCGCTGCCGGAGATCATGCTTGGCGTCAACCAGACGATCCTGATGGCGCTGGCGATGATCATCATCTGCGCCATGGTCGGCACCCGCGATCTCGGCCAGGAAGTGTTCATCGCGCTGTCCAAAGCCGATTCCGGCCGCGGCATCGTCGCGGGCCTAGCCATCGCCTTCATCGGCATTGTCGCCGACCGGCTGTTCGGCGCCTGGACGGCGAAAGCCAGGGCAAGGCTGGGGTAGCAGGCGCCGCCCTACTCCGCCGCGACGCCCTTCACCTCGAGATAGCTCTCCATCGAATCGTCCAGCGCCTGCAGCCACGGCGTATGATGCAGCGGCGCCATGGTCCCGGTCATCAGCGAGCGGTAGGCGTGGTCGCGGAAGCCCATGATGTTCTCCGCCTTGTGGTGTTCCCATTCCATGAAGGTCTGGTTGACCGCCTCGACGTCGAAGCCCGGATAATCGGTCTGGTCCATCAATTCCTTGGTGTAGTCGCCCTGGAACCAGATCATCTGCTCGGCGTCTTCGAGCGTTTCCTCACGCGCCCTCCATTTCGCGCCGTGCGCAGCCATCGCCTCGGCCGAGGGCAGCTTGATGCGGCCCATGATGACGTCGCGGGCGAACCAGGCCTGCGCGTCGAACATGTTGAAGGTGTAGAACTGATCCTGCATGCCGATATAGGAAAGCTGCGGGTTCTTCTCCCAGACGACGCCTTCATAGAGGTCGAGCGGCCACATGCGGTTGGCTGTCTTGAGCTTCAGATCGTCGGTGAGGAAGGGGAAGGAGTGCAGGTAGCCGGTGCACAGGATGATGGCGTCGACATCCCTAGTGGTGCCGTCCTTGAAGTGGGCTGTCTTGCCTACGACCTTCTGCAGCAGCGGCACTTCCTGCCAATTCTCCGGCCATTTGAAGCCCATCGGCTTCGAGCGGTAGCTGGAGGTGATCGATTTGGCGCCATATTTGTAGCATTGCGAGCCGATGTCCTCGGCCGAATAGGAGCGGCCGATGATCAATATATCCTTGCCCTTGAACTCCATCGCGTCGCGGAAATCGTGGCTATGCAGGATGCGGCCGTTGAAGGTCGAAAAGCCCTCGAAATAGGGTACGTTGGGCACCGAGAAATGCCCGGAAGCGACGACGACATTGTCGAACTCTTCGGAATAGGTGACGTCGTTGGTGCGGTCATGCGCGGTGACGGTGAATTTCTTCGTCTCGTCCGAAAACGTCACCATGCGCACCGGGCTGTTGAAGCGCACCCATTTGCGCAGGCCGGATTTCTCGACGCGGCCCTTGATGTAGTCCCACAGCACGGCGCGCGGCGGATAGGAGCCGATCGGCCGGCCGAAATGCTCCTCGAAAGTGTAGTCGGCGAATTCCAGGCACTCCTTCGGTCCGTTCGACCAGAGATAGCGGTACATCGAGCCGTGCACCGGATCGCCATGCTCGTCGAGGCCCGTGCGCCAGGTGTAGTTCCACAGGCCGCCCCAGTCCGACTGCTTTTCGAAGCAGACGATCTCGGGAATGTCGGCGCCCTTGTCGGCCGCCGACTTGAAGGCCCTGAGCTGTGCCAGGCCGGACGGGCCGGCTCCGATGACGGCAACGCGACTTTTCATGGCAGGCCTCCCGATCTGGTTTCGACTTTTGTCTTGACGCAATTCCCAAGGGGAAAGCGCTATGCGCTTTTCCCGGAATTGCTCTTACGAAACAAATTTCACTCACAGGACAGTAATTGGCCCTTTCGTGCTGTCAACAGCCCGATGCTGAAACAAGGTTTCGCCGATGTGGATTTCCCGCGAAAAACCGGACGCGGCCAAACATCATTATCATGCGCATGCGCGTTCACGCGACTTGCCGTCGCAGTTGCGCTCCTGTATCGGCACCTGACATGTTCACCTAGAGTGAAATAAATCCCAGGAGTGCCGGGGCGACATGGCGAAGAAGGTTTCCGATCCCAAGGCTGGTCTCGCCGGTGCGACGGCCAAGCCGCTGCCAAAGGTTTCAGCCGACGGCAAGACCATCCGCGCGCCGCTGACGCAGAACCCGCATGCCATTCGCGACACGCGCGAAAAAGTGCTGGAGGTGGCGATCGGCCGCGAGGTGCGGGCGTTCCGCAAGAAGCTCGGCATCACCGTGGCTGATCTCGCGGTCGCCACCGACATTTCGCTCGGCATGCTGTCGAAGATCGAGAATGGTATCACCTCGCCGTCGCTGACCACCTTGCAGGCACTGTCGCGGGCGCTCGGCGTTCCGGTCACCGCCTTCTTCCGCCGCTTCGAGGAAGAGCGCAGCGCCGTCTTCGTCAAGGCCGGCCAAGGTCTCGATGTCGAGCGCCGCGGCACCCGCGCCGGCCACCAGTATAACCTGCTCGGCCATATCGGATCCAACACCAGCGGCGTCGTCGTCGAGCCCTATCTGATCACGCTGACCGAGGATTCCGATGTGTTCCCGACCTTCCAGCATGAGGGCATGGAGTTCCTCTACATGCTCGAAGGCGAGGTCGTTTACCGGCACGGCAGCAACCTCTACCCGATGAAGCCCGGCGACAGCCTGTTCTTCGACGCCGACGCGCCGCACGGGCCGGAGCAACTGACGAAACTGCCGATGCGCTATCTGTCGATTATTTGCTATCCGCAGAGCGCGGGTTAAGCGGGACTCGATCTCCCCTTGGTCTCTCGTGAGGAGATCGGCTTCGCGACGGCTCCTCTTTTGCACTGGTGATTGGCGAAAGCTGAAGTGACATTCGATCTCCCCCCTGGAGGGGGAGATGTCCGGCAGGACAGAGGGGGGCGAACCGCGATGACGCACAATCTGGTATCCGCCAACAGCCGCCGCAATGCGCGCACGATGCGCAAGGTGATGACCGATGCCGAACTCAAGCTTTGGAATGAGATCAGGGCACACAGGCTGATGGGACTGGGGTTTCGGCGCCAGATGCCTATCGCCGGCCATATCGTCGATTTTGCATGCCCGGACAAAAAGCTGATCGTCGAGCTTGATGGTTCCCAGCATGGCCGGGCCGAAACGTCGGAATCGGACGCTGCAAGAACCGCCAAATTCGAAGCGCTGGGCTGGACGGTCCTGCGCTTCTGGAACGACGATGTCATTCGCGATATCGACAATGTCTGCCAGCATGTCGTGATTGTGGCTGGGCTGGGCGACGCGTCGTAAGCGCGGAGGTGGAGATTGGGCAAGGCAGGCGCTCCACGGCGCCCCCCTCTGCCCTGCCGGGCATCTCCCCCTCTTGGGGGGAGATTGGCTGCTTTGGGGGCAGCGCCAACATCAGCTATTCAATCCGGCCCAAACCCTGGGCTCGTCGCGCTCCCATCGTCGAGCTTCGACAGCCACTCGACCAACGCCGGGCGATAGCGTGTCAGGCCCTTGTAGTTGGCGAGTTCGTCAGGCAGGTCGCGGATGACGCGGTGCAGGCGCCGTGCCCATTTGGGCTGCGTCGCCAGCTCATCCATCTTGATCAGATAGCAGCGGATCGGGAAGACGATGCCGTTGGAGCGCGGCAGTCGCCAGAAACTCTGCAGCTCGACACGCAGATGCACCTTGTCGCCGACATTGTCCGGCGTCACCGTCGCCCGGTCCGGACCCCATTTGTGGTAGTTCTCGGGGCTGGTGTCGAGGCGCGGATTGATGGTCATCGTCCAGTTCAGGCGCCGCGCCGGCTTGCCCTGCTGGATGTTGGTGAGGAATTTCAGCGCCCTGACGAAAATCCCCTTCTCATGCGCCAGCGGCACCGGCGCATGCCATTCGAAGAAGTTCATGCCGATGTCGAAATCGAGCGACCAGTCGGCCTGGGTGGTGACCATGCCGGCATCCATCCACAGATTGCCGTCGCGCTGGTCGAGGATGCAGAAATCGCCCTGGCTTTGCCGGGTGATGTATTCCATCGGGCCGTAAGGTAGCGTCGAGGTGTCGCCGAAAGTGAAGGTGTCGTCGATACCGAGCGGCCGGTTGATCCAGCGCCAGCGATCGCCGTCGCGGGTCAGCGTGAAATGCTCGGGATAGCCCAGCGCCTGCTGCTCCATCAAAAGCTCGAGCAGATCCCAGCCGGCCAGCGTCATGTGCGGCAGCGACTGGCAGCGCAGCGGATCCTCGGCCAGCACCAGCGCGCGGTCCTGCATCTCGGCGACATAGTGCTCATCGACGTCGATCAGGTTTTCCAGCACGCTGCCCCTGGGTCCGACGACATGCGGCTCGATGTTGACCGCATACATGTAGGCGTCTTCGTGGAACGGAAACGGGAAGCGCCTGATGTGCTCCGGGCTGTTCTTGAAGGTGAAGTCGTCGCGGAACGTTTCCTTGCGAAAGGTGATGCCCATGATTTTCTCCTACCGTTCCAGGACCAGTGACCGGCCCTCGAAGCGCGACACGCACGGCATGATCTTCTTGCCCGAACGGTGCTCTTCCTCACTCAGCCAGTGGTCGTTGTGGATGAACTTGCCGTCGCAAGAGATGACGTTGGTTTCGCACTGGCCGCAGACGCCGCCGCGGCAGAGATAGGGCGGATCGACGCCGGCCGCCTCGATCGCTTCCAAGAGGCTCTGCTGCTCATCGACCCTGATCGACTTGCCGCTGACGGCAAGCGTCACGTCGAACGGCAGTCCGGGCTGGGGTGCCGCGAAATGTTCGAAATGCACGGTCTCCGCCGGCCAGCCGAGGCTTGCCGCGCGATCACGCACCCAGTTGATCATGCCGGCCGGGCCGCAGACATAGAGATGCGTGCCGAGCGGCTGTGTCGACAGCAACCGGTCGAGTTCGATGCGCTCCTCAAGGTCGTCATGATAGAGCCTGACCCGGCGGTCGTAGCGCTCGCGCAGCACATCGGCATAGGTGCCGAGCGATGCGGTGCGGCAGGTGTAGTGCAGTTCGAAATTGCCGCCTTCCGCCGCAAGCTGAGCGGTCTGCGCCATGAACGGCGTGATGCCGATGCCGCCGGCCAGCATCAGATGCTTTTTGGCGCGCAGGTCGAGCGAGAACAGGTTGACGGGGTAGCTGACCACCATCTCCATGCCCGGCTTGACGCTCCGGTGCATGAACAGCGAGCCGCCACGGCCGACATCGTCGCGCCGCACCGAGATCGTGTATTCGCGCGTATCGAGCGGCGAGCCCATCAGCGAATAGGGATTGAGCCTGGTGCGTTCGCCGTCGCGCATCTCGACCACGACATGGGCGCCGCCGGAAAAAGTCGGCAAAAGCTGCCCGTCGCGCCGGCGAAAATGGAAGCGGGTGACGAGGTCGTTGACCGGGACGACGTCGCTGACAACGACATCGAGTTTTGTTGTTCCGGTGCTCATCGAAAAATCTCCTCCATCGGAGGAATCTCCGAGCGATCTTCCGCATTGATGCAGACGCCCTGGAAGGCTGCGATGCGCCTGGAATAATGGTCGCGCACCAGAAGCAGCAGGCCGCAATGCGCGCAGGTCGCCGGCTGCGTCGTCACATTCTCGGTGATGCCCTTGCAATGGACACATTGCATGCGCCGCGCCAGCGAGCCGCGGTGCTCGGTCTGGATCGAAGTGTGGTCGATGCCGGCTTCAAGCGCCACCTGCATCGCCTGGCCGATCAGACCCTCGGTGCCGGCGAGGTAGAGCCGCAGGCCCATATGCGCGTTGGCCAGTGTCTGCCTGAGCCGTGGCAGCAGGCTGGCGAAGGACGGCGCCTGATGGAGCTGCGCCGGCTTCAACGCTTCGAGCGCGACGGCATGTTTGCCGTCAAGCCCGGGAATGAAGACGATTTCGGCGTCGTCGAAAAACCCGGGCGGCGCCCTCCCGGCCATCTCCGCGATCGCCAGCGCCCCTTCCGCGTCCGCGATGAAAAGATGATGCTTGCCGGGTTGCGGAGACAAGGTTCCGTAAACGGGCCGGCTGATGATACTTTTGGCTGCCATTTATGTCTTCGTGCCTTCGAGCGCTTCACCGTTTCATAGAAACGGCGGACCGCTCTATCTCTTTGCTTCGACGCAATTCCGGACGGAAAACCGTTTCACACTTTTCCTGGAATTGCTCGAACCCCTCGCTGTTGACTATGCCTCAACCTTTCGCCGTGCGCTTGGTCTTCTTGGGATCATCGAAGGGAAGCGGCTGCGCCGTCGCCTTGATGGCACCGCTCTTGTTGCGGATTTCGAGCTTGGTGTCCTTGACCGCGCAGTCCACGTCGAGCCGGGCGATGCCCATCGATTTCTCGACCAGCGGCGAATACATGGCACAGGTCACCACGCCGACCTTTTTGCCGTCGCGATAGACCGGCGCTCCTTCATCGGCCGGCTCCTTGCCGTCGAGCAGCACGCCATAGATCTTGAAGCGCTCCTTGCCCTTCAGACGATAGTGCTCCTCGGCGCCGCGAAAGCCGGTCTTGCCGGGGCTGACGGTGAAGTCGAGGCCGAGTTCCCACAGCGTGTCGCCCGGACCTTCGTTCTCAAACGGATACTTCTGCGAATTGTCGTAGGGGTAGAAGAGCAGATAACTTTCGACGCGCAGCATGTCGAGCGTGGTGAAGCGGCACGGAATGATGCCGGCGCTCTTGCCCTCGTCGAGGATCCTGTCCCAGATCGTGCCGGCATCCTGGCCGCGGCAGAAGATCTCGTAACCGCGCTCGCCGGTATAGCCGGTGCGCGATATCATGACGGGCAAGCCGAACAGTTGCGTCTGCATGTGATGGAAATAGTTGAGGTCGCGAATGCCCGGCACATGCTTGGCTAGATAGTCGACTGCTGTCGGACCCTGCAGCGACAGATCGTGCAGATTGTCGTCGAAGCGCAGCGACACGTCGCGCCCTACCGAAGCACGCTGCAACTCCTCATGGCCGGTGCCCGAACCATGCACGACCATCCATGCATTGGGGCCGATGCGGTAGAGGATGCAATCGTCGGTGAATTTTCCCGCCTCGTTCAGCATGCAGGCATAGGCCGACTTGCCGGGATAGATCTTTTCGACATCGCGCGTCGTCGCCAGGTCGATCAGGTGTGAGGCATGCGGCCCTGATATGTGGACCTTCTTGAGGCCGGAGACATCCATCAGACCAGCCTTGGTGCGGATGGCGATGTACTCCTCGTCGGCATCCTTGTCGTAGGTCCAGGCGGTTCCCATGCCGCTCCAGTCTTCGAGCTTCGAACCGAGCGCTCGGTGCCGATCCGCCAGGGTCGAAAATCTCCAGGATGCCGTCATCCGCTCGTCCTCCGTTTCGATAATGCTCTGCTGTTCCCTGCCCCCTGCGCAGCGGCGGGAGCCTTGGCCGAATATTGATCGCAAACCTCCGGGCGCCGCAATACCCATAAGCAATTAATTTCATTGTCAGGCAAAATCCGCCGCGCAAACCAAACGGTTAACCCCACGTAAATCGCGCTTGACAATTGCGGGATTCAGACAGAACTTATGAAAAAAATTTCACTCTGTTGAAAGAGGACGACGGACGGGGGATTCGGAACCGGACGGCGGAAAAGGGGAGAAACCGATGTCAGACATGCAACAGCGCATCGAAGCGCTGTATCGTTCCGACGTGCGCGGAGCCGCGCTCCTGATCGTCTGCCTGTGGGCGACGATCCTCTTCGTCCTCCTCATGACATGGCCCTACATCCCGCACAGCGGCATCAAGGCCGTGGTCGCGATCGCCGCCGCCGCCGTGCTGATCTTCAACACGGCCGCCATCCTGGCGATGGTCAAACACTACAAGGAAGACAAGGAATTCATCTACGGGCTCGATATCAAGAACGCCGACGCGTTCCGCAACCGCAAGTCCTGAACCGCAAGTCCTGAGGGGTAGAAGAGATGTCCCGCTACACGCCGCCGGAGCAAAGCAAGGCCGGGCAGGTTTTCGACATTGCCGTCGTCGTGGTCGCCATTTTCGTGGCACTGTGGCTACCGCTCAAGCTGGGCCTCGCCGGCGCGGCGAAATCCATCGACGCGCTCGACGCCAAGACCTGGGAAGCGCTAGGCCAGAACCCGACCATGGCGTCTATCTGGGAAAAGCTCGGCTATACGCCCGAGACCGCGCACGACATCATCCAGAACCGCTTCCACTATGTCATCGACTGGCCGACGCTGATCATCATGGCGGCGGTGCTGATCGGTTATTTCGTTTTCCTGTTTCGTGCATCAGACCGCGAATATCGCGACGTCATCAACGAAAAATTCGACGACAAGTAAGAGTTCTGAGGACGATTTAATCGGGGGACACGATCATGTGGGTTGCACTCTCTTACGCATGCTGGGGCATCTCGATCGTGCTCGCTTTGTGGATGCTCTACGACTGGTTCAAGGTTGACACGACCTTCTCCGAAGAGGTGCTGACCTCGTCTCGCGAGGGCGAACTGGAAGCCACTTCCGAAAAACACCGGATCTGAGTGAGGATTGAACAATGACGATCGCACTTGAACCGGCTGCCCAAGGTGACAGAGTCTCACTCCTGCGCGTGCTCGGACCGGCCCATGTCTGGGCGCTCGGCGTCGGCATCGTCCTGGTCGGCGAATTCACCGGCTGGAATTTCTCGGCGGACAAGGGTGGCGCACTGGCCGCGCTGATCGTCTGCTGGGTCGTGGGATTGCTCTACACCTCGGTCGCCATGATCGATTCCGAGGTGACATCGACCGTGGCCGCCGCCGGCGGCCAGTATGCGCAGGCAAAGCACATCGTCGGACCGCTGATGGCGTTCAACGTCGCGCTGTTCCTGGTCTTTGCCTACACCATGCTCGAAGTATCCGACGCCATCCTGCTCGGCGACACCATCGTCGCCAAGGCCGGCGTCGAAGGGCTCACCCACAATTCCTTCATCGCCGCGACCATCGTCGTGCTGGCGTGGCTGAACTATCGCGGCGTGCTGATGACGCTCAATGTCAACTTCGTCATCACAGCGGTCGCCTATATCTCGATCGTCATCCTGTTCTTTTCGGTCAGCCCGTGGACGCAAGGCGCCGTGCTGAAGCTGAACGAGCTGGTCACGCCAGGCAATGCGCTCCCCTATGGCTGGATCGGCGTCATCGCCGCCTTCCAGTTCGGCATCTGGTACTATCTCGGCATCGAAGGCACCACACAGGCCGCCGAGGAAGTGCGCTCGCCGGCCCGCTCGCTGCCTTACGGCACCATGGCCGGCATGATCACGCTTTTGATCGCCGCCGCCATGACCTGGTATGTCTGCGCCTCGATGATGCCATGGGAATATCTCGGCATCACCTATTATCCGCTGTGGGACGCCGGCAAGCTGACTGGCAGCCCGCTGCTCGAGAACCTGTTGTTCGTCGCCACGCTGCTTGCTGCAATGGCCTCCGCCAATGGCTGCATCAACGATGCGGCGCGCGCCTGGTTCTCGCTCGGCCGCGACCGCTATCTGCCGACATGGTTCTCGGCCGTGCATCCGAGATATCGCACGCCCTATCGTTCGATCCTGTTCCTGCTGCCGATCGCGCTGGCCTTCGCCTTCATCGCCGACCTCAACCAGGCGATCACCTTCTCGATCCTGTCGGGCGTGCTGCAATACACGTTCATGAGCATCAACATCATCATGTTCCGCAAGAAGTGGCCGCTCGGCTCGATCCGCCGCGGCTACACGCACCCCTTCCACCCGATCCCGGCCATCGTGCTGTTTTGCCTGTGCGTGGTGACCTTCTTCGCCATCTTCCTCGGCTTCGGCTCGCAACTGATCGCCATGGTCGCCTTCTATTTCCTGATCTCACTGTGGTTCCATTTCTATCGCTACAAATTCGTGCGGCGCGGCGATCAGTTCACCATGCCGTGGCCGAAGCCGCAGGGTTATTGATGGGAGTAGGCCGGTCCGTATCCTGGATGGGCGTGGCATGAGAAAATGTCCGAGCTGACATCAGCACTGCTGGCCGGAGCCATTGTCCTGGCTATCGTTCTCCACCTTGCCTGGCAGGCGCGTGCCAGCCGCAACAGGGCATCGATGGCGCTTGCCGTCGAGCAGGACCGCATCCGCACAGCCATCGCCGACGCAGCCAATGTCTCGGACGGCACCGCCGGTGTCATCACCTGGGAAGGGTCCTGGAACAGCAAACGTGTCCAGGTGCGCACCATCGTCGACACACTGGCGACGCGGAAACTGCCGGCGCGCTGGCTCAGTGTTTCGATCACCGAGCCGGTGGCCGTGCCCGGCACCTTCGATATGATGATGCGGCCGGGGTCGCCGACGACCTTCTCCAATTTCGATCATCTCGACCACACGCTGCCGAAGAGTTCGGCATTTCCGGCCGAGGCCGTGTTGCGGACGGATCGCAGGGGCGTCCACTTCCCACTGGAGACCATCGCCGGCCACCTCAGGATTTTTTCCGAAGGGCGCGCCAAGGAACTGCTGATCACCCCGAAAGGGGTACGCATCGTGTGGCTGCTGGCCGAAGCCGAACGGGCGCGCTACGGTGTGTTCCGGCAGGCCGAGTTTGGCGACGCCACACTCGATCCCGCGCTGATCGAAAGACTGCTGGTGTCGGTGTCGGCGCTTCGCGACGCCATCAACAAAAGCGAACGGCAAGCCGCATGACCAGTCCCACCACGGCACCCACCAATCCCTATCTGGTTCTCGGCGCCGCAATCGTGCTGCCGGGAAGCGGGCACGTCATTCTCGGCGTGCCGGTGCGCGGCCTTCAGTTCCTTTTCTTCATGGTGATCCTGGCATGGGCGACGGCCAAGATCGCACCGTCGGATGCCAGCTTTGTCGGCCGTCACGCCGGCGGCTTCCTGATCTATGCCTTGTCGATTCTCGACGCCTACAAGCTCGCCCGCATCCGCACCGCCAAATGGGTTCACAATGCCCGGCGAGACGGCGACAGTGCGCAGAGCGGCATTGAGCCGCATAGGTAACTAGAGGAATATTTTTTTCATACGATTGAATTTGTGCAGCTCATTCGATACATCCTCTCTTAGCTACAAACGATCTCTTAGCTACAAACATCGGGAGGCTGACATGTGTGGAATTGTCGGACTGTTTTTGAAGGACAAGTCGCTGGAACCCCAGCTTGGTGCGATGCTGTCGCAGATGCTGATCTCCCTCAGCGACCGCGGTCCGGACAGTGCCGGTATCGCCATCTATGGCGCGCCTTCCAAGAATGAGGCCAAGATCACCATCCAGTCCGCCAAGCCCGACCGCGATTTCCGCGGCCTTGAGGCGGAGCTCGCCAAGGCCATCGGCACGCCGGTGACGATCGCGGTGAAATCCACCCATGCGGTCGTCAGGACCACGCCGGCCAAGATCGATGAAGCGCGCGAAACCATCCAGGCGCTGCGCCCCGACATCCGCATCATGGGCGCCGGCGACGTTGTCGAGATCTACAAGGAAGTCGGCCTGCCGGAGGCCGTCGTCGATCGCTTCGACGTCCGCAAGATGACCGGCACGCATGGCATCGGCCATACCCGCATGGCAACGGAATCGGCGGTGACGACGATGGGCGCGCATCCGTTCTCGACCGGCGCCGACCAGTGCCTGGTGCACAATGGCTCGCTGTCGAACCACAACAACGTCCGCCGCGAGTTGATCCGTGAAGGCATGACCTTCGAGACCGAGAACGACACTGAAGTGGCCGCCGCCTATCTTTCGTCGCAGATGGCGCATGGCAAGAATCTCGGCGAGGCGCTGGAAGGCACGCTCTCCGACCTCGACGGCTTCTTCACCTTCGTCGTCGGCACCAAGAACGGTTTTGGCGTGGTGCGCGATCCGATCGCCTGCAAGCCCGCCGTGATGGCCGAAACCGACCAGTATGTCGCCTTCGGCTCGGAATATCGCGCGCTGACCAAACTGCCCGGCATAGACAATGCGAGGGTCTGGGAACCCGAGCCCGCAACCGTCTATTTCTGGGAGCATTGAATTCATGCCGGCAACCACGCTTTCAAAGACCGCAGCACATGACCCTCGGGTCTTCGATCTTGACCAATCGTCGCTGCGCGAACTCAACCAGGCGCTGCACAATCTGTCGCCCGGCTCGAATGAAACGGCCTGGGAAGTGCTGAACCCGAAAGGCAGCCATTCGGTCGCCGTCGGCGTCGACCAGCCTGTTGCCATCGATGTGCGTGGCAGCGTCGGCTATTACTGCGGCGGCATGAATTCCGGCAGCACCATCACCGTGCATGGCTCGGCAGGCCCCGGCGTCGGCGAGAACATGATGTCGGGCTCGATCACCATCAAAGGCGACGCCAGCCAGTATGCCGGCGCCACCGGCAAGGGCGGCCTGCTGGTCATCGAAGGCAATGCGTCGTCGCGCTGCGGCATCTCGATGAAGGGCATCGACATCGTCGTGCACGGCAATATCGGCCACATGTCGGCCTTCATGGCGCAGTCGGGCAATCTGGTGGTGCTGGGCGATGCCGGCGATGCGCTGGGCGATTCCATCTACGAGGCGCGGCTCTTCGTGCGCGGCAAGGTCGACAGCCTGGGTGCCGACTGCATCGCCAAGGAGATGCGGGCTGAGCATGTGGAATTGCTGCAAGGCCTGCTCGACCGCGCAGGTGTCATCGGCGTCAAGCCGTCGGAGTTCAAGCGCTACGGCTCGGCGCGCACCCTCTACAATTTCAATATCGACAACGCCGACGCGTATTGAGGCAGCATGACCTACAGGAACCCGCCGACGACGCCGCGCAAATCCGCGACCTTCGACGACTATACGCTTTCCGAAATCCGCCGTGCCGCGGCGACCGGCATCTATGACATCCGCGGCGCCGGCGCCAAGCGCAAGCTGCCGCATTTCGACGACCTTCTGTTCCTCGGCGCATCGATCTCGCGCTATCCGCTCGAAGGCTATCGCGAGCGCTGCGACACATCGGTCGTGCTCGGCTCTCGCCATGCCAAGAAGCCGATCGAGCTAAAGATCCCGATCACCATCGCCGGCATGAGCTTCGGCTCACTGTCAGGCCCCGCCAAGGAGGCACTCGGGCGCGGCGCGACCCTGTCGGGCACCTCGACCACGACGGGCGACGGCGGCATGACCGAGGAAGAGCGCGGCCATTCAAAGCAGCTGGTCTATCAATATCTGCCGTCGCGCTACGGCATGAACCCGCGCGATTTGCGCCGCGCCGATGCGATCGAAGTCGTCGTCGGCCAGGGCGCCAAGCCGGGCGGCGGCGGCATGCTGCTTGGCCAGAAGATTTCCGACCGCGTCGCCGAGATGCGCACGCTGCCCAAGGGCATCGACCAGCGCTCGGCCTCGCGCCATCCCGACTGGACCGGACCCGACGATCTCGAGATCAAGATCCTCGAACTCCGCGAAATCACCGACTGGGAAAAGCCGATCTACGTCAAGGTCGGCGGCGCCCGGCCCTACTACGACACCGCGCTTGCCGTGAAGGCCGGCGCCGATGTCGTTGTCGTCGACGGCATGCAGGGCGGCACCGCCGCCACCCAGGAAGTGTTCATCGAAAATGTCGGTATGCCGACGCTTGCCTGCATCAGGCCGGCGGTGCAGGCGCTGCAGGATCTGGGCATGCACCGCAAAGTGCAGCTGATCGTCTCCGGTGGTATCCGCAACGGCGCCGATGTCGCCAAGGCGCTGGCGCTCGGCGTCGACGCGGTCTCGATCGGTACGGCTGCCCTTGTCGCGCTCGGCGACAACGATCCCCGCTGGGAGGCGGAGTATAACGAGCTCGGCACCACCGCCGGCGCCTATGACGACTGGCACGAGGGGCGCGACCCCGCCGGCATCACCACGCAGGACCCGGAATTGATGAAGCGGGTCGACCCTGTGGCCGCCGGACGCCGGCTGGCGAATTACCTCAAGGTGATGACGCTGGAAGCGCAAACGATCGCCCGCGCGTGCGGCAAGAACAGCCTGCACAATCTCGAACCCGAGGACCTCGTCGCGCTGACGATCGAGGCAGCCGCCATGGCCGGCGTGCCGCTGGCCGGCACCAACTGGATACCGGGGAAGAACGGCTTCTGATCAACGAAGGGCCGACTCCCGCATACTCGGGAACAACAATCGATAAAAATGGGGAACTAGCGTGGCAACTGATCTTGCAGAATTCGCAAGGGCGAAAAACGTCAAATATTTCATGATTTCCTACACTGACCTGTTCAGTGGCCAGCGTGCCAAGCTGGTGCCGGCGCAGGCAATCGCCGACATGCAGAAGGACGGCGCCGGCTTTGCCGGGTTCGCCACCTGGCTGGACCTGACGCCGGCACATCCCGACATGCTGGCGGTGCCGGATCCGGATTCGGTGATCCAGCTGCCGTGGAAGCCTGAGGTCGCCTGGGTCGCGGCCAACTGCATCATGGACGACAAGGAGGTCGACCAGGCGCCGCGCAACACGCTGAAGCGGCTGATCGCGGAAGCCGCCAGCGACGGCATGCACGTCAAGACCGGCGTCGAGGCCGAGTTCTTCCTGATCTCGCCCGACGGCAAGACGATTTCCGACGAATACGACACGGCCTCAAAGCCCTGCTACGACCAGCAAGCGGTGATGCGCCGCTATGACGTCATCGCCGAGATCTGCGACCACATGCTGGCGCTCGGCTGGGGCGCCTACCAGAACGACCACGAGGATGCCAACGGCCAATTCGAGATGAACTGGGCCTTCGACGACGCGCTGGCGACCGCCGACAAGCACTCGTTCTTCAAATTCATGGTCAAGTCGATTGCCGAGAAGCACGGCCTGCGCGCGACTTTCATGCCCAAACCCTTCCAGGGCCTGACCGGCAATGGCTGCCATGCCCATATCTCGGTCTGGGACAAATCGGGCAAGACCAACGTTTTCGCCGAAAAATCGATGGAGCTCGGCCTGTCGGCCAAGGGCCGGAATTTCCTCGGCGGCATCATGAAGCATGCTTCCGCGCTTGCCGCGATCACCAACCCGACGGTCAACTCCTACAAGCGCATCAACGCGCCGCGCACCATCTCGGGCGCGACCTGGGCGCCGAACACGGTGACCTGGACCGGCAACAACCGGACCCACATGGTGCGCGTGCCCGGCCCCGGCCGCTTCGAGCTGCGGCTGCCGGATGGTGCTGCCAACCCTTATCTGCTGCAGGCGGTTATCATCGCCGCTGGCCTCGACGGCATCCGCTCGAAGGCCGATCCCGGCAAGCGCTACGACATCGACATGTACCAGCATGGGCACACGGTGAAGGGCGCTCCAAAACTGCCGCTCAACCTGCTCGACGCCTTGCGAGAGTTCGACAAGGACAAATCGCTCAAGGCGGCGCTGGGTGAGGAATTCTCGTCGGCCTACCTAAAGCTGAAGCACCAGGAATGGAATTCCTATGCTTCGCACTTCACGCAATGGGAGCGCGACCACACGCTGGATATCTGACCACCAGCGTGACGCGAGCGACCTCGGAATGAACTGATGAAATATTCGATCTTTTCGCTCGCCCGCGCCGCCCTGTCCGGCCACAAGAACTGGCAACGCACCTGGCGCGACGCCACGCCGAAGGATCGCTACGACGTGGTGATCATCGGCGGCGGCGGCCACGGGCTGGCCACCGCCTGGTTTCTCGCCAGCGAGTACGGCATCAAGAATGTCGCCGTACTCGAAAAAGGCTGGATCGGCTCCGGCAATGCCGGCCGCAACACCACCATCATCCGCTCCAATTACGGCCTGCCCGGCAACACCGGCTTCTACGAATTGTCGATGAAGCTGTGGGAGCGGATGGAGCAGGACCTCAACTACAATGCGATGGTCAGCCAGCGCGGCGTCATCAACCTCTATCACTCCGACGCACAGCGCGACGCCTATGCGCGGCGCGGCAACACCATGCGCATCAACGGCATCGACGCCGAACTGCTCGACCTCGCTGCCGTCAAGAAGATGATACCGTTCCTGAACTTCGACAATGCGCGCTTTCCCGTGCAAGGCGGGCTGTTGCAGCGGCGCGGCGGCACGGCGCGGCACGATGCGGTGGTCTGGGGCTATGCGCATGCGGCGAGCGAACTCGGCGTCGACATCATCCAGAATTGCGAAGTCACCGGCTTCGTCAGGGACGCCAATGGCAAGGTGACCGGCGTCGAGACGTCGCGCGGCAAGATCGGCGCCGGCAAGGTCGGCATGGCTGTTGCCGGAAGTTCGTCGCGCGTCGCGGCGATGGCGGGCCTGCGCCTGCCGGTCGAAAGCCATGTGCTGCAGGCCTTCGTCTCCGAGGCGATCAAGCCGCTCATCCCTGGTGTCATGACCTTCGGCGCCGGCCATTTCTACGTCAGCCAGTCGGACAAGGGCGGGCTGGTCTTCGGCGGCGATATAGACGGCTACAATTCCTACGCCCAACGCGGCAACATGCCTGTGATGGAGGACGTCTGCGAAGGCGGCATGGCGCTGATGCCGATGATCGGCCGCGTGCGCCTGCTGCGCCAATGGGGCGGCATCATGGACATGTCGATGGACGGTTCGCCGATCATCGACAAGACACCGGTCGACGGGCTCTATCTCAACGCCGGCTGGTGCTATGGCGGCTTCAAGGCAACGCCGGGCTCCGGCTTTGTCTTTGCCCACCTTCTAGCCCGCGATGAATCGCACGAAGAGGCCGCACGGTTCCGCCTCGACCGGTTCCGGACTGGTGCGATGATCGACGAAAAGGGCCAGGGCGCCCAACCGAACCTGCATTGAAGGCGGTCTAGAACAGCATGCGCATTGTCTGTCCCTTCTGCGGCGAACGCGAACTCGGCGAGTTCACCTATCTCGGCGACGCCAAGCCCGTACGGCCCGAAGCCGGCGCCTCGGAAGACGAGGTCTTCGACTATGTCTATCTGCGCGACAATGTCGCCGGCGCGACCAGCGAATACTGGTACCATGGCGGCGGCTGCCGGGCCTGGCTGAAGGTCACCCGCAACACGCTGACGCACGAGATTTCGACGGTCGAGCCGGCAGTGGGTGTGGGTGCGAGGCAGGTCGCGAAATGAATTTTCTCGTGCAAGTCAGCGCCGCCCCTCACCTGCCTGCCGGCATCCTCTCCCCGTATCGGGACGGGGAGAGGGCCGCTGGCTGCAACCTGGCCGCTATTCCTGCAACGTTGAGGATTGGCGAAATCTTGGACGAGAGCGTCCTTCTCCCCGTCACTATACGGGGAGAAGTGCCCGGCAAGGCGATGAGGGGCAGCGCGACCCTGCCGCATGACATCGAAGCGACGAAGGGTCGGCAATCGTGACTTCCAGCCAATCTCACCGTCTCACGTCGGGCGGTCTCATCGACCGCTCGGTGCCACTGAACTTCCGTTTCGACGGCAAGATTTTCTCCGGCTTCCAGGGCGACACGCTCGCCTCGGCGCTGATCGCCAACGGCGTCAAGCTGGTCGGCCGATCGTTCAAATACCATCGCCCGCGCGGTATTCTCACCGCTGGTTCGGAAGAACCCAACGCGCTGGTCGAGCTGCGCACCGGCGCACGGCGCGAGCCGAACACCAAGGCGACGACAGCCGAACTCTATGACGGGCTCGAGGCCGCCAGCCAGAACCGATGGCCGTCGCTGCGCCACGATGTGATGTCGGTGAACCAGCTGTTCGCGCCGATCTTCGTCGCCGGCTTCTACTACAAGACCTTCATGTGGCCGGCGAAGTTCTGGGAAGCGATCTACGAGCCGGCGATCCGCCGCGCCGCCGGCCTCGGCCGTGCCTCAGGCATCGCCGATCCCGATCACTACGACAAGGAATGGGCGCATTGCGATGTGCTGATCGCCGGTTCAGGTCCGGCCGGTCTGGCCGCGGCATTGGCAGCCGGCCGCGCTGGTGCCCGCGTCATCCTGTGCGAAGAGGATTTTGTCCCCGGCGGCCGCCTGCTGTCGGATGGCGGCACGATCGATGGTGTGCCGGCAGCCGAATGGCTGTCGCGGACGCTGGCTGAATTGGCCGATATGCCCGATGTCCGCATCATGACCCGCACGACATTGTTCGGCGTCTATGATGGCGGTACCTATGGCGCGATCGAGCGGGTCAACGACCACCTGCCCTCGCCGCCCGAGCACCATGTGCGACAGCGGCTGTGGCGGATCGTGGCGAAGCGCTGCGTCGTCGCGGCCGGCGCTATCGAACGGCCGATCGTCTTTGCCGGCAACGACACGCCCGGTGTTATGATGGCGTCCGCCATGCGCACCTATGTCGCGCGCTATGCGGCGACACCGGCAAAGCGCCTCGCGCTGTTCACCAACAATGAGGATGGCTGGCGTACGGTCGAGACTGCACTCGGGGCCGGCCTGCAGATCGCGGCGGTCATCGATGCACGGTCCGAAGTGTCGCCGGCGCATCGATCGCTGGCCTCCAAGGGTGGCTTCCCGGTGCTGCATGGTTCCGTCAGCGGGGTCGATGGCGGCAAGGATGGCGTCAGGAAAATCGCGGTCTCGCTGACCGGTGGCGCGCGCGCCGAGGTCGAAGCGGACGGCCTCGCGGTCTCCGGCGGCTGGAACCCGGCTGTCGGGCTGACTTCCTACCATCGTGGCCGGCCGAAATGGCAGAACCACATATCTGCCTTCGTGCCGGACGGCGCGCCTCCCGGCATGGTCGCCGCCGGCGCCGCCAATGGCGATTTCGGCCTCGGCGCCTGCCTGAGCCAGGGATTTGCCGCCGGCGCGGCAGCGGCGCGTGACACCGGACATAGCGGCATAGTGGGTACCGCGCCTGCCGCCGACGACGAGGCATTCTCGCTGACGCCGCTCTGGCACGTCGCCGGCAAGGGCAAGGCTTTTGTCGATTACCAGCACGACGTCACCGCCTCCGACATCGAACTGGCGCAACGCGAAGGCTTTGAATCCGTCGAGCACCTGAAGCGCTACACGACGCTCGGCATGGCGACCGACCAGGGCAAGACCTCGAATGTCGCCGGCCTCGCCATCATGGCCGCGGTCAGCGGCCGTTCGATCCCCGAGACCGGCACGACGATCTACCGGCCGCCTTACGTGCCGGTCGCCATCGGCGCCTTCGCCGGCCATCACCGCGACGAGACGTTCCATGCGACGCGGCTGACGCCGTCGCACCACTGGGCGGCCGAACAGGGCGCCGTCTTCGTCGACACCGGCCTGTGGAAGCGTGCGCAATGGTACCCGCGCGCCGGCGAGAAGGACTGGCTGGAATCGGTGACCCGCGAGGTCAAGGCGGTGCGCAGCGGCGTCGGCTTCTGCGATGTCTCGACGCTCGGCAAGATCGACGTGCACGGCCCCGATGCCGGCGCCTTCCTGGATCGCGTCTACATCAACACCTTCTCCAGCCTCGCAGTTGGCAAGGCGCGCTATGGGCTGATGCTGCGCGAAGACGGCATCGTCTATGACGACGGCACCACGTCGCGTCTGGCCGAGGATCACTATTTTCTCACCACCACCACGGCCAAGGCCGGGCTGGTGATGCAGCATCTCGAATTCTGCCGCCAGGTGCTGTTCCCGGAGTTCGACGTGCAGCTCACTTCCGTCTCAGACCAGTGGGCGCAATTCTCGATCGCCGGGCCGAAGACACGCGACCTGCTTAAAGAGATCGTCGATCCGGCGGAAGACCTGTCGAACGAAGGTTTCCCATTCATGGGCGCGCGCGAAGTAGCACTTCGCGGGGGCCTGAGGGCACGGCTGTTCCGCATCTCGTTCTCAGGCGAGATGGCTTTCGAGATTTCAGTGCCGGCGCGCTTTGGCGATGCCATGGCGCGCAATCTGATGCTGGCCGGCGCGCCATTCGGCGTGACGCCCTACGGCACCGAGGCGCTCGGCGTCATGCGCGTCGAAAAGGGGCACATCGCCGGACCGGAACTGAGCGGCACGACAACGGCGGCCGATCTTGGCCTGGGCAAGATGATGTCGACCAAGAAAGACTATATCGGCCGCGTCATGGCCGGACGCGAGGCGCTGGTAGCCCCGGACCGGCAGGTCGTCGTCGGCATCAAGCCGACGGACAAGGCACGCCGGCTGCGCTCCGGTGCGCACATCATCCCGAAGGGACAGACACCTGGCCCCGGCAACGACCAGGGCTATGTCACCTCGGTCTGCTTCTCGCCGACGTTGGATCAGTGGATCGGGCTCGCGCTTGTCGAACGCGGCCGCGAACGCATCGGCGAGATCGTGCATGCGCATGACCCGTTGCGCGGCGAAGACTACGATGTCGAACTCTGCAATCCCGTCTTCTACGATCCGGATGGAGGGCGCCAGCGTGGTTGATTTTTCCTGGGCTCCCCGCAGTCCCCTTGAAAAGGCGCTTGTTGCCGGCGTGCATGGTGCACGCGGTATCGAGGCCGGCGTCTCGCTGACCGAGATCCGCAATTTTGATCTGATCCAGATCATGGCGAGGCGCGGTAAGGCGGCTGACATGGCCACGGCAGCGAAGGTTCGCTTTGGCGTTGCTGCTCCGGAAACGCCGACGGCAGTCGGCGCGGCGGACGCAACGCTGATCTGGTCGGGACCGGATCAGTTTTTCGTGCTGTCGAAGGGCGGCAAGCATTCGACTGAAGCACTCGCTCAGGCGTTTGCATCTTCCGCCTCGCTGTCCGACCAGTCGCATGCGCGCGTGCTGATCAGCATCTCGGGTGACAAGGCGCGGGCGATGCTGGCGAAACTGTCGTCGATCGATTTGCATCCCGATGCGTTTCCGGTTGGCGCGGCGGCGGCTACGTCGATTGACCACACCAGTGTCACGCTCAGGCGTGGGAATGATCGAGATGGCCTGGCGGTGTTCAACCTCCTGGTGTTCGCGACTTTTGCCGAGAGCCTGTGGCACACGATGCTGGACTCGGCCGCGGAGTATGGTGTGGTTATCGGCCATTCCGAGGAATTCTAGCCCGCCAATTGTGGACCTCGGCGCCGCCCCTTGTATCTGCACGAGATGATTATGTGCGATGGAAGCGATTGAGCCTCGGGCCGGATGGCCATCCGGCCCGAG
>NZ_JBVVQM010000003.1:264147-541970 GCF_055811155.1 Mesorhizobium sp. WSM4822 | reverse complement strand
GGGTTAGGGGTGGGGGTCCGTGCCGGGCAGACATCTCAGGAATTCCATATGCGATAGCCCTGCCGTTCACGGGGAGAGGATCCCGGCAGGGGGATGAGGGGCAGCACCAGCCTCAGCTTCGATTCTCAGCCGCCAACCCAACCAACAGCTCCAGTGCTTCCTCCGCCCTGTCGGCCGGCACGAACAGATGGTCGTGGTAGAAGGCCGAGACGGGATTGACGCCCATGCCGGCGGCGGCGAGGCGCGTGGTGATGGCGGCGAGGAAGCCGACGGCTTCCAGCGACGAATGGATGTTCAGCGTGACCATCCGGCAGCGGAATGACGCGGTCAGTGCCGCAGCGATGGCCTTCTCCTCGTCTACGATCAGCGTCACGCCCTCGCGCTCACGAAAGATCATCACCGGTTCGAGGCCTTCCGGCTGAGCGACGCCGGGCGCCAGCGTGGCGAAGACATAGGTGCCGGCCAGCAGCTCCGGCGTCATCGATGCCAGCAGTGTCTTCAGATCGGTCTCGCCGGTCATTCGTTTTCTCTCGCCTGCAGAAATGGGCCGCAGCCCACGTGCTCTTCAATATCCGCGACCGGCGCGTGCCGATAGTCCAAGCGCTGCAAGGACGACATGGCGATGTCGCTGGCGGCTGGGCTTGCAGAGCTGTCGCATCGCACAATAGAGGAGCTGAGGGCCGATACCGGCCCGTGAGAGGCCTTCGATGATCGTTCGCCCGCCCCCCACATTCCTGCAGCTGTTCTTCATCATGCGCGGTTCGGTCGTGCCACGCATCCTGCCGCAGATATTGGGCTTCGCGCTTTATGCCGCGATCATCCTGGCCGTGGCGCGCCGGTTCCAGCTTGATTTCAGCATCTTCAACATCACGCCTTTCGGCCTGGTCGGCGTGACATTGTCGATCTATCTCTCGTTCCGCAACAACGCCGCCTACGACCGTTGGTGGGAGGCGCGCAAGCTGTGGGGCGCGCTGGTCTTCGAAATGCGCAACCTGGCCCGCGCCACCACCAGCCTCATCCCGGACCAGACCGAACAGCGCGCCTTGCTGATGGAAGCGCTCGCCTTCTGTCATTTCCTGCGCGGGCAGTTGCGCAAGATCGACAGCATGAAGGATGCCCGTGCCTTCATCGACGCCGAGGCGGACAAGGCAGCAGCCTTTTCCAATCCGGCGGATGAGATGGTCAGGCGCATGGGCCGGCGTGCCAGTGCGCAGCGCCGGGCGGGCGACGTCGACTCGATCGGCTTTCGTATCCTCGATGAGAGGCTCGCGTCGATCGCCGCCATCCAGGCCGGCTGCGAGCGGATCGCCGGTACGCCGTTACCTTTTGCCTACACGCTGCTGGTGCATCGCACGGCCTACATCGTCTGCCTGCTGCTGCCGATCGGCCTGATCTCGACCACCGGTTGGGCGACGCCGCTGTTCACGGCGTTGATCGCCTACACCTTCTTCGGCCTCGATGCGCTGTCTGAAGAGCTCGAGGATCCGTTCGGCACCGAGGCCAACGACCTTGCACTCGACGGCCTCTGCCGTGTCTGCGAAATCTCGGTGTTCGAAGCGCTGGGCGAAACGCCGCCGAAGATGATCCCGGCGGAAAAGTTCTATTTTTCCTAGGCGAAGGGGCGCGGGCTTAGAACAATCCGGGCCTCTGTCGGATCGCGGCCCCATGCCGCGTCCTTGGGTCGACCCCAGTGAAAAGGGCTCGAACCACTAAGAGGGACCACCATGAGCATTTCCGAAACCGCGCCCGTCTCGCCGGGCGCTTTATGGACCGGCCGCGCGCTCAGCGGCGTCATCGTGCTGTTCATGATTTTCGATGGCGTCATCAAGCTGCCGCCGCTCGATGTCGTCACCCAGACGATGGTGCCGCTCGGCTGGCCGGCCGATGCCAATGTCGCGCGCATGCTGGGCGTCATCGACCTGATCTCGACCGCTCTCTATGCGCTGCCGCGCACCTCGGTGCTCGGCGCCATCCTGCTCACCGCCTATATGGGCGGCGCCATCGCCTCGAATGTCCGTGTCGACAACCCGCTGTTCTCGCACATGCTGTTCGGCGTCTATCTCGGCATTATCCTGTGGGGCGGCCTGTATCTGCGCGATGCCAGGGTCCGCGCGCTGATCCCGTTCAGCCGTTAGATCCAGATCGAAGCATCGCTTTCCGCTGAAAGCCTGAACCCCTTGCCGGGCAATGTCTCAGGGATCGAATCGCCGAGTTGCGAGTTAGAGATTCGCCTGGCGGCGGAGGCGGCTCCTATCGGAGAGGAACGACGATGAAGAAAATGATGCTTTTGATGGCGCTGCTGGTGCCGCTCGCCGCTTGTTCGCAAACGGAAAAAGGCGCGGCCGTAGGCGGTCTCGGTGGTGCTGCCGTCGGTGCGGCGGTCGCCGGCGATCCGGTTGAAGGCGCCGTCGTCGGTGGTGCTGTCGGCGCCGTTGCCGGCGCGCTGATCGGCCGGGCGAGCGAGCGTGGCGAATGCCGCTACCGTGATCGTCGTGGCCGCGTCTACATCGACCGCTGCCCGAGCGGTTATTGATCGGCAGCTCTTACAGACAGAACCGGACAGCAAAACGGCGGGCCTTGGCCCGCCGTTTTCCCGGATGCGAATAGAGCAATTATTCGGCGGTGGCGGCTTCCGCCTCGGCCGGCGCAGCAGCGGCGGCCGCAACAGCAGCAGCGGCATCTTCCTGCGCCTTCTTCAGAAGGGCAGCGCGTTCCTGCGCCTTCTTGCCCGGCTCGGCCTTCTTCGGGTTGGAACGGGCGTCGCGCTTGACGAGGCCGGCCTCGTCGAGGAAGCGCAGCACGCGGTCGGTCGGCTGGGCGCCATGCGCCAGCCAATGCTTGACGCGGTCGGCGTCGACCTTGACGCGTTCGCCGTCCTTGGGCAGCAGCGGGTTCCATGAGCCGATCGACTCGATGAACCGGCCGTCACGCGGTGAACGGGCGTCGGCAATGACGACGTGGTAGTAAGGACGCTTCTTCGAGCCCGCACGGGCCAGTCGGATCTTCAAGGGCATTTATTTTCTCCTAAAAAGGCTGATTTGGTTGGTCGGTTGGTGGCTGGTTTCTCAGCCGGCTTTCATCACGCCGTTGGAAGCGGCGATCTGTTCGTGGTGGCGGATCACTTCGCGGACGACGAAGTTGAGGAATTTTTCCGCGAAATCCGGGTCGAGATGGGCATCCTTCGCCAGCTGGCGAAGCCGGGCGATCTGCTGCTGCTCGCGTGCCGGGTCGGCCGGCGGCAGGCCATGCGTCGCCTTCAGCACGCCAACCGCCTTGGTGCAGCGGAAGCGCTCGGCCAGCATGTGGATGAGGGCTGCGTCGATGTTGTCGATCGACGCCCGGTAATCGGCCAGGAGGGCGCGGGCGTCGGCCATGTCCTTCTCTTCGTTCATGGCGTCCTCACTTCTTCTTGCCAAGGCCGGGCAGCCCGCCACCGCCGAGGCCGGGAAGCCCGGGGAGTTTCATGCCGCCGGGCAGACCTGGCATGCCGCTGGGCAGGCCACCGCCGCCGGGAAGGCCTTTCATGCCGCCGCCAAGGCCGGCTGCCTGTGCCTGCTTCTGCAAGGCCTCGAGCTGCTTGGGGTCCATCTTCGACAGGTCCGGCATGCCGCCGCCCATCATGCCGCCCATACCGCCGGGCATCATGCCGCCGAGGCCCATCTTGGAGGCGAGGCCGCCCATCATGCCGCGCATCAGGCCGCCGCCTTTGCCCTTGCCGCCCATCGCCTTCATCATGTCGGCCATGCCGCGATGCATCTTGAGCAGCTTGTTGATTTCGGCCGCGTCGGTGCCGGAACCGGCGGCGATGCGCTTCTTGCGCGAATGCTTGAGCAAATCGGGATTGGCGCGCTCGGCCTTGGTCATCGACGAGATGATGGCGAGCTGGCGGCCGAACATCTTGTCGTCGAGACCGGCGGCGGCCATCTGGTCCTTCATCTTGCCCATGCCGGGCATCATGCCCATGATGCCGCCCATGCCGCCCATCTTCGACATCTGCTGAAGCTGACCGGCGAGATCGTTCAGGTCGAACTTGCCCGACTGCATCTTCTTGGCCATCGCCGCCGCCTGTTCGGCGTCGATGTTCTCGGCGGCCTTTTCGACGAGCGAGACAATGTCGCCCATGCCGAGGATGCGGTCGGCGATGCGCTTTGGGTGGAATTCCTCCAGCCCGTCCATCTTTTCGCCAGTGCCGATCAGCTTGATCGGCTTGCCGGTGACGGCGCGCATCGAAAGAGCCGCACCGCCACGGCCATCGCCGTCCATGCGGGTTAGGACGAGGCCGGTGATGCCGACGCGCTCGTCGAAGCTCTTGGCCAGGTTGACGGCGTCCTGGCCGGTCAGCGAATCGGCGACCAACAGGATTTCGTGCGGGCTCGACACCTTCTTGATGTCGGCCATCTCGACCATCAGCGGCTCGTCGATATGGGTGCGGCCGGCGGTGTCGAGGATGACGATGTCGTGGCCGCCGAGCTTGGCCGCCTGCACGGCGCGGCGGGCGATGTCGACCGGCGACTGGCCGTCGATGATCGGCAGCGTGGCGACCTTGACCTGTTCGCCGAGCTGGCGAAGCTGCTCCTGCGCAGCGGGGCGCCGCGTGTCGAGCGAGGCCATCAGGACCTTCTTGTTCTGACGCTCGGAAAGACGCTTGGCGATCTTGGCCGAAGTGGTCGTCTTGCCGGAACCCTGCAGGCCGACCATCATGATGACGATCGGCGCCGGGGCATTGAGATCGATCGCGACGCCTTCGGCGCCGAGCATGTCGACCAGTTCGTCATGGACGATCTTGACGACCATCTGGCCGGGCTTGATCGACTTGACCACGGCAGCGCCGACGGCCTTCTCGCGCACCTTGTCGGTGAAGGAGCGCACCACTTCCAGCGCCACGTCCGCTTCGAGCAGCGCACGGCGCACCTCGCGCAGCGCCGCCGAGACATCAGCCTCCGACAGCGCGCCGCGGCCGGTCAGGCCGTTCAGGATCGAACCAAGACGTTCCTGTAGCGATTCAAACATTCGTTTTCCTTTTCCCTGGCACCCGGATGATGCCCGAGAGGTAATGCGTTCGCGCCCAGTGTCCAACCAAAAGCCAAAACCAAAAAGCACCCGGGGGCGCTCAGCGCTGCCGGGTGTTGGCCTCCAGGATCGATTTACAGCACTTCACCTCAAAGAGGTTTCGGCGTCCTGGTCGGCTTGCTCGGAGGGATACTCGTCGCGGAATTCGAGCGTGTAGACAGGAAATCGGCCGTAGAGTCAAGACAAAGACCGTATTGCGTCGATCCCGGCCTGCGATCAGGCGGTGCTCGCATGGTCCGGAAGCTCGGCGGCAACCCTGAGCGGCGAACGCGGATGCAGAAGCAGCACGATGGTCAGCATGCTGCAGGCGATGCCGATGAAGGCGATGAGAACCGCATCCGACGTCGCCCAGCCCGGTCCCTCGAGCGGCCTGGCGTTGAACAGGGCGAAGGAATTGTAGCTTTCCTGATGCGAGATCAAGAGAAACCCGGTCAGGTTGTTGCCGAGATGAGCACCCAGGGCGGCGCCGAGATTGCCGGTTGCGTAGACGACAAGTGTCAGCAGCAGCGCGAAAGCGGCGATCGACGCCAGCACGCAAGCATTGATGGCTGGCGACGAACTCGCGCTCCAATGCAGCGAGGTGAACAGCAGGGCCGGCAGCAGGGCCCAGATTACCGGGCTCGTGAACCGGCTGGCGAGACCGCGCAGCAGATAGCCGCGAAACAGCACCTCTTCAGAGGATGTCTGCAGCAAAGTGAGCGCGGCGATCGGGATCGCAAACAGCAGCCAGGACGACAGGCTGATCGGGCCGCGCGCGATCTGCGGCTGCAGCAGATAGAGCAGGACCTCGGATATGAACGACGTGATCAGCACCGCGATCAGCCCTTTGAGGAAGTCGGGCCATGAAACTCGTCGGCTGTTGCCGAGCAGCGCCGACAGCTTCTCGCCATGCACCCAGCGCATCGCGACCCACAGGCCGATCCAGATGCCGGCGAACGAGACGAGCGCGGTGAGGATGCCGAGGGGAGAAGCGAGGAAGCCCTGAATGCCGGATGATGGGGTCGCCTGCCAGGCGATGAAGGCATAGGTGCCGCCTACCAGCACGGCCACAGTGGTTGCTGCCCAAAAAAGGACCACGATGCCCGTTCCGAGCAACAGGCGCGGTAAGGTCGTCCTGGCGTTCGGCGAATGCCTGTAACGCTCGAAGGCGGACGGATCGATGGTCACGCGGGCTCCCTTGCCAAAGTCATCGCCTATTGACTAACCGATGGCCGGGAAAATCGGAATGGTTTTCCGCAAAGGACTAGGCCAAGCAAGTCGGCGCAGGAGAGCGCCGCGCGGCGGCGCCGCCTGCTGGCGGCCGCTGCAGTCGCAGCGGCCGCTTGTGCCGATTGTCGTCAGCGAACGACGTACATGATGCGCCGGGTCTGCGGATCGATCAGCGCCCGCTGGCCGTTCACATAGACATAGCGGTAATTGTAGTCCGGAATCTCGCGCAGCTCGACGGTGTCGGGCAGGGTCGCGCCGGTCACCACTTCGCCTTCGAGATAGATGGGATCGAGGCGATGCGTGTCTACATAGGTGCGGATTTCAGCCGGAGGCGGCGGGAAGTCATCCACGACCGGATCGCTGGCGATGATCGCGCCGGTATAATCGGTCGAGTAGTTGCCGATGTCCTTCGGCGGCGAGACGACAGCAACGCTGGAGCGCCGTTCCGTCAGCACCACGCGGCTGCCGCCGATATCGGCCGTGACATAGTCGGAATAGACCCAGCCCTGGCCGCCGGCCTCGGCTATGGTGCACCATTTGCTGTTTTCGATGCAGCCATTGAGCGTTGCCGACTGGCCGGCGGCGAGCACGCCGATCACGGGATATTGCGGGCCGGGTCCGGCGCGCACGTTAAGATCGGTGACGGCTGAGACGGCGGTATCGGCAAACGCGGCGCCTGACATCACGGTCAGCATTCCGGCTACCGCAGGAAACAACAGGGATTTCATGGTTTCTCTCCGTTTTCATGGTCCCTCGCCAGCGAAAACGGGGCAGCAGCTCATGCGTTCCCGCTAAAGCGCCTGCGCCAACTCACGATTTGTTCCGTGTTCTCTAGGCAAATCGGTCAGAAGTTCGTGAACGAATTCCAATTTCCGTGCCGTGACGTCCGAAATGACAAAGGGGTAGAGGTCGGGCAGGCCCATGCAGCGGTTGATCGAATTGGAGGCTTCCGACAGCACCAGCCAGCGGGGAAGGATCTTTTCGAAAGGCTCGGGCGCGGTCGCCGGCTCCGAGGGTGCGGCCTGCAACCCGCCGCCTGTGTCGCCGCGCGGCAAGTCGTTGGCCTCCACCGTCTCCAGCCGGCCGAGCGGAAAGTTCAGCGCGTGCACCATTTCCAGCGTGTCGGTGATGTGCAGGTGATGAGCCCAGGTCTCGGCCCAGTCCTCCCATGGATGCGAGGTCGCATAGGCCGAGATGTGGCCTTGCTGCCAGTCGGGCGGCGCACCATTGGCATAATAGGCCTTCAGCGCCTGTTCGTAATCGGCGCGGTCGTCGCCGAACAGTGCGCGGAAAGCTTCGAGCCTGTGCGGATCGTCGCGGATGAGGCGGTCCCAGTAATAGTGCCCGAGCTCGTGACGGAAATGGCCGAGCAAGGTGCGGTAGTTCTCGCCCATCTCGACGCGCCGCTTCTCGCGCTCGGCCGAATCCGCCTCGGCGACATTGAGCGTGATCAAACCATTGTCGTGGCCGGTAAGAATCCGCTCGCCGCCGGGGCCGCCGCCGATCGGATCGGCGAGGAAGTCGAATGCCAGGCCGATCTCGTCGGCCGGGTTCTGCTTGGGCGCCACCGGCAGCCCGAAGGCCAGCAGCGAGTAGATGGCGCGCTTCTTCGCCGCTTCGACACGGATCCAGCGGCGGCGGTTGCCGTCGACGGAGAGATCCGGGATCAGCTGGTTCAGCACGCAAGCGCGGCAAAAAGCGTGACCCGGTTCCGCCATCCAGTTGCAGGCGCATTCATCGGCGTTGGTGCACTGGAAGACGCCATCGACGCCCGCCAGCGCAAAACAGGCGTGCTCGGGATCGTAGAGCACGGGGTTCCCGCAGTTCAGGCACTGGGCGTTCTCGAAATAGATGCGATGGCCGCAATGCGGGCAGTCGAAGAGTTTCATGTTGGTCTCAATTCACCGGAGGTGACACAAATGTTCACGGCGGCCCGTGCCCAACGCGAACAGCCGCGCGGTGTTCCACATTACCTGAAGCTATTTGGCCGCAAGCTGGGCGACAACCTGCCTTGCCACCGCCTCGCCCGACAGCCGTGCGCCGCCGCAGGTCTGGACCAGCGAGCCGGCCAGATGCTCGCCGGCGAAGAAGATCTTGTCGGCCACCGGCTGCATGAGTGCGGCGCGCGCCAGTGAACGGCCGGGGCGGGCCGCGGCATAGGCGCCGCGCACGAAGCGCTCGCCGCCCCAATTGGTCATCATTGCGCGTCCGACATGCTTGCGCGTATCGCCGCCGAAGATGCCACACAGCCGGTCGACGACGAAGTCGATGCCGGCCGCCTCGCCGGCCGCCGACATTTCCCAGGCGAAATCGCCGCCGACGAAGCCGACCATCAAGTCAAGGTCGAACGGGAAGCAGAGGAAGTAGATGTCGTGCCTGGCCATCCGTTCGATCAGCAGGTCGTCGAAGGGCTGCAGCCCGAGCCTGGTGCCCGATATTTCGACTGGCAATTTGGTCAGCATGCCCATCGGCAGGTCGAAGAAGGCGCCGAAATGCGTGTCGGGCAGGGCCGGCGAGAACGCGATCTCCTCGAAGGCGAGCACCGCCGGCGAAGCGGTTACGATCACCGCTTTGGCGCGGACGGTGCCGCGATCGGTGACGCAGGCGACGCCGGGCACGTCCCACAGGATCTTGCGCACCGGCGTCGACAGTTCGACCGGCACGCCGGCGCCGAAACGCGCCACCAGCGCGCCAAGGCCCTCCTTGCTGAAGTAGTTCGGGTCGAGATCGGCCGCGGCCTGGAAGTCCAGGATCGAGATTTCGTCCTCGTCGGCACCGAAATCCATCGGCCCGGCGAAGGTGGCGGCGGCGCGCGGCGCATGGCCTTTTGCCAAAAGCGCCGAAAGACGATCGTCATCTCCGTCTTTCACTTCATGCCTGGCCAGCAGTTCGAACAGCTTTGCGTCGGCGGCCTTCATGTCGGCTTCTTCCGCTTCGCTCGCCTTGCGCTCGCGGTAGTAGAGATGATCGACGTTCATGTCGTGATGATGCAACGTCCAGCCTGCCGCCTGGGCTTCGGGAAAATAGGGATTGCGGTCGGCGGCATGCAGCCAGGCGCAGCCGATGTCGAAAGGCACGCCGAAATGCTGGTCGCTGGTCCAGGCTCGCCCGCCGATTCGGTCCATCGCTTCGAGCAGCGTGAAGGAAAGCCCCGCGGCCTGCAGGGTCCTGGCGGCGGCAAGACCCGCCGAGCCGGCACCGATGATGACGACATCAACGTCTTGCATGCAGCCCCCTTGCCACAATAATCACTTGATCCTAGGCAAATTCCACGGCATTCGCCAGCATTGCAGCGGTGACAGTGACAAGTGCGCGTTTCGCTGGCAAGTTCGCAATTGGGACGTGATTCAGGCAACCAGGAGATCAACATGGCAATTCTTGCCAAGGGAAAGATGTTTGCAGCGGCCGTGGTGGCGGTGCTTGCGCTGGCGACGGGCGCACAGGCAGCGGCCAGCTGCGGCAAGACCGGCGCCGGCTTCGAGGCCTGGAAGCAGGATTTTGCCGCGCAGGCCAGGTCGGAAGGTGTAGGCGCCAAGGGGCTGGCCGCTCTGGCCGGGGCAAACTACGCGACCAAGACGATCTCCGTCGACCGCGGCATTCACAAGGCTTTCAGCGGCTCGGTGGACGATTTCATGCGGCGGCGCGGCGGCGCGGCGATTATTTCCAAGGGCCGGTCGCTGAAAAAGTCGAATGCGGCGCTGTTCGCCAAGATCGAAGCGAATTACGGCGTGTCGCCGGGCGTGTTGCTCGCCATCTGGGGTATGGAAACCGGCTTCGGTTCGTCCATGGGCAACCAGAACACCGTCTCTGCCATTTTGACGCTTGCCTATGATTGCCGCCGCCCGGGGTTCTTCTACCCGCATGCCATCGCAGCCCTGAAGCTGGTTGATCGCGGGGTGCTGTCAGCCTCGTCGGTTGGCGCCGCGCATGGCGAGATCGGACACACGCAGTTCCTGCCAGGAAACGTCCTGAAGTATGGCGTCGGCGGCGGAAACCTGCGCGACAAGGGCACGGCGCTGGCTTCCACCGCCAACTTCCTCAAGGGCCATGGCTGGCGGGCGGGCGCGAGCGCGAGTGCGAATATGGGCGCGATTGCCGGCTGGAATTCCGCGAGCGTCTATCAGCAGGCCATCGCCCGCATCGCCACGGCGATCGACGGCGATTGACGGACCATGCACCGGGCAGAAGGGCCCCGGCCATTTCTGACTTGATCGAAAACCCGGCGCGAATGCCGGGTTTTTATTTGATTTCGAGCGTGTAGGAGCAGCCGGCCAGGGTCTTGCCGGGGTGGGACTCGACGGTCGAGACGTTAAGCTTGACGTCCGTGGAGAAGGTCAATCCTTCCGACTCTTCGGTGCTGTGGACAACGACCTTCTCGCCAAGGAATTTTTGCGGCGTGGAAAAAACGGCCATGACGTTGAGTTCTTCGGCAAGCTCCGGCGCGGCAACGCCGTCGAGCACGGCCATCGGCCCCGCAGCGGTAAACACGATCGATCCTGTCTCGCGGTTGAACACGCGGATTTTGGCCGGCAGTTCGTATTGGCTGAGAAACGGATTGCCCGAGGCAACCTCCTTCCAGCCAAGCGTTTCAACGGCGCCCGGTGCGCTGGACAGCCACAGGGCAAAGTCGTTGTAGGTCGGAACGTCCGCCCTGCACTCGATCAGCGCCGGAAGGTCGAGAGAGGCGGGGTCGAACTCCTGGCCCGCCGCCGGCGTCGCCAGAACAACCAGGGGCGCCAGGCAGCGACCGAAGCCGCGCATCCGCCCTACTTGGCGCGGTTGCGCGCGGCCAGCGTCCTCAGCCGCAGCGCATTGAGACGGATGAAGCCGGCGGCGTCCTTCTGGTCGTAGGCGCCGCGGTCGTCCTCGAAGGTGACCAGCGCATCCGAATAGAGCGTCTTCTTCGACTTGCGGCCGGTGACCATGACGTTGCCCTTGTAGAGCTTGAGGCGCACCGTGCCCTCGACCTCTTCCTGGCTCTTGTCGATCATCGCCTGCAGCATCAGCCGTTCGGGCGCGAACCAGAAGCCGTTGTAGATCAGCTCAGCGTAACGCGGCATGAACTCGTCCTTGAGATGGGCGGCCCCACGGTCGAGCGTGATCGATTCGATGGCGCGGTGGGCGGCAATCAGGATCGTGCCGCCTGGTGTTTCGTAGACGCCACGCGATTTCATGCCGACGAAGCGGTTCTCGACCAGGTCGAGCCGGCCGATGCCATTGTCGCGGCCAAGATCGTTGAGTGCCGCCAGCATGGTCGCCGGCGACAGCTTCTTGCCGTTCAGCGCGATCGGATCGCCCTTCAGGAACTCGATCTCGATCTCGGTGACGGTATCAGGTGCGTCCATCGGCGAAACGGTGCGCTGGTGGACGAATTCGGGCGGCTCCACCCACGGGTCTTCCAGCACCTTGCCCTCGGAGGACGAATGCAAAAGGTTGGCGTCGACCGAGAACGGTGCGTCGCCCTTCTTGTCCTTCGGCACCGGGATCTGGTGCTGCTCGGCGAAATTCATCAGGTCGGTGCGCGACTTGAACGACCAGTCGCGCCACGGCGCGATGACCTTGATGTCGGGGTTCAATGCGTAAGCCGAAAGCTCGAAGCGCACCTGATCGTTGCCCTTGCCGGTGGCGCCATGCGCGATCGCGTCGGCGCCGGTTTCCCGCGCTATATCGACCAGATGCTTGGAGATCAGCGGCCGCGCGATCGAGGTGCCAAGCAGATAGGTGCCTTCATAGACGGTGTTGGCGCGGAACATCGGGAAGACGAAGTCGGACACGAATTCCTCGCGCACGTCGACGACGCGGATGTCCTTGATGCCCATCATCTCGGCCTTGCGACGGGCCGGCTCGAGTTCGCCGCCCTGGCCGAGATCGGCGGTGAAAGTCACGACTTCGGCGCCGAGTTCAGTCTGCAGCCATTTCAGGATGATGGATGTGTCGAGACCGCCTGAATAGGCAAGCACGACTTTTTTGACGTCTTTGGCCTTGGACATTTCTACTCCGTCGATGGCGGACGCCCCAGCCTGGGCGTCACGGATTGTCGCAGCGCCTTTTAGCAGGAACGGCAGAGCGAGCAAGCACGCGTGCATGCACGGCTTCTGGTCCAGCGCATGGCCGGGGGCGGCCGGCAGCGAAAACAATCTGCTGCAATCAAAGGCTGCATTTGCTGGAGGGACTTAATCAAGTTTTCACGCCGTGCCGCTAACACTTACGACAAAGCCGCCTTGACCATGTTCCGGGCGGCTTCTTGCCTGCTTTGTCGTGGGTGTCCTCGGACTCGGGCCGTTCTTGATGCGCGTTATATCATGCATCGCCATGGAGCATAATCTGTGGCTTGTCCTGCTGGCGGCGCTGATGTGCGTCACCGGCTGCTGGGTGACGATCGGCCTCTTCGACCGTTCGAGGAAAACCGCCGGCGTGCAGATGAAGGGCTGGCTGTTCCTGACCGCGGTCGCCGCCGGCTCGTCGATCTGGTGCACCCATTTCATCGCCATGCTGGCCTACCAGCCCGGCGCGCCGATCACCTTCGATCCGGTCCTGACCATGGCATCCCTGGTCATCGCCATCATCGGCACCGGGCTGGGCTTCACCCTCGCATCCGGCAAGAGCCGGCGCCTGGCTCCGGAATGGGGCGGCATCGTCGTCGGCCTGGCGATTTCGGCCATGCACTACACCGGCATGATGGCTTATCATGTTGCCGGCATCGTCGAATGGGACGGCTCCTATGTCGTGGCCTCACTGGTCATCTCGGCCGTGTTCTCCGCCTTGGCCGTCGGCCATGCCGTGCGCCGGCCATACCGCTGGTCGCATTATCTCGCCATCGGGCTGCTGGTGCTGGCGATCGTCGGCCTGCATTTCACGGCTATGGCCGCGGTGGCGGTGACGCCGCTGTCCTTCATCAGCACAGGCACCAATCCCGATATTCTGGTGGCAATGGCGGTCGCCGTCGCCGTGGTGGGCCTGATCGTCGCGGCCACCGGCTTCGCCAGCTATCTGATCGATGAGCGTGGCCGTCTGGAGAGTTTCGAGCGGCTTCAGCATCTCGCCCTCAACGACGCCCTTACCGGCCTTCCCAACCGGGTCTCCTTCAACGACCGCCTCGACCATGAGATCGACCGGGCACGCGAGGGCGAGGACACAATGACGGCGGTCATCGTCATCGATCTCGACCGCTTCAAGGAGATCAACGACCTCAGGGGGCATGCGGCCGGCGACCAGGCGCTCAAGATCGTCGCCCGCAGGCTGGCGAAACTCACCGGCGAGGGCGAGTTCGTCGCCCGGCTCGGCGGTGACGAGTTCGCCGCGATCAAGCGCTTCAAGGATCAGAAGGACCTTCTCGGGCTGGTCTCGCGGCTGGAGAAGTCGCTGTTCGAGCCGTTGCGGCTCGACGATTTCGAGATCGCCGCGGGCGCCAGCATCGGCGTCGCGGTCTATCCACGCGACGGAGCCGACCGCGAGCGGCTGGTCAGCAATGCCGATCTTGCCATGTACCGGGCGAAGAACGACGTCACGCGAGCCGTCTGCTTCTACGAATCCGCCATGGACGAGACGGCGCGGGCGCGCCGCGCCTTGGCCTCCGACCTTCGCCAGGCGATCGACCGCGGCGAGCTTTCGCTGCACTATCAGGTGCAGACCTCGGTCCCGACCGGCGCCACCTGCGGCTACGAGGCGCTGCTGCGCTGGACCCATCCCGTGCACGGCATGATCCCGCCCGCTGAATTCATCCCGATTGCCGAAGAGAACGGCTCGATCATGGCGATCGGCGAATGGGTGCTGCGGACCGCGTGCCGGCAGGCGGCCTCGTGGGGCAATGGCCACAAGATTGCGGTCAATCTGTCATCGGTACAGTTCGCCCATGCCGATCTCGCCAAGCTCATCCATCAAATCCTGATCGAGACCGGACTGTCGCCGAAACGGCTGGAACTGGAGTTGACCGAATCGACGATCGTCGCCGACAAGGTGCGCACGCTGCATGTCCTGCGCCAGATCAAGGCGCTGGGGGTGACGATCGCGATCGACGATTTCGGCACCGGTTATTCATCGCTCGATACGCTGCGCTCGTTTCCCTTCGACAAGATCAAACTCGACCGCTCGTTCATGGCTGACGTCGAGCGAAGCCCGCAGGCCAAGGCCATCATCCGGGCGGTGCTGACGCTGGGCCGCAGCCTCGACATTCCGGTGCTTGCCGAAGGCGTCGAGACGCATGTCCAGCTCACCATCCTGCAGGTCGAAGGCTGCAACGAGGCGCAAGGCTATTTCCTCGGCCGGCCCAAGCCGATCGACCAGATCACCGGGGACGCCGATCACCGCAACGATCAACTCGTCGCGGAGGAGCCGGCGAGGATGCGGCTGAGCAGGCAGGCATAGGACGCCGCGGCCGGCCGTCCAGCGAATGCCTTGCGGACGCCTTCTGGATCGACATCGGGTGGCTGCTGTGTCTGGCATCGTCATGGCGCATCCTGTATAGGCCTCCCAATTCCCTGGGGCCGCTCATGTCGTTCATTCCAGACACCGCCACGCTGATCCAGTTCGCCATCGCCACGGTCATCCTGGCGATCACGCCGGGTCCGGACATGACGCTGTTCGTCTCGCGCACGCTCAACCAGGGCCGTGCCACCGGCTTTGCCTCGATGGCCGGCGCGCTGTGCGGCACGCTGATCCACACCACGCTGGTGGTTGTCGGTGTCTCGGCGCTGATCGTCGCCTCGCCGATGGCTTTCTTCGTGCTGAAGATCTTCGGCGCGGGCTATCTCGTCTTCCTGGCCTGGCAGGCGATCACCAGGGGCTCGGCCTTTTCGCCGGAGAAGAAGACAGGCCCCGAGATTTCGCTGCTGCGCAGCTGGGCGGCGGGCCTTGGCGTCAATCTGCTCAACCCGAAGATCATCCTGTTCTTCATGACCTTCCTGCCGCAGTTCGTCTCCGCGCATGATCCGAACGCACCGGGAAAGCTGTTTTTCCTTGGGCTGATGTTCATCGTGCTGTCGGTCCCGGTGACGGTCCCGATGGTGCTGGCGGCGGAAAAGTTTTCGGCGGCGATGAAGGCCAGCCCGCGCGTCACGCGGGTGGTCGACTATCTCTTCGCCGGCGTGTTCTCCGCCTTCGCCCTCAAGATCCTGACGGCCCAGGCGAAGTAGGCGCCGTCATCCTGTCTGGCCATCCTCTTTTGACCCTGGTTCGCCTTGCCACCAGCTTGCGGCCCAGCGCCCGGCGCTGAGCCAGTAAAAGATACCACCGACCATGCCGCTGCCGATCACGGCCATGATGGCGCTGGTGTCCCTGACAGCGAAGGCGGTGTCACCGCTGTGGTTGGCAAGCCCGAGGAAAACACCGGCAACCACCGCGCCCGCCAGCGCATAGAACAGCCAGTCGCGCCGGCCGAGGATTTCGGCAAGCAGGATGACGACAGAGGCCGGCATCAGGGCGAAATAGGCGACGAACAGGGCGGCGAAGGGAATTGAGAAATACAGGGAAGCCGTCGCCGTCGGATGCGCATGCTCCGGCGTGTAGCCGAGCGATGCCAGCAACAGGATGTTGAGGAAGGCGCTCGCCGCCAGCGAGGCGATGGCATAGCCGAACAGGATGACGGTGAAACGGATGAGGTAGCCGACGAGACGGGTCATCCCAGATCTCGGCCCAAATCCTGGCGCATGCCCGACTTGCGTCCGGCCAGAAGCCAGTAGACCGAACCGGCGGCAATGCCGGCGGTGGCCAGGAAACCGAGAAAGCCCGGATTGAAGATAAAACTGCCGGCCGAGCGCGGCATGGACACGCCAAAGGCGATGGACGTGATCGCACCCGTGGCGGCAAAGTAGAACCATCCCCGCAGCGAAAACCATTCGGCGACAAAGAGCGCCGGGCCGACGATCAGCAGCGCGGCGATCGTCACGGTCAACACGGCGAGCGGGAACGAGCCCAGCCAGTCGAAAGCGAAAATGATGGACCAGTTGCCATCTTCCAAACCTTCCAGAAGAGCGATCAGCAGCACCGGGACCAGGATCGAGGTCAGCACGGCGGCGATATAGCCGACCGCCATCACGGCGAGGCGCTTCAGCCAGGCGACGGGGCGGCTCACGCCTCGCCGTGCCCCGCTATCATCATCGCTTCCAGCGCCAGCCGGTCGACCTTGCGCATGCGCTCGGAGTCGGACTTGAGCTGGCCGCAGGCGGCGAGGATGTCGCGGCCGCGCGGCGTGCGGATCGGCGAGGCATAGCCGGCATTGTTGATGTAATCGGCGAATTTCTCGATCGTCTCCCAGTCCGAGCACTGGTAGTTGGTGCCCGGCCATGGGTTGAACGGGATCAAATTGATCTTGGCCGGAATGCCCTTGAGCAGCTTGATCAGGCCCTTGGCGTCCTCGATGGAATCGTTGACGTCCTTCAGCATCACATATTCGAAGGTGATGCGCCTGGCGTTCGACAGGCCGGGATAGGCGCGGCAGGCGGCGATCAACTCCTTCAGCGGATACTTCTTGTTGATCGGCACAAGCAGGTCGCGCAGATCGTCATTGGTGGCATGCAGCGAGATCGCCAGCATGACGCCGATCTCCTCGCCGGTGCGGAAGATTTCCGGCACGACGCCGGAGGTCGATAGCGTGATGCGGCGCTTCGACAAGGAAAGGCCGTCACCGTCGGAAGCGATCAGCAGCGCCTTCTTGACCGCTTCGAAATTGTAAAGCGGTTCGCCCATTCCCATCATGACGATGTTGGACACTTTGCGGCCCTCGGCCGGCACGATGGCGCCGTCGGGCGTGTCGCGGTCGGGAAAATCGCCGAGCCGGTCGCGGGCGGTGAGCAACTGGGCGAGGATCTCCTCAGCCGTCAGATTGCGCACCAGCTTCTGCGTGCCGGTGTGGCAAAACGAGCAGGTCAGCGTGCAGCCCACCTGCGAGGAGATGCACAGCGTGCCGCGACCCTCTTCGGGAATGTAGACAGTCTCGATCTCGACCGGCCGGCCGGCGCCGCGCGGCGGAAAGCGGAACAGCCATTTGCGCGTGCCGTCGGCGGAAATCTGCTCCTCGACGATCTCGGGCCTGGCGACGGTGAAGTGCTTGTCCAGTTCGGCGCGCAGATCCTTGGAAATGTTGAACATGCCGGCGAAATCGGAGACGCCGCGCACATACATCCAGTGCCACAGCTGCTGGGCGCGCATTTTCGCCTGGCGCTCGGGCACAGTGCCTGATGCAACCAGAGCCTCGGCGAGCTCGACCCGCGTCAGGCCGATCAGCGACGGCTTTTCGGGCTGTGCCGCGCGGGCGCGCAACGCGTCGCGGGCGCCGTCAGTGGTGAGATCGAATGAAAGGGTCATGGTTGCACTGATATAAGCGGTTTGCGGCCGATTTCACGCATCGTGCCGGAAAGGAAGCGCGGCGCATAGCACAGGTTGAGGGCAGAGTCATGGGTTGTGCCGGTTTAACCTCTGGCCTGCACGTGTTAGGGCTCGATACTCCCCGCTCGAGGACAGACATGGCCGGCACATCGCGAAGATATCCCATGCTGCGGCGTTCGCGCGCGATATGGGGCTCACGGCGGGTGTGGCAGCCGCGCCTGGTGTTCTGGGCCGGGGCGCTTGGCATCGGTGTGATCAGCGTGCTGTTCGCGGTGCTGGCGGACAGGGCGCAGGAACTGTTTCACCTGATGACAGGAGACGCAGGTGGCTGGCGTTTCTATCTGCCGCTTGCCGTTACGCCGTTGGGTTTCGTGCTGTGCGCCTGGCTTGCCCACACCTTCTTTCCCGGCTCGCAAGGCAGCGGCATTCCGCAGGCGATCGCCGCCCGCCATCTTCGCGACGACGAGGACCGCGGCCACATCCTGTCCCTCAAACTGGTGGTCGGCAAAATCATGCTCACCATCGTCGGCCTGTTCTGCGGCGCCTCGATCGGCCGCGAGGGTCCGACCGTGCAGGTCGGCGCGTCGCTGATGCTGCAGGCGGCGCGCTGGGGCGGCATGGTGCAGGCGCGGGGCCTGATCCTGGCCGGGTCGGCCGCCGGTATCGCCGCCGCCTTCAACACGCCGCTGGCCGGCATCGTCTTCGCCATCGAGGAGATGGGCCGCACCTACGAGGCGCGTACCAACGGGCTGGTGCTGACGGCGGTGATCCTGGCCGGCCTCGCCTCGCTCGGCCTGCTCGGCAACTACACCTATTTCGGCGTCGCCAAGGACACGATCTCGTTTGCCGCCGAGTGGCCGCTGGTGATCGCCTGCGGCGTCATCGGCGGCGGGCTCGGCGCGCTGTTTTCGCTGCTGGCGTTGAAGGCGACACGCCGGATCCGGCGCTGGAACACTGGGCAGCCTTTGCAGCGCGCTTTGCTGGTCGCGGCCGTCTGCGGGCTGCTGGTTGCAGTGATCGGCATCGCCTCGGACGGGCTGACCTTCGGCACCGGTTACGTGCAGGCACGGGGCGCCGTCGAAGGCACGCCGCTGCCATGGTTCTTCTTTGCCGAAAAGTTCCTGGCGGGACTGCTGTCGATGATCTCGGGCATTCCGGGCGGCATCTTCGCGCCCTCGCTGGCGGTCGGCGCCGGCATCGGCAGTTCGCTCGGCCTCCTCTTCGGCGCCAGCACGGGGGCTGCGGCACTGCTCGGCATGGCCGGCTATTTCGCCGGGGTGGTGCAGGCGCCGATGACGGCCTTCGTCATCATCCTGGAGATGACCGGCAATCACGACAATGTCATCGCGCTGATGCTGGCCTCGATGCTGGGCTACGGTACGGCGCGGATGATCTCGCACGAACCGCTCTACCACGCGCTGTCGCGTGTTTTCATCGCCGAGGCGATCCGGCGGCGGCGGGCGGAGGCCGGGCCGGGATCGGCGCAAGGCTGAAAGCAAAAGGCCGGGCTTCGCGGCCCGGCCTTTCATTCAAACGAAGTGCGTGCCTGCACTCCTTGCCTATTTGCACTTGGCAATCGACGTCAGCGCCGCCGAAATACCTTTCAGCGAGAAGACATAGGAGGTGGGATTGCCGCGGCCGGACTTCGCCGTCACCTTCATGTCGGTGCCGGTCTTCATGGCGGCGATCAGCACCGGCTCCTCGGCGGCATTCTCGACCCAGGCCGATTTGCCGCGGGTGAACATCGAAAACGTCTTCTTGTCGATGGTCACGGTGGCCTTGGAGCCGTCCTGGAAATTGTAGCCGGCAATGAATTGCGGCTCGTAGGACACTTGCTGGCCGGGCCGCTGGCTGACGAAGAAGAACATGTCGCCATGATCGAGCGTAGGCGGCTGCTTGTCGGTCGGCACGGTCAGGACATAGCAGACCTTGCCGCCCGATGCCTGGTAACTGTAGGTGCCCCAGGCATTGTGCTGGCCGATCTTGGTCGCCGACTGCGCCAGCGCCGGCGCTGCCACGGCCACCAGGACCAGGCTCGAAACTAGTGCAATTAATCCGCGCATCGCTTTTCCCGTATTCCAAATGGTGCGGAGGCAGGCCGGCTTGGCGTCCTGCCCGTCGCTTCATTTTGATTTAATCTGGGTTACCAAACGGTGAATTTCCGAAGAGAAAAGGACCCTCACCCCGAGGAAACCGCCGCCATTCCCGCGCCGCCGCCTTGCGAGCGGCTGGCGCGACATCCCTTGGGCGACTTGGAGGCCACGAAAGCGGCAAGAGTTTGACTTTTTACGCTGCCGCAGAAAGCCGGCTTCAACGGCGTTCCGTGCGCGAGTTCAGCCCTTGTCGGCCATGGCGTCCCTGGCGGCCTGCCGGTGCGCAGTGGTGATGTGGGCACTGACGGCGGTGATCGCGGCGGTGAGCACGGCGATGTCGTCGGTGAAGCCAAGCCCGAAGACGAAGTCGGGGATGACATCCACCGGCAGCACGAAATAACCGAGCGCGGCCAGCAGAATGCCTTTGGCGCGCAGCGGGGTGTTCTTGTCCATGGCGCAGTAGTAGGCGGCCACGACCTCTTCCATAAAGGGGATCTGCCGCGCGGCCTTCTTGGCTGTGCGCCAGAATTTCTCGCGCACTTCGCTCTCGTTTGCCAGCTTGCCGCCAAAGCCGAAGAAATCAAAACCGGATTGTTGCGCCATCAGTGTCTCCTTGCGAGCGCCCATGCGCATCCGGCGCATGCCCGCGGGGGAAAATGTGGTGAAACCCGACCCCGGCTACAAGATGCCGGTGCCGATTTGAGCCTGCCGAGGCGATACCAGGCCTCAGGCGCCGGCAAAACGGTTCATTTTCTTGGCCAGATCGATATCGAGCGCGGTGACGCCGCCGGCGTCATGAGTGTTCAGCGTCACATCGACGGTCTTGTAGATATTCGACCAGTCGGGATGATGGTCCATCGTCTCGGCGGCAAGCGCGACGCGGGTCATGAAGGCGAAAGCCTCGGAGAAATTCGCGAAGGTGAATGTGCGCTTGATGGAAGCGCCGTCTTCCGCCAGCGCCCAGCCGTCAAGACCGGTCAATGCGGCTTCAGCGGCTTGCCTGCCCAGTTTCTCTCTCGCCATGTCCATATCCTGTGCTATTCGAAAACGACCCTCACCATAGCGACGGATCGATGAGCGCGAAGCCCATAAACTCCATTCTCTTCGTCTGCCTCGGCAATATCTGCCGGTCGCCGCTGGCGGAAGGTGTCTTCCGCGCGGTTTGGGCCGAGCGCGGGTCGGCCCGGGATATCCTGCTCGATTCAGCGGGAACCAGTGACTGGGAGGCCGGCTCTGCCCCCGATCGACGCGCGATCGCGATCGCGGTGCGGCACGGCGTCGACATTTCCGGGCAAAGGGCGCGCAAGGTCACGCCGCAGGACCTCCACCGTTTCGACCTGATCCTCGGCATGGACCGGTCGAATGTCGCCGACCTGAAGGCGCTGGCGCCGGCGGCCGTGCAGGACCGCATCCATCTGTTCCTGGAGTTCGCGCAGGGAAAGGCACGCGACGTGCCGGATCCTTATCATGACGAGGTAGAAGCCTTCGCTTCCGCCTATCGCATGATCCGCGAGGCGTCGGAGGCGCTGGTGACAAGGCTGGACGCGCGGGCGTCCGTGCCTGACAGCGGCCAGGCTTCCTCGACGATGTAAGGTCCGCCGCCGACCGAATCGCGCGACGACATCAGCACGAAACGGCCGATGCGGAACGGCAGCGTCGAGAAATTGCCGCGCGCCGACAGATATTGGGCGACGTCCAGCGGGGTCGAATTGCGTAAGCGTGCCAGCGTGACATGCGGCATGAACTTGCGGGGATCGGCCGGGATGCCGAGCCGCTGGCAGATGCGGTCGATCTCGCCCTGAAGGGCGGCCAGACCGGGCGAGGCGGAAGCGCCTGCCCACACCGCATGTGGCTTCTTCTGGCCGAAAGCGCCGACGCCGGACAGCGCCAGCGAGAAGGAAGGGCGGTGGACGCGGTCGAGCGCGTTGGCGATCTCGTCGGCGACATGGCCGGGGACATCGCCGATGAAGCGCAGCGTCAGATGGTAGTTTTCGACATCGATCCAGCGGGCTCCCGGCAAGCCGCCCCGCAGCAGGGACAGCGAAAGGGCAGCGTCACGCGGAATTTCGAGGGCGGTGAAAAGACGCGGCATGAAGAGCCTCCCTTCCTCGAATCGAACTGTCATCCCCAGCGAATCATCGATAGTCAAACGGAGCAAGAGGTTTGTTGGCCACAGTCCCTGTTAAAAGCCCCATGCGCGGAAACAGTTCCAATCTGCTAGGAATCGCCCGGCACTGCCGCGATCACCTTCTCGACCGTCGGCAGGATGCGTTCGACTATCTGGTCGACGCCTTCAACGCTCGGATGCAGGCCGTCCTCGAGTTGCATGCCGGGCTGGCCGGCGACGCCGTCGAGAAAGAACGGGTAGAGCACGACGTCGTATTTCTTCGCCAGGTCCGGAAAAATGGCGTCGAACGCATTCTGGTAGTCGGGGCCGAGATTGGGTGCGGCACGCATGCCGGCCAGAAGCACGGCAATCTTGCGCTGCTTCAGCTTGCTCAGCATCTCGTCGAGGTTCTTCCTGGTGATGTCGGGCGAAACGCCGCGCAGCATGTCGTTGGCGCCGAGTTCGAGGATGACCAGTTGCGTGCCGTCGGGCACCGACCAGTCGAGCCGCGCCAGGCCACCGCTCGTCGTGTCGCCGGAAACGCCGGCATTGTCGACGCTCACATCATGGCCTTTGGCGCGAAGGGCAGCCTGCAGCCTGTCGGTAAAGCCCTGGTCAGGCCCAAGGCCATAGCCCGCCGTCAGGCTGTCGCCGAAGCCGACGATTTTGAACGGCTCGGCACGCGCTGACGGCATGGCGCCGCAAATGGCGAGGAAAACCATGAGGCCTGCGGCAATACTGCGTTTGAAAGACATGCGGCAGGCCCCATATGAGCTAGGAATTCTTCAGTCGACGGCTTCCGGCAAGCAGAGCCTTCCCAGATTATAGGACGATTTCATTTTGACAGAAGCCGTCATCGCGCTGAAAGATGTATCCCTGACCCTTGGCGAGGGCGCTTCATCGGTGCATGTGCTGAAGGGTGTCAGCCTTGATGTGGCGACCGGGGAGGCGACCGGCATCGTCGGGCCTTCGGGTTCCGGCAAGTCGACATTGCTGATGGTCCTGGCAGGACTGGAAAGGGTCGATTCGGGTACGGTCCGAATCGCCGGCGAGCTGCTCAACGGCAAAAGCGAAGACCAGATTGCTTCGTTTCGTGGCCGAAACATTGGCATCGTGTTCCAGTCCTTCCATCTCATTCCCAACATGACGGCGCTCGAAAATGTCGCGGTGCCGCTGGAACTGGCCGGCCATGCCGATCCGTTCGCGGTAGCGGCGCGCGAGCTGGCGGCGGTTGGCCTCAGCGACCGCGTCACCCACTATCCCGGCGAATTGTCGGGCGGCGAGCAGCAGCGCGTGGCGATCGCCCGCGCATTGGCGCCGTCGCCGCGCATCCTAATCGCCGACGAGCCGACCGGCAATCTCGACCAGGCGACCGGGCGGCAGGTCGCCGACCTCCTGTTTGCCAAAGCGGCCGAGCGCGGCATGACGCTGGTGCTGGTGACCCATGATCCGGCGCTCGCGGCGCGCTGTTCGCGCCAGGTATCGATGCGCTCGGGCCGGATCGAGGCACCTACCCCCGTCAAGGTGACGGCCTGATGCCGCTGTCCCGGACGTTGAGGCTCGCGGTTCGCTTCTCGTTGCGCGAGATGCGTGGCGGCCTGTCCGGCTTCCTCATCTTCCTCGCTTGCATCGCGCTCGGCGTCGCGGCCATCGGCGGCGTCAACTCGGTGGCGCGTTCGATCACCGCCGGTGTCGCCAATCAGGGCCAGACGCTGCTTGGCGGCGATCTTCGCTTCGAGATCAATCAGCGTGACGCCAGCCAGGCGGAGCGCAGCTTCCTTGACGGGCTCGGCACAGTTTCCCGGACCGCCAGCATGCGTTCGATGGCGCGTCTGGCCGACGGATCCGACCAGGCGCTGGTCGAGGCCAAGGCGGTCGACCATGCCTATCCGCTCTATGGCACGCTGGAGACCGAGCCGGCACTGTCGAAACAGGAACTGTTCGGCGAAGAGTTCGGCGTCTTCGGCGCAGCGGCGCCCGATCTTCTGTTCGAGCGGTTGCACGTCAAGATCGGCGACCGGCTGAAGCTCGGCACCGCCACTTTAGAACTGCGCGCCAGGCTGGTCGCCGAACCGGACGCCGTGTCCGACGGTTTCGGCTTCGCGCCAAGGCTGATGATCTCGACCGACGGGCTGGCGGCGACTGGACTGATCCAGCCGGGCAGCCTGGTCGAGAATGCCTACAAGATCCGGCTGCCGGCGGACGCCGACGAGTTGCGGCTGAAGGCCGTCCAGGACCAGGCCGCCACGGATTTCCCCGAAGCAGGCTGGTCGATCCGCACACGCAGCAACGCAGCGCCCGCGCTGTCGTCCAACATTGAACGTTTCTCGCAGTTCCTGACCCTGGTCGGGCTGACGGCGCTGGTGGTCGGCGGTGTCGGCGTCGCCAACGCAGTACGCGCCTATCTCGACGGCAAGCGCGGCGTCATCGCCACCTTCAAGAGCCTGGGCGCTTCGGGCGGCTTCGTCTTTGCCGTGTATCTGGTGCAGATCCTGATCATTGCCGCATTGGGTATCGTGCTGGGCCTTGTGCTCGGCGCACTGATGCCGTTCGCGGCGAGTGCGGCCTTGCAATCCGTCATTCCGGTGCCGGCCGAAGGCGGCTTCTATCCCGGCGCGCTCGGCATGGCGGCGCTGTTCGGCCTGCTGGTGACGTTGGCTTTCGCGCTGCTGCCGCTCGGCCGCGCCCGCGACGTGCCGGCAACCGCGCTGTTTCGCGAAATGGGGCTGGAAGGCCGCGGCTTGCCGCGCCCCGCCTATGTCGCGGCGGCCATAGGTATCGCGCTGTTGCTTGCGGCGCTGGCCATTCTGTTCTCGGGCGATCAGCGCATCGCCTCGATCTTTGTCGGCGCTACCGTCTTCGCCTTCCTGGTGCTGCGCGTGGTCGGCGCACTGGTGCAATGGGCGGCCAGGAAGAGCCCGCGCGTGCGCTTCGTGGCGCTCAGGCTCGCTATCGGCAACATCCATCGGCCAGGCGCGCTGACGCCATCGGTGGTGCTGTCCTTGGGGCTCGGCCTGACGCTGCTGGTGACGCTGGCGCTGATCGACGGCAATCTCAGGCGGCAGATCTCCGGCAGCCTGCCGGAACGGGCGCCGAACTTCTTCTTCGTCGACATCCAGAGCGCCGATGTCGCGTCTTTCTCGGCGCTGATCGGCAAGGAGGCGCCGCAGGGCGTACTGGCCAAGGTGCCGATGCTGCGCGGCCGGGTGATGGCGCTGAACGGTATCGATGTCGACAAGGTGAAGGTGCCGGCGGAAGGCGCCTGGGTGCTGAGGGGCGACCGCGGCCTGACCTATGACACCAGGCAGCCGCAGAACGCGACGTTGACCGAGGGCAGTTGGTGGCCCGAAGATTACAGCGGCGAGCCGCTGGTTTCGTTTTCGGCGCAAGAAGGCAAGGAGATCGGGCTGAAGCTCGGCGATACCATCACCGTCAACGTGCTCGGACGCAATGTCACCGCCAGGATCGCCAATTTCCGCCAGGTCGAGTGGGAGACGATGGGCATCAATTTCGTCATGGTGTTCTCGCCCAACACATTCGCGGGCGCCCCGCATGGCTGGATGGCGACGCTGACCGAAAAGAGTACCTCGACGGCCGACGACGCCCGCATCCTCAACGCCGTCACCCGCGCCTTCCCGGCGGTGACGACGGTGCGGGTCAAGGACGCGCTCGATGTCGTCAACCGGCTGGTCGGACAGCTCGGCTCGGCGATCCGGGCCGCGGCCGGCGTGGCGCTGATCGCTTCGGTGCTGGTGCTGGCCGGCGCGCTCGCCGCCGGCAACCGGGCGCGCATCCATGATGCGGTGGTGCTGAAGACGCTGGGTGCGACACGCACGACGCTGATATCGGCCTTCTCGCTCGAATACATGCTGATCGGACTGGCCACCGCCATCTTCGCGCTGGCGGCGGGCAGTGCGGCGGCCTGGTTCGTCGTCGCGCGCATCATGACATTGCCGTCGCATTTCATGCCCGAGGTGGCAGTGGCGACCATTCTGTTTTCGCTGGTGATCACGGTCGGCATTGGTCTGGCCGGCACCTGGCGGGTGCTCGGCCACAAGGCAGCACCGGTGCTGCGCAATTTGTGACGACAGGCCCGGAAGTGGGCATCCTGGATTAAATCTTGGTAAGAAAGCCCTCCGAAAAGCCGAGGAATCGGCACTTCGCCCTCTCACGAACCGTTACATCCGGTTACGGACTTGTTCTTGACGCGAATAACCATCATATTTCGCCACAGGCATGCTGGAGCCCTGCCAGCGGCGCCTGGGTCCGGAAGGACCTGACACCCGACGGGGCAGAAGCAATAGAGGACTACAATGGCTGATCCCATTCGCAACTACCAGACGCGCGCCGTGCCCGGCGTCAGCGTCGGTGCCGACATCGATCAGGGCCTGCGCGCCTATATGATCAGGGTCTACAATCTGATGGGGCTTGGCCTCCTCATCACTGGTCTTGCCGCGATCGGCACGATCATGCTGGCCACCACCACCGATCCGGCTTCGGCTGTCGCGACGCTGCCAAGCGGCGAGATGCTGACCTCCTTCGGCTACGCGATCTTCGGCTCGCCGCTGCGCTGGGTGGTGATGCTGGCGCCGCTGGCTGCCGTGCTGTTCCTGTCGTTCCGCGTTCAGTCGATGAGCGTTTCGGCGGCGCAGACGACGTTCTGGGTCTATGCTGGTCTCGTCGGCCTGTCGCTGTCTTCGATCTTCCTGGTCTACACCACGGCCAGCATCTCACAGACCTTCTTCGCCACGGCCGCCGCCTTCGGTGCGCTGTCGCTGTTCGGCTACACCACCAAGCGCGACCTGACGGCGATGGGCTCGTTCCTGATCATGGGCGTGTTCGGCATCATCATCGCGTCGGTGATCAATATCTTCCTGCAGTCGTCGGCGCTGTCCTTTGCCGTGTCGGCGATCGGCGTGCTGGTCTTCGCGGGCCTGACCGCCTATGACACGCAGAAGATCAAGGAGATGTATTTCGAGGGCGACACTTCCGACGTCGCCGGCCGCAAGGCGATCATGGGCGCTCTGACGCTCTATCTCGACTTCATCAACCTGTTCATGTTCCTGCTGCAGTTCATGGGCGACCGCCGCTAAAGCGGCATTGGACCATCAACTTCCGGAAGGGCGGCCCAACGGCCGCCCTTTTCTTTTGTCTTTGCCCTTGCTGTTATTGCGAGCAGAGAAACGGCATGCATAAACAATGAGCAATATTGCGATCCGGCCCGCCACGGTGGCCGACCTCGACAGCGTCACGGACATCTATGCCGATGCGGTGACCCAAGGCACGGCGAGCTATGAGCTGGAGCCGCCGAGCCGTGCGGAGATGGGTGTTCGATTCGACAGCCTGACGGCCGGCGGCTTTCCTTACCTGGTGGCGGAGAAGGACGGGACCGTTCTCGGCTACGCCTATGCCGGCGCCTTCCGGCCACGCCCGGCCTATCGCTTCATCGTCGAGGATTCGGTCTATGTCGCGCCCGAGGCCAAGGGCCAGGGCGTCGGGCTCAAGCTGATGCAAAGCCTGATCGAGGCAGTGACGACGGCGGGCTTTCGCCAGATCATCGCGGTGATCGGCGATGGCCGTCCCGAAAGCGCCTCGGTGCGGTTGCACGAAAAGCTCGGCTTTCGCCATTCGGGACGCCTTGAAGGTTCCGGCTACAAGCATGGGCGCTGGCTGGACACGGTGTTCATGCAGCTGTCGCTGAATGGCGGTGCGACGCTGCCGCCCGATCCCGAATCGCTGCCGGAGCGGAAGTTTCGCCTTAGGGGGAACTGAAGAATTGAAGAATTGAAGAATTGAAGAATTGAAGAAGATAGCGTCAGGCGTCGAGTGCCCTTTTCATCAATTCTTCAATTCTCCAGTTCTTCAATTCCCCTGCTCTAATTCCCCAGCTCAGGCTTCGACCAGCTTCAGCTTGCTGTCGAACACACCAAGCACGCGGCCGAGTTCCTGGCCGCGCTTCAGGATGCGGCCGCCGGCGGCGATGACGGCAAAAGCGCCCTGCTTGCGGGCCAGTTTCGGATCCTTGACGATCTGGAACAGCGGCACTTCGCTGGTGCGGCGAAATACGGAAAACACAGCGCGATCCGCAAGATGATCGATGGCGTAGTCGCGCCATTCATTGGCGGCGACCATGCGGCCGTAGAGCCTGAGGATCTGGTCCAGCTCGCGGCGGTCGAACCGCACCGGCTGATCGAGACGTTCGCGTCGCGCCTCGTGCAGCGGGATCAATATCGCGGATGCGTCCCCATCCCCCGTCCCGCCGCTGTCATCGGTCATGCCTCGATCCTTCAAAATGAATCTTTGCCAACCAAAGTTGGCGTGTTCGCGACTGAATTGCAAGCCCAGCGAACCGAGCCCCGCGCCGCGCTGTTTCCGTTACGTCCAGTCACTTTTAGGAAACGCCGTGTTGGAATTGGTGATGTTCCGCCACATTTCTGCCTTTTTTTATCCGCGCTCATGCCCCAATGTCCGACGAATTTACCGGTGTTGCCTGAGACGGTTCGGTCCGGCACCGGCTCGTAAACCCCAAGCCCCCCGCCCACGGGTCTGCGTCGGATCGAACCAACCTCGGTTCTTCTTCGGAAGAATCGGGTGCGACGATCCCAAAACCTAAATGACCGACGTCAGAAGCAAGCTGACGTCGGTTTTTTATTGGCTGGTGAGTCGAGTGCGGTTTTTCACCGAGCGTCGCGTCCCCCTCACCCGGATTGCGAACCGAATTGCGAAGGGGCAATTCGGGACAATCCGACCTCTCCCCGAGGTGAGAGGAGATCGCGGCGGCGCTTTATCTCTTCTCCCCTCGGGGAGAAGGTGGCCGCGAAGCGGCTGGGGGCCTCTCCCATCCGCTGTCCTAGCGAAGATGAGGGGCGACGCCGACGTCGGTTAAGGCTTGTGGATGAACGCGGCGCCGAGAATGGGACCGGGCATGCCGTCCTTGCCGACCGACTGCAGCAGCACGGCGCAGCCGCCCTTTTTGGCAATCTCGCTCATCGGCAGTTCGTAGCGTTGTGCCTTGCCATGCCACATGCCGGCGGTCTGTATCCCGGTGACGGCGTTCCAGTAGGTCATCTTGCGGCCGGTGTTCTCGCCCTCGCCGACCTTGACCGTCTGCGGCGGGTCGAAATAGACGATGACGACATGGGCGTCGCTGGGGCCGTTGCCGGCATCGCCAGCGTCGATCGTCACACGGTCGCTGGTGCGGCTGACCTTGACGGCGACGCGCATGCCTTCGCCGCTCTTGGCCATGCGGGCGAGCGCGCCATCGACCTCGCCGCGGCTGGCGCCGTTGACGTGGACACGGCCATTGATAACGGCCTGCGGCGTATAGACGGAGCGGCTGCCGAAGGCGCGCATGTAGTCGTATTGCCGCTCGGTGTTCTCCTTGCGGCCCAGCGTATCCTGCCAGCCGAGATAGTCCCAATAGTCGACGTGATAGGCGAGCGCGACGATATCTTCCTTGGCGGCAAGTTCGGAGAATAGCGTATCGGCCGGCGGGCAGGAACTGCAGCCCTGGCTGGTGAACAGTTCGACCACGCCCAATGGCCTGTCGATCTGGGGCCTGTCGATCTGGACCCGGTCGGCATGGGCGCGATCGGATTCGCCGGCATGCCCGGCGCCGGCAGACGCCGAGAAGGCCAGCGCAAGAGCTGCCAGCCACAATGATTTTCGCGAGGCCATGGCCATTCCGATTCCCGCCGGTGGTGCCGGCTTTATCTTGATTGCTAAAATATGTGGCAGAACCGGAAGTCAACGGGAAGTCACGTTGCGGTGAAATTTTGCCATTGCAGCCGACCGCAACCCCGCAATAGGAAGGATCTGCGCTTCAGGATAGAAACCGATTCGGGCGACAATCACGATGTGGCAAACGTTTTTGGCGCCAGTCGACCTCTATTGCGAGCGGACCGGCCCGGAATTCTGGTCCGAACCGGTAAACGCCCTGACCAACCTCGCCTTCATCGCCGCCGGCCTGTGGGGCGTGCGCGAGGTGCGAAGGCTGGGCACCGGCGCCTTCGCCGAGGTGCTGGCCTGGTGGGTGGTGGCGATCGGCATCGGCTCGACGATCTTCCACACCTTTGCCACCAAGGGCACGGTCTGGGCCGACGTGCTGCCGATCGCCGGCTTCACGCTGGCCTACACGCTGTTCAATCTGCGTCGCTTCCTCGGCATGCGATGGGGCAAGGCCATTGCCATCTTCATCGCCTTCTATGTGCTTGCCGGGGCGATAACCCTGGCCGTGCCGGACTGGCTGCGCCAGGCGTCGAACGGTACGACGGGCTATCTGCCGCCGTTCCTGGCGCTCGCCTTCTTCGGTGTCTGGGTGACGGTGAGCGGCAATCGCGCCGGCTGGTATAATCTGGCGGGATCGGCGATCTTCGTCGTGTCCGTCATCTGCCGGATGATCGATCCGGTGATCTGCGGCAGCTTTCCTCTCGGAACGCACTTCCTCTGGCACATCCTCAACGGCGTGATGCTCGGCGTGCTTTTGGCGGCAGCGGCGCGGTTTGGGAAGCCTAAGGTAGGCAGTAGGCAGTAGGCAGTAGGCAGTAGGCAGTAGGCAGTAGGCAGTAGGGGTCTCTATTCCCTACTGCCTAGTCCCCTATTCCCTAAGCTGCAAGATCGCGCAGCACGTATTGCAGGATGCCGCCGTTCTTGAAGTAATCGAGCTCATCCAGCGTATCGATGCGGCAGATGATCGGCACGTTCTTCACCGTGCCGTCGCCATAGGTGACCTTGGCGATCATCGTCTGGCGCGGTTTGATGGTGCTCAAGCCGTCGATCTCGACCAGCTCGTCTCCCTTGAGGTTGAGCGATGCCCATGAGGTGCCTTCCTCGAAGACGAAGGGAATGACGCCCATGCCGACCAGGTTCGAGCGATGGATGCGCTCGAAGGACTGGGCGATGACCGCGCGGACACCAAGGAGATTGGTTCCCTTGGCCGCCCAGTCGCGCGACGAGCCGTTGCCGTATTCGACGCCGGCGAAGACAACCAGCGGCACGTCTTCCCTTTTGTATTCCATCGCCGCGTCGTAGATCGATTCCTCTTCCTTGGACGGGTAGTGGATGGTGTAGCCGCCCTCGCGGCCATTCTCGCCCAGCATGTGGTTGCGGATGCGGATGTTGGCGAAGGTGCCGCGCATCATCACCTCGTGGTTGCCGCGCCGCGTGCCGTACTGGTTGAAGTCGGCGACGCCGACGCCGTGGTCGGTGAGGTATTTGCCGGCCGGCGAGGCCGCCTTGATCGATCCTGCCGGCGAAATGTGGTCGGTGGTGATCTTGTCGCCGAACAGGCCGAGCACGCGGGCGCCCTTGATATCGCCGATCTTGCCGAAACCTGACGTCATGCCGGCGAAATAGGGCGGGTTCTGCACATAGGTCGAGTTGTCGTCCCACGCATAGGTCTGGCCTTCCGGCGCCTTGACGTTCTGCCAGTACTCGTCGCCTTTGAAGACATCGGCATATTTGCGGGCGAACAGCTCGCGGGTGACGTTCTTCTCGATGAACTCCTGGATCTCGGCCGAGCTCGGCCAGATATCCTTGAGGTAGACCGGCTCGCCGTTCTTGTCCTCGCCTAGCGGCTCGGTGGTCAGGTCCTTTGTGACGGTGCCGGCCAGCGCGTGCGCGACGACCAGCGGCGGCGACGCCAGATAGTTGGCCTGCACGTCGGGCGAGACGCGGCCTTCGAAGTTGCGGTTGCCGGACAAGACCGCGGCAGCGATCAGGCCCTTGTCGTTGATGGTCTTCGAGATCGGCGCCGGCAGCGGCCCGGAATTGCCGATGCAGGTGGTGCAGCCGAAGCCGACCAGGTTGAAGCCGATCTGATCGAGTTCCTTCTGCAGGCCGGATTTCTCCAGATACTCGGCCACCACCTGGCTGCCCGGCGCCAGCGAGGTCTTCACCCACGGCTTCTGCTTCAAACCGAGGCGGTTGGCGTTGCGGGCCAGGAGGCCGGCGCCGATCAGCACGCTCGGGTTCGAGGTGTTGGTGCACGAAGTGATGGCGGCAATGACGACATCGCCGTGACCGAGATCATGGTCGGTGCCTTCGACTGCGTAGCGCTTGGAGATTTCGGCGGCCTTCTTGTATTCGGTCTCCATCGCCTTGGCGAAACCTTCCGGAATGCCTTCAAGGGCGACGCGGCCCTCGGGCCGCTTGGGTCCGGCCATCGACGGCACGACGGAGCCAAGTTCCAGCTCGAGCAGATCGGTGAACACCGGATCGGTCGAGCCGGTCTCACGCCACATTCCTTGAGCTTTGGCATAGGCCTCGACCAGCGCGATGCGGTCCTCGCTGCGGCCGGACATTGTGAGGTAGCGGATGGTTTCCGAGTCGACCGGGAAGAAGCCGCAGGTGGCGCCATATTCGGGCGCCATGTTGCCGATGGTGGCGCGGTCGGCCAGCGTCATGTTGGAGAGGCCCGGCCCGAAGAACTCGACGAACTTGCCGACGACGCCCTTCTTGCGCAGCATCTGGGTGACGGTGAGCACGAGGTCGGTGGCGGTGACGCCCTCTTTGAGCTTGCCGGTGAGGCGGAAGCCGATCACCTCAGGCAGAAGCATGGAGACAGGCTGGCCGAGCATGGCCGCCTCGGCCTCGATGCCGCCGACGCCCCAGCCGAGCACGCCAAGGCCATTGATCATGGTGGTGTGCGAATCGGTGCCGACGCAGGTGTCGGGATAGGCCGTCGTTTCGCCGTCCTCGGTGTTGGTCCACACCACCTGGCCGAGATATTCGAGGTTGACCTGATGGCAGATGCCGGTGCCGGGCGGCACGACGCGGAAGTTGCGGAATGCCTGCTGGCCCCATTTCAGGAATTTGTAGCGCTCCTCGTTGCGCTCATATTCCAGCTCGACATTGCGGGCGAAGGCCATCGGCGTGCCGAATTCGTCGACGATGACGGAATGGTCGATGACGAGGTCGACCGGCACCAGCGGGTTGATCTTCTGCGGATCGCCGCCGAGCGAGGCCATGGCGTCGCGCATCGCGGCAAGGTCGACCACGGCCGGAACGCCGGTGAAATCCTGCATCAGCACGCGGGCCGGGCGATAGGCGATCTCGACGCCGGCGGTGCCCTTGTCGGTCAGCCAGCCGGCCACCGCCTGGATCGATTCCTTGGTGACGGAGCGGCCGTCTTCGTTGCGCAGCAGGTTTTCCAGCAGCACCTTCATCGAATAGGGCAGCTGCGAGATGCCGGTGAGACCGTTCTTCTCGGCCTCTATGAGGTCGAAATAGGCATACTCCGCGCCGCCTGCGGTCAGCGTGCGGCGGCAATTGAAACTGTCGAGGGATTTTGACACGTGCGATCCTTGTCTGTTCAGCCTGAAAGGGAACGGACGCCGATGGCATGCAATCACGCGCAAAGGTGCGGGTACGGCCATTTCCGCTGTCCGTTCCCAAGCAACCCGAGCCGTTCAAGGCGGCGCGTGCGCTGGTTCGGCGCTAATTCTGTTCCCGTGCCGACCGCTGGCACGGATGCACCGCATATAGAGAATTTTCTGGAATAGTTCTAGACAGTTGGAAAGCAAATTTGTGCGATGCGGCAGCGGCCGCGACACATGGTTTCAGGGCAGGCGAGGAATGCGGCTGATCGCCGAAAATCTGGGCGGCGAGCGAGGCGGCGAGGCGGTGTTTTCCGGCATCGATTTTGTTCTGGAGGAGCGTCAGGCGCTCATCGTCACCGGGCCGAACGGATCGGGCAAGTCGACCTTGCTGCGGGTCATCGCCGGGCTGCTGCCGGCGGCGCAAGGCAGCGTGAGGATCGAGGGTGCCATGGAGATTGAAGACGGGGACGAAGCGTTCCCGTCTGTTGCCTCGGCCTGTCACTACCTTGGCCACCAGAACGCAATGAAGCCGGCGCTCAGCGTGGCGGAGAATTTGCGCTTCTGGCGCGACTTCAACGGCGACGGACAGCTCGGCGTCGAAGAGGCGCTGGAAACGGTCGGGCTCGGCGGCATCGGCCACCTGCCGTTCGGCTATCTATCGACCGGGCAACGGCGCCGGGCGGCGATCGCCAAGCTTCTGGTCAGCCACCGGCCATTGTGGTTGCTGGATGAGCCGACAGCAGGGCTGGACAAGGCGTCGGAGGCGCGATTTGCGGGGTTGATGGCCAAGCATTGCACGGATGGCGGGATGATTGTCGCGGCGACGCATCTGCCGCTGGGGATCGAGGGGATGGAGTTGAGGATGGGGGAAACGGGTTGATGATGGCGCGCGAGCATCTCATACCATGCTAGCGCTCTTCGCCCGCGACATCCGCCTCAACATCCGTGCCGGCGGCGGGGCGCTGACCGGGGTCATCTTCTTCCTCGCCGTCATCGCCACCATCCCGTTCGGAGTAGGGCCAGACCTGAAGCTGCTGGCCCGCATCGGACCGGCCATCCTGTGGATCGGCGCGCTGCTGTCCTGCCTGCTCGGGCTCGACCGGTTGTTCCAGGCCGATCGCGAGGATGGCTCGCTCGATCTCCTGGTGCTCGGAAACGACCGCCACATGCTGGCCTTGACGGTGCTGGTGAAATGCCTGGCGCATTGGGCGGGCAGCGTGCTGCCGCTGGTCATCGCGGCTCCTTTGCTCGGCCTGTTCATGAACATGGAGCCGCTCGGCATCGGCGCCACGGCGCTGACGCTGCTGGTCGGGACGCCGGCGATCACCTTCATCGGCGCCGCCGGTGCTGCGGTGGCAGTGGCGCTGCCGCGTGGCGGGCTGCTGATCTCGGTACTGGTGCTGCCGCTGACCATTCCGGTGCTGATCTTCGGCGTTTCGGCAAGCTATGGAGCGACCGCCAATCCCGATCCGTTTCTGCAGCCCTTCCTCATTCTTGCCGCGCTGACCCTGTTTCTTGGCGTGCTGGGTCCGGTCTCGGCGGCGCTGGCGCTGCGCCATGGCACGGATTGACGCGGCGTATGACTGCGGCGCGGCGACCGATTGCGAAGCCGACGGAGCGAGGCTAAGGGAAAGGCATGTCTAGACTGGGCGACATGATCGGCTTGGAAGCCCCCACCTCAGCGAGGCCCGTCGCATGAGCGCGCATGCACTCTACGTGACCGCCGCCTATGGCATTACGGCCGTGGTGCTGGCCGGATTGATCGGCTGGATCCTGCTCGACCAGCGGGCGCGCAAGCGCGAACTCGCCGAACTGGAGGCATCCGGCGTGCGGCGGCGCTCCGACAAGGCCGCAAAGCCATGAGCACCGAAACGGAAACGCCGCCCCCACGCACTCGTCGCCTGTTCGTGCTGTTGCCGCTGCTGATCTTCCTCGGCCTGGCCGGACTGTTCCTGTCGCAGCTGCTGTCGGGGCGCGATGCTTCGGAAGTGCCGTCGGCCCTGATCGGCCTGCCTGCGCCGCAAACCAGCCTGCCTGCGCTGGAGGGGTCCAACCTGCCGGGGCTCGATTCGAAAACCTTCGCCGGCAAGGTCACATTGGTCAACGTCTTCGCGTCGTGGTGCGCGCCATGCCGCGAAGAGCACCCGGTGCTTCTGGCGCTGTCGCAGGATAAGCGTTTCACCATGGCGGCGCTGAACTACAAGGACCGGCCGGAAAATGCACGCCGGTTCCTCGGCGATCTCGGCAATCCGTTCCAGGCGATAGGGGTCGACGAAGCGGGCCGCGCGGCGATCGACTGGGGCGTCTACGGCGTGCCGGAGACCTTCGTCATCGGCAAGGACGGCAAGATCGCCTACAAGCATGTCGGCCCGCTGACGCCCGAGACGGCGAGGGATCTCTTGCTGCCACAGATCGACAAGGCGCTGGCGGTTCCGGGTTAGACGGCAGCGCTAGGCCCCCTCATCCGGCCGCTATGCGGCCACCTTCTCCCCGTGGGGGAGAAGAGGGAAGCGGCGGCGCCAGGTAGCTCCTCTCCCCTCGGGGAGAGGTCGGATTGCCCGGAATTGCTCTTGCAATTCGGTTTGGCAATCCGGGTGAGGGGGATTCCCCTCAAGCCGGACTCAGCCGTAGATCTGCTTGTGGATCTGGTAGAGCATTTCCGAGCGATCGGCGCGCATGTCGGCCAGATCGCGGCTGGAAAAGCTGTCGATTTCGGCGACAAGGCGGTTGTAGTGCTTGCGCTTGGCAATGCTGTTGCGAGCGCGGGTCATGAGACTGTCGAGGATCATAGCAAGGTTCCTTTTTTGGCGCCGCGTTTCGGCGGCGGTTTCTTCCTCCCTTGATCGATACGAAGCATGACATAGTAATGGTGCATTGCAAAAAGAAGATGTTGCAATGCACCATTGCGCTGGACGCATAGCCGGTTAATACGGCGCTAACGTCATGCACAGAGCCGGCAAGCGATCTTTTGCATGACACTGTGCGTACCCACATTGCCTTCTGTCCCTCCGGCTGGCTTGATCCGGGTGTCATTGATGCCGGGAGGAAAAGCATGGCGGCCGCAGACTATTATGAAATTCTCGATCCGCGCTTCGCGCGCCTGTTCAACGGCAACGCGCAGGTCGAGAAGCTGTTCACCGGATGCCAGTGGGCGGAGGGGCCGGCCTGGTTCGCCGCCGGCCGCTATGTCATCTGGTCCGACATCCCCAACAACCGCATGCTGCGCTATGACGAGACCGACGGCAATGTCAGCGTCTTCCGCCAGCCGTCCGGCAATTCGAACGGCAACAGCGTCGACCGGCAGGGCCGGCTGATCACCTGCGAGCATTCGGGCCGCCGTGTCAGCCGCACCGAGTTCGACGGCTCGGTCACCACGATCGCGTCCAAATGGAAGGGCAAGCGGCTGAATTCGCCCAACGACGCGGTGGTGAAATCCGACGGCTCGATCTGGTTCACCGATCCGAGCTACGGCATCGATACGGATTATGAGGGCGACAGGGCCGAGAGCGAAATCGGCGCCTGCCATGTCTATCGGGTCGATCCCGGCACGGGCGAGGTCGAAGCCGTCATCACCGACATGGTCCGGCCTAACGGCCTGGCCTTCTCGCTCGACGAGAGCAAGCTTTATGTCGTCGATACCGGCCGCACGCATGGCGCGCAGAATCCGGCGCATATGCGGGTTTTCAATGTCGGCAAGGGCGGCAAGAAGGTTTCGGGCGAGAAAGTCTTCGCCGACTGCACGGCCGGCCTGTTCGACGGCTTCAGGCTCGACGAGGACGGCCGCATCTGGACGAGTGCCGCCGACGGCATCCATTGCTACGATCCGGACGGCACGCTGATCGGCAAGATCAAGGTGCCGGAAGTCACCGCCAACTGCGTGTTCGGCGGCAACAAGCTGAATTGCCTCTACATCGCCGGCACCACGTCGCTCTACATGGTGCGGCTCATGGTCAACGGCGCCAAGACATACTGAGACTGGAGCTCTGGCTGAGACTGGAGCACTGGCGGCCGTTCGACGGTTTCATCGAAGCGGGTCGCGAGCACGAACATCCCGGGAGGACAAAATGCCATTCGTCAACATCCGCATCGTCAAGGAAGTGATATCAGCCGATCCGGCGGGCAAGAAGGCGGACATCGCCAAAAAGGTGACGGCGGCCATCATGGACGCCACCGGGCTGAGCAACGACGATGTCTGGGTGGTTTTTGAAGAGGTCAACGCGCGCGATTGGTACGTTGGGAAGACCGATGTGGAGACGCTGCGAAAGGGGTAGTTCCCCGAGACAGGTTGGCGGGACAGCGCCCCCCCTCTGCCCTGCTGGGCATCTCCCCCACGAGGAGGGAGATTGGCCGCGGCGGCCGCTCGGCCTCAACGCGAGCGAATAAACTCCACGAACGCGGCTAGCGCATCGCGCATCGCCAGCCGGTTTTCCGGCTCGGCCAGGATTGCCTCCACCTCCGGCGGCTTCTTGCCGAGCAGGGCAATCTCCAGCACGTCGTCGCAAAGCGCGAACGACATGGTGCGCATGATCTCGGCCAGTGCGGCGCGGGCGAACAGCGAGCGCGGCGAGGCGTGTGCCAGCATGGCGGGCTTGGCGACAGCGGCATCGCGCGAGACCAGCCAGTCGAGCGCGTTCTTCAGCCCGCCCGGCACGCCATGGGCATATTCCGGACAGGAAACGATCAGGCCGTCGGCTCGGCTGACGGCATCGATCAGCTTGGAGGCTTCGAGCGGTGTCCGCTCGCCTTCATCGTCGGGATTGAAGATCGGTAGACGGCCGAGCCCGTCACGGACGGTGACGCGGCAGCCGGACGGCGCTTCGCGCGCCAGTGCGGCGATCAGCGCCGAATTTGTGGAGGCCGCGCGCAGGCTGCCGGAAATGGCAAGGATGTTCAGCAAGGTATGGAATCAGTCCAGACGCGAATCGCGTCCGGAAAGCTACCACATCGTCTTCCTGTATTCCTCGTCGAGCCAGCGATCGGTCGCCTCGGCGGAATCGGCAACCGCCAGCTGATCGCGCATGATCTGGCCGAGCGTCGGCAGCGTCGCGCGGTCGTACCAGGTTTCCGGCTTCCACAAATCCGAGCGCATGAAGGCTTTTGCGCAGTGCATGTAGGCGGCCTTGACGCTGACCACGACGACGCTTTGCGGCTCCCTGCCGTCGACGGCGAGCCGTTCGCGCAAATTTGCGTCGACGGTGATGCGGGCATCGCCGTTGACGCGCAGCGTCTCGTTCATGCCGGGAATGAGGAAGAGCAGCCCGACCGAGGGATTGAGGAGGATGTTCTCCAGCGTGTCGAGCCGGTTGTTGCCGGGCCGGTCGGGAATGGCGATGGTGGTGTCGTCGAGAACGGTGGCAAAGCCCGGCTTGTCGCCCTTCGGCGTCACGTCGGCGTTGCCGGCACCGTCGGACGAGCCGATCAGCACGAACGGGCTCTTGCCGATGAAGGAGCGGCAATGGCCGTCAATTTTTTTCAGCTCCTTGCGGATAGAACCGTCGGTCGGCCGTGGCGTCTTGTAGATCGTCCTCAACTGGTCGCGCGTGGTGATGAATTCCATGTCCCTCTCCCCAGAACGGTTCATTGTTGAACGAACGCAGAACCGCTGTTTCCCTTTGTTTTGACGCAGCTCCGGACACTTTCCTGAAACTGCTCTATTTCCCGGCCTTCTCTTCTTTGCCGGCCTTGTCCTCGAGCGAATGACGCAGGATCAGCGGCATCTGGCTGAAGGTGAACAGAAGCGTGATCGGCATGATTCCCCAGACCTTGAAAGTAACCCAGGCATCGGTGGAAAAATTGCGCCACACCACCTCATTGACGATGGCCAGGAACAGGAAGAACAGGCCCCAGCGGAAGGTCAGTTTCCGCCAGCCTTCGGCGTCGAGGCTGAAGGCTGAATCGAAGACATAGCCAAGCAGCGACTTGCCGAAGTAGAGGCCGCCGAGCAGCACGCCGCCGAACAGCGTGTTGACGATGGTCGGCTTCATCTTGATGAAGATGTCGTCCTGCAGATAGAGCGTCAGCGCGCCGAAGATGAAGACGACGACGCCCGACACCATCGGCATGATCGGCAAGGTGCGGGTGAGCAGCCACGAGGCGATCAGGGCGATTGCCGTGGCGGCCATGAACAGCCCGGTGGCGACGAAAATCGGCCCGCCGAACTCGGCCAGAACAGGGAATTTCTGCACCAGCCATCCGCCGCGCGCATTGGCGAAGAAGAACACCATCAACGGCCCAAGCTCCAGCACCAGCTTGAGCAGCGGATTGACGCCTTCCTTCTTCTGCTTCTGCGGGTCCGACGGATCGCGTTCGAGAATGGGTGGGTTCATGGAATCTCTTTCTTGCGCATGATCTGATCCAAAAAGTCTGCACCTTTTTGGGACATGCTTGTTAGGCTACTCCAGCGATCGCCCTGGCGAATTCGCTTGCTGAGAACGGTTCGAGGTCGTCGACCTGTTCGCCGACGCCGATGAAATAAACCGGCAATTTGTGCTTTGCCGCGATCGCCACCAGAATACCGCCGCGTGCCGTGCCGTCCAGCTTGGTCATCACCAGGCCGTTGACACCGGCGATATTGCGGAAGATCTCGACCTGGTTGAGCGCGTTCTGGCCGGTGGTGGCGTCGACTGTCTGCAGCACGGTGTGCGGCGCTTCCGGGTCGAGTTTGCCAAGCACGCGGACGATCTTTTCGAGCTCCGCCATCAGTTCGGTCTTGTTCTGCAGGCGGCCGGCGGTGTCGATGATCAGCACGTCGGAACCGGCCTCCCTGGCCTTCTCGAAGGCGTCATAGGCGAGCCCTGCGGCATCGGCGCCGATCTTGGAGGCGATGACCGGCGATTTCGTCCGCTCGCCCCAGATCTTCAGCTGCTCGATCGCAGCGGCGCGGAAGGTGTCGCCGGCGGCGAGCATCACCGACAGGCCGCCATCGGTGAGCTTGGCGGCGAGCTTACCGATCGTGGTGGTCTTGCCGGTGCCATTGACGCCGACCACCAGAATGACATGCGGCTTGTGCGAGAGATCGAGCTCCAGCGGCATGGCGACATGGGTCAGCACTTTTTCCACCTCGGCGGCCATGATGGCGCGGACCTCGGTGTCGGAAACGTTCTTGCCGTAGCGGCTGGCGGCCAGCGCGTCGGTAACGCGCAAGGCCGTCTCCATGCCGAGATCGGCGCGGATCAGCACATCCTCGAGGTCCTGCAGCGTCTCCTCGTCCAGCTTGCGCTTGGTGAAGACGCCGGCAATGTTGCCGGTGAGCTCCTTGGAGGAGCGGGCAAGCCCGTCCTTCATGCGCTGGAACCAGGAGCGCCTCGGCGCCGGCTCCGGCGCCTTCTGCGGCTCGGCCTTCTGCTCGACTTTTTTGGTGACGGTCACCTTGCCGGGAGCGGGCTTTGGCTCCGGCTTCGGCACGGCCTGCGGTTCGGGCGCGATCTCGGCAATGACCGGCTGCGTCTCGACCGGGGCCGGCTGGCGAATGGGAGGTGCGATTTCGGCGGCGGGCGCTTCGGCCACGAGAGCAGCCGGCATGGCTTCCACGGGTGGCGCCGAATCTTTCGCAAGTTCGTGCTGCCCCTCACCCCTACCCTCTCCCCGTGAAGGACGGGGAGAGGGGGGCGTCAGCGTTGAGGCTTCGTCTTCGATGTTTGCAAGAGGAGACGCAGCTTCACCGCTAGCCCCCTTCTCCCCGTCTCTATACGGGGAGAAGGTGCCGGCAGGCGGATGAGGGGCGGTGCCGGCCTCTGAAGACGGCTGAAGAGGGGACGGCGCCGGTGTCGGCACCTCGATCGGCGCTGGTGTTTCTGCCGGAACCTCGACAGGCGTCGGCACTTCGACCGGGGCCGGCTCCGGCTGCTTTTCCGGCCGCGACGGGACGATCTCCGGCTCGGCCGGCGCCGGAGCAGGGACTTCTTGCGGCTGCGGTTCGGGCGTGGGTTCCGGAACGGCGGGAGGTGTTGGTATCTCCTCGGGCGCCGGCGGCTCGGCTGGCGTCTCGGGCGCTGGTTCTTCTTCCGGCTCGGACTCCGGCAGAGGTTCTGGCTCTGAGGGAACAGCCGGCTCCGGTACTGGCGGGATGGTTGGCTCCGGCTCGGGCGCCGGTTCCTCGACAGGCGCCGGTTGCGGCGCAGGAATTACCTCCGGCTCGACTACCGGCGCGGGCGTCGTTCCCGCCTCGGGCCGCGGCTCGTCGCGCTTCAAGAACTCCGGAACGACCTGTTCGGCCGCCGGCTTCAGCGTATCGAGTGCTTCCCATTTGATCGGCGGCAGCGGGGCGGTCTCGTCGATCCGCTCCTCGACAACCTCTTTCTTGCCGAACGAAAATATCTTCTTGAAAAAACCAGCCATGCTTTGCGTTTCTCAGGCGGCGCGGGCGGCAAGGGGCGCCGCGATCAGCCTGCTGCCATCGTGGCCTGATATCTCAGCCTCGACGATCTTACCCGGTGCGCCCGTGCCGAGTGCGGCAAGCGTAAAACCCTCGGTGCGGCCAAGGCCGTCGCGCTCGATCAGGATCGACTGGCGCGTTCCGGTGAGCGACGACAGATGCCTGAAATAGGCAGCTTCACCGGCGGCACGCAGCCGGGCGGCGCGCTGCTTGACGACCTCGCGGCGGAGCTGCGGCATGCGCGCGGCGGGCGTGCCTTCGCGTGGGCTGAAGGGGAAGACGTGGAGATGGGTCAGGCCACACTCCTCGACAATTTTTTCCGAGTTCTCGAACATTTCGTCGGTCTCGGTCGGGAAGCCGGCGATGATGTCGGCGCCAAAGACGATACCGGGGCGCAGCTTGCGCACATCCTCGCAGAAGCGGATCGACTGATCGCGTAGGTGCCTTCGCTTCATCCGCTTCAGGATCATGTCGTCGCCCGATTGCAGCGACAGATGCAGATGCGGCATCAGCCTGGGCTCGGTGGCGATGGCATCGAGCAAATCGTCGTCAGCTTCGATCGAATCGATCGACGACAGCCGCAGCCGCTTCACGTCGGGCACCTGTTTCAGGATTGTTTTCACCAGTTTGCCGAGCTTCGGCGCCCCCGGCAGATCGGCGCCGAATGATGTCATGTCGACGCCGGTCAGCACGATCTCGGCATAGCCGTTGCCGGCGAGCCGCTTGACCTGCTCGACCACGGCGCCCATCGGCACCGAGCGCGAATTGCCGCGGCCGTAGGGAATGATGCAGAAGGTGCAGCGGTGGTCGCAGCCATTCTGCACCTGGACGAAAGCGCGTGCCCGGCCCTCGATGGCGTCGACCATGTGGCCTGCGGTCTCACGCACCGAAAAGATATCGTTGACGCGCGCCTTCTCGGTGTCGTTGACGCCGAAATCCGGCAGCGCGCGATAGGAATGCGCCTTCAGCTTCTCTTCATTGCCAAGCACGAGATCGACCTCGTCCATGGCAGCGAATTTTTCAGGCTCGGTCTGCGCGGCGCAGCCGGTGACGATGATGCGTGCCCGTGGGTTGTCGCGGCGGGCCTTGCGGATCGCCTGCTTGGCCTGGCGCACTGCTTCGCCTGTCACGGCGCAGGTGTTGAAGATCAAAGCGCCGCCTTCCAGCGCGCCCAGACCGGCACTTTCGGCCTCGCGCCGCATCACCTGCGATTCATAGGTGTTGAGCCGGCAGCCGAAGGTGACGACATCGATGCCCTTGGACACCGGGCTCTTGGGCAGAGCGGACATCAGGCCGCGCTTTCGGTGTCGCGGGCCCATGTCCCGTTCGACGGGTCGAAGCTGCCGGAAAATTCCCATTCGGCGGCGCCGGTCAGCACCACATGGTCATCGTCGCGCCATTCGACATGCAGCGTACCGCCGCCTGGCGTCAACAGACCGACGCTGCGGCCGGTCCGGTTGGTGCGGGCCGCGGCCACCACGGCCGCGCAGGCGGCCGAGCCGCAGGCCTTGGTCAGTCCGGCGCCGCGCTCCCAGGTGCGGATGATCATGGTTTCGGGCGAAGTAACCTGAGCGATGGTGATGTTGGCGCGCTCGGGGAACATCGGATGGTTCTCGAGCAGCGGGCCGAAGCGGTCGAGCTCATAGGACCAGACGTCATTGTCGACCCAGAAGATGGCGTGCGGATTGCCCATCGAGACGACCGAGGGGGAATGCAGCACCGGCGCGTCGATCGGGCCGATCTGCAGCTCGATCATGCGGGTGTCGCGGAATTCCTCGGCCAGCGGGATATCCTGCCAGCCGAAGCGTGGCGTGCCCATATCGACCGAGATCGAGCCGTCGGCATGTTCGCGCGCATTGAGGATGCCCGCCACGGTTTCGAAGGTGAAGATCTTCTGGCCGGTCTCGGCGGCGAGCGCCTGGACGACGCAGCGCATGCCATTGCCGCAGGCCTGCGCGCCAGTTCCGTCGGAATTCAATATGTCGATGAAAAAGGCGGTGCCCGGCGTCCTTGCGTCGTGGATCGCCATGATCTGGTCGAAGCTGGTCGCGGCATCGGCGTTCAGCGCAATCGCCGCCGCCGCCACCACCCGATCGGCACGGCCACGCATATCGGCAACGATAATCTCGTTGCCGATGCCGTTCATCTTGGCGAAAGGGGCAGTGCTGGCCATTGCTCCGAAAAATTCCGTGTCCGTTTGGCGCTATATGGCGGAAACGGGCAGGAATTACCAGTGCGCAGCCGCTTGGTCACGGCGAAAGCGCCGGACTTACGTGACGGCGAAAATGCCCAGCACCACCAGCAGGAAGATGATCAGAACGATGCCGATAAGGATGCGCGCGCCGGTGGCGGCAGCACCTGCCAGCGCCGGCATGCCGAGCAGGCTCGCCGCCGCGGCGACGATCAGGAGGATGATGATCCATTTGAGCATGGCGATGCCTCGCAACCCGACAGATTTTTCAACCGCATGAAAACGCTGTTGCCGCGCTGGGGTTCCGTCGAAACCGATGCGGATCAGGGCACTATGTGCTCCGGTACATTCCAGACCTCGCCCGGCCGCAAGGCGCGAAAGCGCTGCCGTGGGATGCCTTGATCGTCAAGCGCCTCGGTCAATTTGCGCGCCGGCTCGTCGATCGGCTCGTCAGTGAGCTGGAAAGTTCCCCAATGACAGCCGGCGGCATGGGCGGCATTGCACAGCGTCATGCCTTGCACCGCTTCCCAGGGGTTCTGGTGCTGCGGCGCCATGAACCAGCGCGGTTCATAGGCGCCGATCGGCAGGATGGCGAAGCGGAAACCGCCATGTTTCTCGGCCATCCGCCGGTAGTTGATGCCATTGTGAAAGCCGGTATCGCCGGCGAAATAGAGCTTGCTGTCAGGTGTTTCGACGACGAAGCCGGCCCAAAGCGCCATGCGCCGGTCGCGGGCGCCACGCGCCGACCAGTGATGCACCGGCTCGACATGGACGGCGGCGCCATCGCCGATCTCGACCCTGTCGCCCCAGTCATGCGCCGACAGTCGCATGCCGGGCACGGCGGCTTCGATGATGGCGTCGTTGCCGAGCGGAGTGAGCACCAGCGGGTCGTGGCCGGCCTTCAGCCGCTTCAACGTGGCGAGGTCGAGATGGTCATAGTGGTTGTGGCTGACCAGCACGAAATCGATCGGCGGCAGGTCGGCAAAGGCGATGCCTGGCGCATTGATGCGTTTTGGTCCGGCGAAGGAAAGCGGCGATGCGCGCAGCGACCACACCGGATCGGTGAGGATGTTCAGACCGGCCGTCTGGACCAGCAAGGTGGAATGACCAACCATCGTCACTTCCAGCGCGGCGCCCTCGACCCTTGTCGCCGGTTTTGCCTGCGGAAGGGAGCTTGCATCGCTCGCCGGCCATTTCGAGCGCTGGCCATTCAACTGCCATTTCAGCAGGTCGGCGAAACGGCCGGGTGGCCGGCCGTCGGGATTGAAGAACAATGCGCCGTCGAAATGGTCGCTGGGCGGGCCGCTGTAATAGCGATTGGCGGCAGTCTTTCTCGCGGCCAATTTACGGCTCCAGCAGGGTTTCGTTTTCCAGACATAGGCGCTAAGGCGGTTCGCGCAAGCGTCCACCGACGAAGTGTTGACCGGAATTCCCAAGCGACGCGCGACAAACGGTCAGCCGTCGCGATTGCGATAAATTTGCAACAATTCTTGCTGCAAACTGTATTTTAACCATATCGGGTTGAAATTTCGCCACCTTCTCCATCTTGGTGGGGGTGAGATTGTGCGGACGGCTTCCCCCCAGCCGGATCCGACGGAGGTTGGAATGACTTTTTCGAAAACCGGTCTGGTGGCCGTATCGCTGGCGGCGCTCGTTGCGAGTGGCTGTTCGACCTCACGTTTTTCCTCGATGGATGACCAGCAGCCGGCACCGCTGGAGGCCGCGCCCGCCGGCAAGGTGACGGCGAACCAACTGCCGCCGCCGGCATCGCCCGGCACCACCGACCCTTCGCAATTCCCGACCGCGCCGGCGAACACCCAGGTCGCCGCGCTGCCTTCGGACGGCTCGGCGCCGGCCGGCGCTTCGGACGTGACCGCCGCCAGCGTCGCCGGTGTCTGGAACGCCAGCGTTGCGGGCCAGAGCTGCAAGGTGGCGACACCGCAGACCAAATTCGGCGCCGGCTTCCGCGCCGGGCCGCTGCATTGCCCGGCGCCGATGGACGGCATCAAGTCGTGGAACGTCGCCGGCAAACAGCTGACGCTGTATGACGAGAGCGGCGGTGCGCTGGCGCGGCTCTATTCCTCGGGCGGCTCGAAATTCGACGGCCAGACTTCCAATGGCCAGCCGATTTCACTTACGAGATAGTTTTTGTTTTACGCAATTCCGGTTCCCGGAACTGCTCCAGAACGACGTGACCGATGCATCTGCGTGACGGCCTCCAGACCCATGCGACCGTCAGGCAGCGCTACGACCATCTGGTGGAAACCGGTACGATCGACCGCGATCCGGCGCAGGAACGGATCGTTGCGGCACTCGACCGGCTGACCGATGAGATTTCGGCCAAGCGGCTGGCGCATAAGTCGAGCGCGCTGGGCTGGCTGTTCGCCCGCAAGCGCGAGACGCATGAGGCCGTCAAAGGCCTCTACATCCATGGCGGCGTCGGTCGCGGCAAGACCATGCTGATGGACATGTTCTTCGACTTGCTGCCGGTGCGGCGCAAGCGCCGCGTCCACTTCAACGACTTCATGGCCGACGTGCAGGACCGTATCCAGAAGCACCGGCAGGCGCGCAAGAATGGCGACGTCAGGGAAGACGATCCGATCCCGCCGGTGGCCAAGGCCCTTGGCGAGCAAGCCTGGGTGCTGTGCTTCGACGAGTTCTCGGTCACCGACATTGCCGACGCGATGATCCTGTCCAGGTTGTTTTCGGCGCTGTTTGCCAGCGGCGTGGTGCTGGTCGCCACCTCGAATGTGGCGCCGGAAAACCTCTACAGCGACGGGCTGAACCGCCAGCTTTTCCTGCCCTTTATCGGCATACTGGAGCGGCACACACAGGTACTGGCGCTCGATGCCGACAAAGACTACCGGCTGGAAAAGCTCGCCCGGACACCGGTCTATGTCACGCCGGCCGATGCGGCGGCGGACCAGCTACTCGACGAGGCCTGGCAAGCCATGACGCGGGGCGCGCCGACCGCCGAGACATCGATTGCCCTCAAAGGACGGCAGGTGATCGTGCCGCGTGCGGCGGGCGATGCGGCGCGGTTCTCCTTCGCCGATCTCTGCGAGAAGCCGCTTGGCGCGCGCGATTTCCTGGCGATCGCCGGGCGCTTCTCAACCATTTTCATCGACCACGTCCCGGTGCTCGGCGAAGGCAAGCGCAACGAGGCCAAGCGCTTCATCCTTCTGATCGACACGCTCTACGACCATCATGTGCGGATGGTGGTGAGCGCCGATGCGCCGCCGCAAGCGCTTTATGCAGCCAAGCGCGGCGTCGAAGTCTTCGAGTTCGAGCGCACCGCATCGCGGCTGATCGAGATGCAAAGCCGCGACTGGCTGGAGGATTGGGCGGCGCGGCAGAAGGGGAAGCCGGCGCCAGAGGCACAGCAGGCGCAGGCCTGAATTTCCAGAGAATCCGTCGGTAGCGATCCTTCGTGTCCCCTCCCTCGGCAGGACAGAGGGGGGCGCTGTCCCGCCGACGTCTACAACTCGAACCTCCTCGGCTACCCGCATCACAAGGGTGTCATCGCCCGCATTCGGCCTTACGATTTCCATCTTCATCGGTTATTTCTTCCGAAGTCGGCTTACAAACTTTGACGTTTACGTAAATCCCAAATGATCTAACCGATTGAAAATACTGACACCAAAATAATCGTTTGAATTTTTTCCGTGCCGGGGCTATTGGGTGCGGCGAAAATTCGCGGTTCCCCGCAGCATTCCGGCCTCTTCTTCGACGCCGCCATCAAGTCACCAGAGATTTGAGACGTCGTCACCGACAAAGGGAAAACATCCTCACATGGCACGCAACAAGATAGCGCTTATCGGCTCTGGCATGATCGGCGGCACGCTCGCTCACATGATCGGCCTCAAGGACCTCGGCGACGTGGTGCTGTTCGATATTGCCGAAGGTATCCCGCAGGGCAAGGGGCTCGATATCGCGCAGTCGTCGCCGGTCGATGGCTTCGACTCCAGGCTCACCGGCATCAACGACTATGCCGGCATCGAAGGCGCCGATGTCTGCATCGTCACCGCCGGCGTGCCGCGCAAGCCCGGCATGAGCCGCGACGACCTTTTGGGCATCAATCTCAAGGTCATGGAACAGGTGGGCGCCGGGCTGAAGAAGTATGCGCCGAAGGCCTTCGTCATCTGCATCACAAACCCGCTCGACGCCATGGTCTGGGCGCTGCAGAAGTTCTCAGGACTGCCCAACAGCCATGTCGTCGGCATGGCCGGCGTGCTCGACAGCGCGCGCTTCCGCTATTTCCTGGCGGAGGAATTCAAGGTCTCGGTCGAGGACGTCACCGCGTTCGTGCTCGGCGGCCACGGCGATTCCATGGTGCCGATGATCCGCTATTCGACGGTATCGGGCATTCCGCTGCCCGATCTCATCAAGATGGGCTGGACCTCGAAGGAAAAGCTCGACCAGATCGTGCAGCGCACCCGCGACGGCGGCGCCGAGATCGTCGGCCTGCTCAAGACCGGTTCGGCCTATTACGCGCCGGCCGCTTCGGCGATCTCGATGGCCGAAGCCTATCTCAAGGACAAGAAGCGCGTGCTGCCCTGCGCGGCGTATCTCTCCGGCCAGTATGGCGTCAAGAACACCTATGTCGGCGTTCCCGTGGTGATCGGCGCCGGCGGCGTCGAGCGTATCATCGAGATCGAGCTCAACAAGAGCGAGCAGAAGATGTTCGACTCCTCGGTGGCGACGGTGCAGGGTCTGACCGAGGCCTGCGTCAAGATCGCGCCGCAACTCGCCTCCAAATGAATCTCCAGTAAGTGAACATCCAGCAAGCAACCCGGAGACCATCCAGATGAACATCCATGAGTATCAGGGCAAGGCGCTGCTGAAGTCGTTCGGCGCACCGGTGGCCGAAGGCGTGCCGGTGTTCAAGGCTGATGAAGCGGAAGCCGCCGCCAAGGCGCTGCCGGGCCCGCTCTATGTGGTGAAGAGCCAGATCCATGCCGGCGGCCGCGGCAAGGGCAAATTCACCGAACTCGGCCCGGACGCCAAGGGCGGTGTGCGGTTGGCCAAGTCGGTGGCCGATGTCGTTGCCAACGCCAACGAGATGCTGGGCAACACGCTGGTGACCAAGCAGACCGGCCCGGCCGGCAAGCAGGTCAACCGCCTCTACATCGAGGACGGCGCCGACATCGAACGCGAGCTCTATCTGTCGATCCTGGTCGACCGTTCGGTCGGCCGCATCGCCTTCGTCGTCTCGACCGAAGGCGGCATGGACATCGAAGCGGTCGCCCATGACACGCCCGAAAAGATCATCACCGTGGCCATCGACCCGGAAAAGGGCGTCACATCAGCCGATCTGAAGGCGCTCAACGGCGCGCTCAAGCTCGACGGCGATGCGGCCAAGGACGGCGACACGCTGTTCCCGATCCTCTACAAGGCCTTTGTCGAGAAGGACATGAGCCTGCTCGAAGTCAACCCGCTGATCGTCATGAAGAACGGCCGGCTGCGTGTGCTCGACGCGAAGGTGTCGTTCGACAACAATGCGCTGTTCCGTCACCCCGACGTGCTCGAACTGCGCGACACCACCGAAGAGGACGAGAAGGAAATCGAGGCGTCGAAATACGACCTCGCCTATGTCGCGCTCGACGGCAATATCGGCTGCATGGTCAACGGCGCCGGCCTCGCCATGGCGACGATGGATATCATCAAGCTCTATGGCGCCGAGCCCGCCAACTTCCTTGATGTCGGTGGCGGCGCATCCAAGGAAAAAGTCACGGCGGCGTTCAAGATCATCACCCGGGACCCGGCGGTCAAGGGCATCCTGATCAACATCTTCGGTGGCATCATGAAGTGCGACATCATTGCCGAGGGCGTCATTGCCGCGGTCAAGGAAGTCGGCCTGGAAGTGCCGCTGGTGGTGCGCCTGGAAGGCACCAACGCCGAGCTCGGCAAGAAGATCATCAACGATAGCGGCCTCAACGTGGTGTCGGCCGATGATCTCGACGACGCAGCCAAGAAGATCGTGGCGGCGGTGAAGGGCTGAGCGGATGCCTCCGCGCAAGATAAACCTCGTCGAGGCGGCGGATCGGACCATCACCAAGGTTTTCGATCCGCATATCGCCGGCGACGTCAACGACAGCCAGGCTAAGGTCGCCAAGTTCGGCGAGATGTTCGACTGGCATGCGCATGACAATGAGGACGAAGCCTTCCTCGTGCTGCGTGGGCGTATCGCCATCGATTTCCGCGACGGCCCGGTCGAACTCGGCGAGGGCGATTTCATCGTCGTGCCGCGCGGCATCGAACACCGGCCGCGTTCGCTGACCGTTGAGCCCGTGGTGCTGATGTTCGAGCCGGCAACGACGCTCAACACCGGCAATGCCAAGAGCGACCTCACGGTCGCTGACCTGAAGCGGCTCTGACCATGTTTTCCTCGATCAACGGTTTTAGAAAAGGGCTCCCATGTCCATCCTCGTCGACAAGAACACCAAGGTGCTGGTGCAGGGCCTGACCGGCAAGACCGGCACGTTCCACACCGAGCAGGCGCTCGCTTATCACGGCACGAAAATGGTCGGCGGTATCCACCCCAAGAAGGGTGGCGAGACGTGGACCGGCTCAAAGGGTGAAAAGCTGCCGATCTTCGCCACGGTCGCCGAGGGCAAGGAAAAGACCGGTGCCAACGCTTCGGTCGTCTACGTGCCGCCGGCGGGTGCCGCCGAGGCCATCCTCGAAGCGATCGAGGCCGAGATCCCGCTGATCATCTGCATCACCGAAGGCATCCCGGTGATGGACATGATCAGGGTCAAGGCGCGGCTCGACCGCTCGACGTCGCGGCTGATCGGGCCGAACTGCCCGGGCGTGCTCACGCCCAACGAATGCAAGATCGGCATCATGCCCGGAAACATCTTCCGCAAGGGCTCGGTCGGCGTTGTTTCGCGGTCGGGAACGCTTACCTATGAGGCAGTGTTTCAGACCACCAATGTCGGACTCGGCCAGACCACCGCCGTCGGTATCGGCGGCGACCCCGTCAAGGGCACCGAGTTCATCGACGTGCTCGAGATGTTCCTCGCCGACGAGGAGACCAAGTCGATCATCATGATCGGCGAGATCGGCGGTTCGGCCGAGGAAGACGCCGCGCAGTTCCTCAAGGACGAAGCCAAGCGTGGCCGCAAGAAACCGATGGCCGGCTTCATCGCCGGGCGCACGGCGCCGGCCGGCCGCACCATGGGCCACGCCGGCGCGGTCATCTCCGGCGGCAAGGGCGGCGCCGAAGACAAGATCGCGGCAATGGAATCCGCCGGGATCAGGGTATCGCCCTCGCCGGCGCGGCTGGGCACGACGCTGGTCGAGGCGATCAAAGGTTAAGGGAATAGGGGAGTAAGGGAGTAGGGCGGTAGGGAAAATAGCAGCGGCAAAAAGCCCTACTCCCCTATTCCCTTATTCCCCTACTCCCTCCAAAAACAGGAGACGGAGCCGGGCTCCGCGGACAAAAATGGCACGACAAGATCAGGCCAACGACCAGTTTTCGCTCACCTCTTTCCTTTACGGCGGCAACGCCGATTACATCGATGCGCTCTATGCCGCCTATGAAGACGATCCAGCCTCGGTCAATCCCGAATGGCAGGAGTTCTTTGCCGGGCTGAAGGACGATGCCGGCGATGTGCGCAGGAATGCCAAGGGCGCCTCCTGGGCCAAGCCCTCCTGGCCGCTGCAGGCCAATGGCGAACTGGTGTCGGCGCTCGACGGCAATTGGGGTATCGTCGAGAAGACGATCGAAAAGAAAGTCAAGGACAAGGCGGTCACCAACGGCGTCGTCCTTTCCGACGCCGATGTGCACCAGGCGACGCGCGATTCAGTGCGCGCCATCATGATGATCCGCGCCTACCGCATGCGCGGCCATCTGCATGCCAATCTCGACCCGCTCGGCATCGCCAAGCCGCTCGAGGACTACAACGAGCTGTCGCCGGAAAATTACGGCTTCACCGCTGCCGACTATGACCGGCCGATCTTCCTCGACAATGTGCTCGGGCTCGAATTCGGCACCATCCGGCAGATGCTGGAAATCCTGACGCGCACCTATTGCTCGACGCTCGGCGTCGAGTTCATGCATATTTCCGACCCCGAGGAAAAGGCCTGGATCCAGGCCCGCATCGAAGGTGCCGACAAGGAGATCACCTTCACCGCCACCGGCAAGAAGGCGATCCTGCAGAAGCTGGTCGAGGCCGAAGGTTTTGAGCAGTTCATCGACGTCAAGTACAAGGGCACCAAGCGCTTCGGCCTCGATGGCAGTGAAGCGCTGATCCCGGCGCTGGAGCAGATCGTCAAGCGCGGCGGCCAGCTCGGCATGAAGGAAATCGTGCTCGGCATGGCGCATCGCGGAAGGCTCAACGTGCTTTCCCAGGTGATGGCCAAGCCGCACCGCGCCATCTTCCATGAGTTCAAGGGCGGCTCGGCCGCACCTGACGAGGTCGAGGGTTCGGGGGACGTCAAGTACCATCTGGGCGCTTCGTCGGACCGCGAGTTCGACGGCAACAAGGTGCATCTGTCCCTGACCGCCAATCCCTCGCATCTGGAAATCGTCGATCCGGTGGTGATGGGCAAGGCGCGCGCCAAGCAGGATTACCTGTTCGGCCGCAGCCGCGAGGAGATCGTGCCGCTGGAAGAGCGCGCCAAGGTACTGCCGCTCTTGCTGCATGGCGATGCCGCCTTCGCCGGCCAGGGCGTGATTGCCGAGATCCTCGGCCTGTCCGGTCTGCGCGGCCACCGCGTCGCCGGCACGCTGCATTTCATCATCAACAACCAGATCGGCTTCACCACCAATCCGCGCTTCTCGCGCTCGTCGCCCTATCCGTCGGACGTCGCCAAGATGATTGAAGCACCGATCTTCCACGTCAATGGCGATGACCCGGAAGCCGTGGTGCACGCCACCAAGGTGGCGATCGAATTCCGCATGAAGTTCCACAAGCCTGTTGTGGTCGACATGTTCTGCTACCGCCGCTTCGGCCACAATGAGGGCGACGAGCCGGCCTTCACCCAGCCGATCATGTACCGCAACATCCGCACCCACAAGACGACCGTGCAGATCTACGGCGACCGGCTGATCGCCGAGGGTCACCTCACCCAGGCCGAGCTCGACCAGCTCAAGGCCGACTGGCGGGCGCATCTGGAATCCGAATGGGAAGTCGGCCAGCACTACAAGCCCAACAAGGCCGACTGGCTGGACGGCGCCTGGTCGGGCCTGCGCACCGCCGACAATCAGGACGAACAGCGGCGCGGCAAGACCGCCGTGCCGGTGAAGACGCTGAAGGAAATCGGCAAGAAGCTGACCGAGGTGCCGAAGGATTTCGAGGCGCACAAGACGATCATCCGCTTCCTCGAAAACCGCCGCCAGGCGATCGAGTCCGGCGAAGGCATCGACTGGTCGACGGCCGAGGCGCTGGCCTTCGGCGCCATCCTGCTCGACGGCAATCCGATCCGCCTGTCGGGGCAGGATTCCGAACGCGGCACCTTCTCGCAGCGTCACTCGGTCCTTTACGACCAGCGCGACGAGACCCGCTACATCCCGCTCAACAATCTGTCGGCGGCTCAAGCCGGCTACGAAGTCATCAACTCGATGCTGTCGGAAGAGGCGGTGCTGGGCTTCGAATATGGCTACAGCCTGGCCGAGCCCAAGGCGCTGACCTTGTGGGAAGCGCAGTTCGGCGATTTCGCCAACGGTGCCCAGGTGGTGTTCGACCAGTTCATCTCTTCGGGTGAACGCAAGTGGCTCAGAATGTCGGGCCTCGTCTGCCTGCTGCCGCATGGCTATGAAGGCCAGGGTCCGGAACATTCTTCGGCCCGGCTCGAACGCTTCCTGCAGCTTTGCGCCGAAGATAACATGCAAGTGGCCAACTGTACGACGCCGGCCAACTACTTCCACATATTGCGCCGGCAGCTGAAGCGCGACTTCCGTAAGCCGCTGATCCTGATGACGCCGAAGTCGCTGCTGCGCCATAAGCGGGCGGTGTCGACGCTGCCGGAAATTTCGGGCGAAAGCTCGTTCCACCGATTGCTGTGGGACGATGCGCAGCTGCTTTCCGGCCAGGCGATCAAGCTGACCAAGGATTCGAAGATCCGCCGCGTCGTGCTGTGTTCGGGCAAGGTCTATTACGACCTCTACGAGGAGCGCGAGAAGCGCGGCATCAACGACATCTATCTGCTGCGCGTCGAGCAGCTTTATCCGTTCCCGGCCAAGGCGCTGATCACCGAACTGTCGCGTTTCCGCAATGCCGAGATGGTGTGGTGCCAGGAGGAGCCCAAGAACATGGGCGCCTGGTCGTTCATCGACCCCTATCTGGAATGGGTGCTGGCGCATATCGATGCCAAGCATCAGCGGGTGCGCTACACCGGCCGTCCGGCCGCCGCCTCGCCGGCGACCGGACTGATGTCGAAGCATCTCGCCCAGCTCGCCGCCTTGCTCGAAGACGCGCTCGGCGAATAGAGAAGATCTGGGCGAATAACAGAACCGAAAGAAAACGGACAGGCACAATGGCTACCGAAATCCGCGTTCCCACTCTCGGCGAATCCGTCACCGAAGCGACCATCGGCAAATGGTTCAAGAAGGTCGGCGACGCGATCGTCGCCGACGAGCCGCTGGTCGAGCTCGAGACCGACAAGGTGACGGTGGAGGTGCCTGCCGCCGCTGCCGGAACCTTAAGCGAAATCACCGCCAAGGAAGGTGAGACTGTCGGTGTCGGTGCGCTGCTCGGTTCGATTTCGGCAGGTGGCACTGCCGCCGCACCAGCGACCAAGCCGCAGGCGGTGTCGCAGGCCTCGTCGCCGGATGCAGCATCGACCGGCAAGCAGGCCGCGGCCGAGACCGCCAAGATCGCCGGCGATGCCGGCCCGGTCGAGCCGCGCACCATGCCACCGGCACCGGCCGCGGCGAAACTGATCGCCGAAAGCAATCTCTCGGTCGACCAGATCTCCGGTTCGGGAAAGCGTGGCCAGGTGCTGAAAGGCGACGTGCTCGACGCCATCTCCAAGGGTGCGCCGTCGCAGCCGGCGGAGACGCCGAAGGCGGCACCTGCACCGGTTGCCGTACGCGCGCCGTCCTCGGGCGACGATGCGTCGCGCGAGGAGCGCGTGCGCATGACCAAACTGCGCCAGACCATCGCCCGCCGTCTCAAGGAGGCGCAGTCGACCGCAGCCATGCTGACCACCTTCAACGAGGTCGACATGTCAGCGGTGATGGCGCTACGCACCAAGTACAAGGACGTGTTCGAAAAGAAGCACGGCGTGAAGCTCGGTTTCATGGGCTTCTTCACCAAGGCCGTTACGCATGCGCTGAAGGAAATCCCCTCGGTCAACGCCGAGATCGACGCCACCGACATCATCTTCAAGAATTATGCCCATATCGGCGTCGCCGTCGGCACCGAGAAGGGTCTTGTCGTGCCGGTGGTGCGCAATGCCGACCAGATGTCGATCGCCGAGATCGAAAAGGATATCGGCCGGCTGGGCATCGCCGCGCGTGACGGCAAGCTGTCGGTCGCCGACATGCAGGGCGGCACGTTTACGATTTCCAACGGCGGCGTTTACGGGTCGCTGATGTCGACGCCGATCCTCAACGCGCCGCAGTCGGGCATTCTGGGCATGCACAAGATCCAGGACCGGCCTGTCGTGGTCGGCGGCGAGATCGTGATCCGGCCGATGATGTACCTGGCGCTCAGCTACGATCACCGCATCGTCGACGGCAAGGAAGCGGTGACCTTCCTGGTCCGCGTCAAGGAAAGCCTGGAGGATCCGGAACGGCTGGTGCTTGATCTCTAAGGCTGACGCGGTGGCTGAATCTGTCGAGCCAATCGATCTGTTCGAGCTTGTTACGACAGGCCGGGCGGGTCCGATTGAACTCGGAAAAAGCAGCCGTGAAACGGTGCGAGGCTTGATCGATCCGGAGGATGTGCGGGCGGACAATCATTATCGCCACGAGGACGCGGAGTCAGCGTGGTGCATCTATGGTAGAAATTGCGAGTTCTTCTTCAGTCCCGATTTTCATCTGAGGTCGATTAGCGTCGAGCCTGTCTTCGGAAGATTGCAATCGGGTGGAACGATGGCGACTTGGTACGGCCATCTGGACGTCGATTTGGGCCGGCATCCTGTGATTTTTGCAGGCACAAAGCCCATAGCCATACATACCTTGCCCAAGGCATTGCAGTTCCTGAACAAGAGCGAATTCAAGTGGGCAATCAGCGGCGGTCGTGAGCGCGACGTTTATATTGAGCTGGCGGAGAGTTCTCGCATCTTGACCCTCAAATACGAGGTTAATGCGGTTCCGGTCGACAGGAATGAAAACGTTGCGTTCGAGGTAGATTATTTTCTTTCGACGGTCTTCATCCTCGATCAAGCTGTTCAAGGCGGATAGCAGTGACGATCCGTTCTTTCTTGTCCGAAAGCCTGTCTACCGCATCGATAGCGGTCGGTGCGGCGATGATCCCGGCGGCAGCCTATGCCGCCTGCCCGATAGAACTCGCCGTCTATGGAGACGCCCAGGGCGGCAGCGAGATCGATTTCACGCCGACCGGCACCTCGGCGACCGTCACCAACAGCTTCCGCATGATCCTCGACAACGATGTGGTGCTGAACGGTATCGTCATGTGGAACGAGGGCGTGTCACGGCCGAACGGCGCGCTGATGTACAAATGCCCCGAGGGCGACGTCACCGGCGAGGAGCTTGCCGCCTGCACGCCCTGGCATGGCGTCATCTACACGGCGGATGACAAGGGCAACATCGGGCTGCTGCCGGCCGAAGGTGTCGAAGCGCCGAAGACGCTGATACTGCCGGATCTCGGGCCAGCGTTGCGCCAATCCAGTGCCTATGGCGGCAGCGGGTTTTCGAAAGTGCCGGGGGATGTGTTTGCCTTGAAGGGATGCCAGGAATGAGCGGGACGCAAAAGGTGCTGCTGGTCACCGGCGGCAGCCGCGGCATCGGCGCGGCGATCTGCCGGTTTGGATCGAAGGCCGGCTACAGGGTCGCGGTCAACTACGCTGCGAATCAGGACGCCGCCGATGCACTGGTCGCGGAGATCGAGGCTGCCGGCGGCGAGGCTTTTGCGGTCAAGGGCGATGTCGGCAGCGAGGCCGATATCGTGGCCATGTTCGAGGCCGTCGACCGCGCCTATGGACGGCTCGATGCTTTCGTCAACAATGCCGGCGTCGTCGACGTCAAGGCGCGCGTCGACGAGATGGATGTTTCGCGGCTGGAGCGCATGATGCGCATCAATGTCGTAGGCTCGTTCCTCTGCGCCCGTGAGGCGGTGAAGCGCATGTCGACCCGCCATGGCGGGTCGGGCGGATCCATAGTCAACATCTCGTCGGCCGCGGCGACATTGGGCTCGCCGGGCGAGTACGTCGATTATGCCGCCTCCAAGGGCGCCATCGACACCTTCACCATCGGGCTCGCCCGTGAGGTGGCGCTGGAAGCCATTCGCGTCAATGCGGTGCGCCCTGGCATCATCGACACGGACATCCACGCTTCAGGCGGGCAGCCGGACAGGGTGGAGCGGTTCCGCGACCTGCTGCCGATGAAAAGAGCCGGTACAGTGGATGAAGTCGCGGGCGCGGTTCTCTATCTTCTCTCCGACGCCGCGTCCTACACGACGGGCGCGATCCTGAATGTAAGCGGCGGCCGCTGAGCGCTCTCAAGCAGATCGAGCAGGATGTTATCCGAAAACCGCGTCACACGGCATCATGCTCAAACAGAAGGACAGTATCATGGCTTATGACGTCGTTATCATCGGATCGGGACCGGGCGGCTATGTCTGCGCCATCAAGGCGGCGCAGCTCGGGCTCAGGGTCGCGGTGGTCGAGAAGAACGCCACCTTCGGCGGCACCTGCCTCAACATAGGCTGCATCCCGTCGAAGGCGCTGCTCCATGCCTCCGAGATGTTCGCCGAGGCCGGCCACTCCTTCGACACGCTCGGGGTCGAGATATCGGCGCCGAAATTGAACCTGAAGAAGATGATGGCGCACAAGGATGCGACGGTGTCGTCGAACGTCAACGGCGTCGCCTTCCTGTTCAAGAAGAACAAGATCGACAGCTTTCGCGGCACTGGCAAGGTGGTCGCGGCCGGCAAGGTGTCGGTGACGGCTGAGGACGGCAAGGTCGAGGAGATCGAGACCAGGAACATCGTCATCGCCACCGGCTCGGATGTCGCCGGCATTCCCGGCGTCAAGGTCGACATCGACGAGAAGGTGATCGTGTCGTCGACCGGCGCTTTGTCGCTGGACAAGGTTCCCGGCCATCTGGTGGTGGTCGGCGGCGGTGTCATCGGGCTCGAGCTCGGCTCGGTGTGGGCACGGCTCGGCGCCAAGGTCACCGTGGTCGAATTCCTCGACACCATCCTGGGCGGCATGGACGGCGAGGTTTCCAAGCAGTTCCAGCGCTTGCTTTCAAAGCAGGGTTTCGAGTTCAAGCTCGGCGCCAAGGTCACCGGTGTCGCCAAGGCCAAGAAGGGTGCGACCGTCACCTTCGAGCCGGTCAAGGGCGGCGCCGCCGAGACGATCGAGGCCGATGCCGTGCTGATCGCCACCGGCCGCCGCGCCTATGCCGACAGTCTCGGCCTCGGGGAAGCCGGCGTCGAGGTCGACGAGCGCGGCCGGGTCAAGACCGATGGCCATCTCAAGACCAATGTCGCGGGCATCTATGCCATCGGCGATGTCATCGCCGGGCCGATGCTGGCACACAAGGCCGAGGACGAGGGCGTGGCGGTGGCCGAAACCATTGCCGGCCAGGCCGGCCACGTGAACTATGACGTCATTCCGAGCGTCGTCTACACCAGCCCGGAAATCGCCTCCGTCGGCAAGACCGAGGAAGAGTTGAAGAAGGCCGGCATCGACTACAAGGTCGGAAAATTCCCGTTCAGCGCCAATGGCCGGGCGCGCGCCATGCTGCACACCGACGGTTTTGTGAAGATCCTCGCCGACAAGGCGAGCGACCGCGTACTCGGCGTGCATATTGTCGGCTTCGGCGCAGGCGAGATGATCCACGAGGCGGCGGTGCTGATGGAATTCGGCGGCTCGTCGGAGGATCTCGCCCGCACCTGCCACGCGCATCCGACGATGTCGGAGGCGATCAAGGAGGCGGCGCTGGCAACGTTCTTCAAGCCGATCCACATCTAAAGGCACCATCCTCGGTCAAGCCCAAGGGTGACGAACGTAGCGATCCCTACAAAACGGCCCGCCTTTCGGCGGGCCGTTCGTATTTGATATCGAGCCGATCAGTTGGCCGGTGCAGGCGCTGGGGCCGGTGCCGGTGCAGGCGCCGGGGCAGGCGCCGGTTCTGCAGGCGCCGGAGCAGGCGCGGGTGCTGGCGCAGGTTCGGCCGGCTTCATCGGTTCCGCCGGTGCCGGTGCGGGTGCCGGTGTGCTGGCCGCCGGCGGCTCGGCGGGTGCCGGGTGCTCACCGCTTCTTCCGAAAATATAATACGCGACAACCGCCAGAATAACGACGACCAGCGCAATCAGCCAGCCACTACCGCCGCCACCGCTCTGCTTGATGGTGGTGTTGGTGGTGTTGGGATTGAACGGGTCGTTTGGATTCGGTGCGTTCGCCATAAAAGTGTCCTCCGTGGATGAAAAATATCAATCAACACCATATAACGCGCAATCATTGAACTGGTTTCACGCTAGGGTTGGAAAACGCCAAAAACAAGGACAATCCCGCCGTTCCGGCGCCGGAATGGCGTTGTTTCGCCACGCAACGCGCCAAGTTGGTGCCTACTATGGGTTTTTCCGGAGGATTTTTGTCGTGACGAATCCCATAGCAGAGTTTGTCCCGAATCACTGCGATGTTCTCGCCGGAGCCCAGTTCGCCGACCGCTTTGTGCTGATCACCCAGGGTCTTTCTTTAACGGCACTCGGCGCGGCGGAACACGCCCTGGGGCGAACGCCGCCCTGGGTCGGCAGGCTCATGGCGCTGCGCAACCTTGCCGTCAAGCCGTTCCGGCTGAAGACGGGCTCGGAAGCTGCGGTGTTGCCGTCAGGCCGGATCGGGATATTTCCGCTCATCAGCCAGTTTCCCGGCAAGGTTGTGCTTGGCCTCGACGACCGGCATCTCGATTTCCGTGTCCTGGTCGAAGTCAGGGATCTCGGCATGGGCCGGCAAGAGGTGGCCGCGACGACGATCGTCAAGACGCACAATTGGCTCGGCCGCGCCTATCTTGCGATCATCATGCCGTTCCACCGGATCATCGTTCCGGCGATGCTGGCCCAGATCGAGGCGAAGTAAACTTAAGTAGCTAAAGTCCTATAGGCGTGACGGTGTAACCGGCCTTGCGGAAGTCCTCGACCAAGCCTTCGGGGCCGGGAAGGTGGAGGGCGCCGACCGCCATGAAGACGTTGCCCCTGGCAAGGATCGGTTCGGCATGCTCGACCATCACCTTGTTGCGGCTGGTGATCATGGTTTCCTCGAATGCCGCATAGCCCGCGGGGTCGTCCGTGCCTTCCGGCATGGCCGCGCGAAACAGCGGCCAGAACATTCCGGTGTCGCCGCGCTGGTAGAGCACGATCATGGTTTCGTTGATGTCGTTGATCTTATCGCCGAGCTTCAGCGTGTCGACGAGGCCCTTCATGTGAAACGCCAGCGGCAGCGAGGCCATGGCGCGCAACTGGCTTTCAGCAGTCTCCAATCCTTCCACCGGCTTGCCGGAAGCCTTTGCACCTTCCGCCAGCCTGACATCGAGCACCGGGGCGCCGCCTGACTGGCGGGCCAGCTCGCAGGCCGGCAGTGCCATCATGGCCGAGAGCATCCACGGCTTCATCTTGGCAACCGTTGCCGGAGGAATGCCGCGTGCGTCGAGTGCGGCGTTCATGGCCGCCGCATCGTCGGGCGACAGCAGCGACGCCAGCGTCGTCGAATCAGTGAACATCATCAGGTCCGGGTCCTTGAGCATCGCGACCATCATCTTCTGCTTGTCGAGCACGTCCGTGGTTTCGATGACGATGGTGCCGGCGGCGTCATAGGCTTTCTGCGCGTCGGGAGGCAGCGTGGTGACGCGCGGGTCGGTCATATGCATGGTGCCGAACAGGAAGGACGGCTTCTCGCCGGGCTTTTCCAGCTTCCACAACAGGCCCTTGCCGTTCGGTGTCGCGGCGGCTTCCGCTTCGATCTTGCGGTAGGTCGCCGGATCGTTCTTCTGCAAGGCCGACAGCATGTCGGCGCCGGTGCAGGTCGGGATTTCGGCATGCGCCTTGCCGGCCGCGAACAGCAGCGCGGCGAGAAACGACAGGAAGAACAGAACGTTGAGCGCGACGAGCAGCTTCAGCGACACGGAAGCTGCACGGTCGGCGATGGCGATGACGCGTTTCATGATCCCATTCCTAGAACCGAAAAGCGGCAAAACGGTTAATTGGTACTGCGAAATTGTCTTCGACCGGCTATCGCCCTCAGCGGACGTCGATGGTGCTCATGACTCAATGATTAGCGGAAACGCCCATTTCTTCGTCATCCACGGGCGGAGCAGGGAGCGTAGCGACGCGGCGCAGACCCGAGGATCCATGCCGGGACTCTGGAACCTGCAACAGTGCAGAATTCCGCTCCGCAGCACTCCATGGCAAAGGTCGCGGCATGGATCCCAGGGTCTCCGCGACGGAGCTTCGCTCCTGCTTCGCCCAGGGATGACGACGTTGGGGAGGCTTTCGGCCAATGGTGAACGTTTGGCCACCGATACTATGCGACGCTACTGGCGTTCATGCCCGTGGATGGGCTGATTCGTAAATCTCGAGCAGCCTAGCGGTGTCGACGCCGGTGTAGATTTGCGTCGTCGACAGGCTGGCGTGGCCGAGCAGTTCCTGGATGGTGCGCAAATCGCCGCCGCGGCCGAGCAGATGCGTGGCGAAGGAATGGCGCAGCGCATGCGGCGTCGCGGTATCGGGCAGGTTGAGCGCCGAGCGCAGCTTGGCCATGTCGCGCTGGACGATGGCCGGGTTGAGCGGGCCGCCGCGGGCGCCGCGAAACAACAGGCCCTTGGGGTCGAGATGGTAGGGGCAGAGCCGGCGATATTCGGCGATCGCCCTGAGCGCCACCGGCAGCACCGGCACCAGGCGCGTCTTGCCGCCCTTGCCGGTGACGCGCAGCACCGTGTCGGCCGCCGACGCCAGATCGGCGCCGGCCAGGCCGAGCGCCTCGGAAATGCGCAGGCCGGAGCCGTAGAGCAGTGTCAGCACGGCGGCGTTGCGCGCTGCGATCCACGGTTCCTCCGCCAGTTGGCCTTCGATGGAAACAACATGCTTGGCATCGCTCGCTGTCAGCGGCTTGGGCAGTGATTTGGGCTGGCGCGGCGCGCGCAGTGCTGCCGCCCCGGCCGCATTGGCGAGGCCGCGCCGCTCGAGGAAACGCAGCAGCGAACGGATGCCGGCGAGACCCCGGCCCAGCGTGCGGGCACCGGCACCGGCGTTGCGCCGCGCCGCGAGAAAGCCGCGCAGGTCGGCCGGGCGCAGATCGGCGATGTCCGAAATGCCGGGTGAGCCGCCGCAATGGCCGGTGAGGAAATGCAGGAACTGGCGCGTGTCGCGCTCATAAGCCTCGACCGTTTGCGGCGACAGCCGGCGCTCTCGCGCCAGCATCTTCAGCCAGCTTTCGCGTGCCGCCTGGAGATCGGGTTTGGCCGGGATCAGGAATTCCTGCATGGCGGCATTTTCGGGTATTCGGGTTAGGAAGCGGTGAAGAGCCGTCATTGAAATGACAGCCGGCTGAGGTTAGGAGACCATCGATTGGTGGCAGGTGACTACCTTGGTGATTGGCTGAAATGCCCGCCCCCTTCGTCATCCTGGGGCGGAGCAGGAGCGAAGCGACGTCGCGGAGACCCCAGGATCCATGCCGTGACCTGCGAGCGTTGCTGCGTTACAAGTCTGATAGCTTTGCGGTGGAGACCACGCGAAGTGTTTGCAAATAAAGAGTTGGCAGGAACGAGACTCGTGACCCTTTCTGAACTGCCGTGCTTTTTGGTCGCCGTAACGGAATGGATCCTCGGGTCTGCGCAGTCGCTTCGCGCCTGCTCCGCCCGTGGATGACGAAGGTAAAAGCGCCATGAGCAAGCCCCAGAACCCCGTCCAGATGGCCGTGATCGGCGCCGCCCATGGCATCAAGGGCGAATTGCGGGTGAAGACCTTCACCGGTGAACCGCTGGCGCTGGCCGATTACGGGCCGCTCTACGCCAGGGACGGGCGCGCCTTCCAGATCATCGACATCAGGCCCGCCAACACCGTGGTCGTGGTGCGCTTCAAAGGTGTCGCCGACCGCAACGCGGCCGAGGCGCTGGCCGGCACGGAGTTGTTCGTCGACCGTTCGATGCTGCCGGACGATGGCGAGGAAGACGAATTCTATCATGCCGACCTTGTCGGCCTCGAAGTCCGCGACGATACGGGTGCCGTGCTTGGCAAGGTGGTCGCGGTGCACAATTTCGGTGGCGGCGACATTCTCGACGTGACGCTGGGCGGGCGCAAGGGCCTGCTGATCCCGTTCACACAGGCCGCCGTACCGCAAGTGTCGATCGCCGAGGGTTTTGTCCGAGTCGATCCGGCGGCAGCCGGGCTGATCGACGACGAGGATGGCGATGGCCCGCGCGAGGAAGACTTCGATCCGAAGGGCAGGCCGCGCGGACCGAGCGATGCCGGGGGCAACCGGTGAGTTTTTCGGCTTGCGTGCTGACGCTTTACCCCGAAATGTTTCCCGGCGCGCTCGGCCTGTCGTTGGCCGGCCGGGCGCTCGAGGCCGGGACGTGGTCGCTGGAGGCGATCCAGATCCGTGACTTCGCCACCGACCGCCACCGCACCGTCGACGACACGCCCGCCGGCGGCGGCGCCGGCATGGTGATGCGCGCCGACGTGCTGGCGAAAGCCATCGACCATGCTTCGCCGGAAGGCGATGCGCGGCCTCGGCTGCTGATGAGCCCGCGCGGCAAGCCGCTGACCCAGGCGCGCGTGCGCGAACTGGCCGCCGGGCCGGGCGCCGTCATCCTGTGCGGCCGCTTCGAAGGCGTCGACCAGCGGGTGATCGACGCGCGGGGATTGGAGGAAGTCTCCATCGGTGATTTCATCCTTTCGGGTGGTGAGCCGGCCGCCCTTGTGCTGCTCGACGCGGTGGTGCGGCTGTTGCCCGGCGTGATGGGCAACGCGGTGTCGGGCGAGGAGGAGAGCTTTGAGAACGGCCTGCTCGAACATCCGCACTATACGCGGCCGCAGGAGTTCGAAGGCCGTGACATTCCCGAGGTGCTGATCTCGGGCAATCACAAGAAGATCGCCGCATGGCGGCGAGCGGAGTCTGAAAGACTGACAGCCGAGAGGCGTCCGGACCTGCTTGCCGCTGCTCAGCCCTTGGCAAAATAGTAGAAAGCCAAAAACAGGCCGACAGCGACGACGAAGCCACGCACCGCGTTTTGCGGCACGCGCTTGGCGATCCAGACGCCGGCATAGCCGCCCAGCGCGCCGCCCGGGATCATGATGATCGCCTGCGGCCAGGCGACGACGCCGCCCGAGACGAAGACGACGATCGCAACAGCGGCGATGACCATGGCCAGCATGTTCTTCAACGCGTTCAGCCGGTGATAGTCGCCGGCTTGCGTCAGGCCGAGCGTCGCCAGCATCATCACGCCCATGCCGGCGCCGAAGAAGCCGCCATAGATGGCGGTGAGAAACTGCGCCAGGGAGCCGGCCACCGAACCAACGGCCGCTTCATGGCCGGGTTTCGGCACCGGCTTCAGCCAGGGGCCTGCGGCGAACAGGCCCGTCGCGGCCAAGAGCAGCCACGGCACCAGAGCGCGAAACGACGGATTGTCGAGCGCCAAAAGGATCAGCGCGCCGGCCAGTGCACCCACGGCCGAAATCAGGCACAGCAGCAGCGCGCCGCGCCAGAAGTGCCTGATATCGGCCGAGTAGGCGAGGGTCGAGGTGATGTAGCCTGGAAATTGCGTCACCGAGGAGGTGGCGTTGGCGACGATCGGCGGCAGGCCGACCAACGTCATGGCGCCGAAGGTGATGAAGGTGCCGCCACCGGCGACCGCATTGGCGGCGCCTGACAGAAAGCCCGCCAGAAACAGCAGGATGGCATCGAAGACAGACATGAATTGCGGCCGCTCAAAACTGTGTTATTTCAGGCTTAGAAAGCCTGAACGACCGGCGCAACCCGGCACGGCAGGATTACGATGGTGCCATGCGAGCAGAAAATGCGCTGCCAAGGCGTGACAAAGCGGCGAAATAGCTGTATGTGCCCGCCCGTACCGGCCAGAAAGAATCTGCCGGACCCGTCAACAATGACGGTGTAGTCGCCCCTGCCTGATGTTTCAAAGACAAATGTCTTGGAGACAAAAGGCATAGCCAAGCGGTCAATGGAACTGCAAGGCGAGTGTCGGACGCTCTGACTGTCGGAAGAACAAGAAGTGGACTTTTGAGATGGATATCCTCCGTCAGCTCGAGGCCGAACAGGCTGCCAAGATCGAAGCCAAGCGCAAGCTTCCCGAATTCCAGCCCGGCGACACCGTGCGCGTCCAGGTCCGCGTGACCGAAGGCACCCGCACCCGCGTCCAGGCCTATGAGGGCGTCGTCATCGCCCGCGCAGGCGCCGGCTTCCAGGAGAACTTCACGGTTCGCAAGATTTCCTACGGCGAAGGCGTCGAGCGCGTGTTCCCGGTCTACTCGCCGATGGTTGAAGGCGTCGAAATCGTTCGCCGCGGCAAGGTGCGTCGCGCCAAGCTCTATTACCTGCGCGATCGTCGCGGCAAATCGGCCCGTATTTCGGAAAACACCGGCGTGCGCGCCCGCAAGCTGAATGATGAGGAGCGCGATGCGCTGAACGCCGAGAAGGCCCGCATCGAGGCCGAGAAGGTGGCAGCAGCCGAGGCCCTGGCCGTCGAGAAGGCCGCCCAGGACGCCGCCGAGAAGAAGGCCGCCGCCGAGGCCGAAGCAGCAGCCAAGGCCGCCGCGGAAGCGACCCCCGCCGAATAAGGTTTTCGGACATCCCATTCAAAAAGGCGGCTTCGGCCGCCTTTTTTCGTTTCACCAGACTGTGAACGCTTTCAGCGCCAGACACAGGAGCCGGCTGTTGACGGCGCATTACCTTGTGCACTAAATAATCGTACACAAGGTAATTGGAGATTTGATATGGCACTCTACACCACACAGGCTCACGTCACCGGCGGCCGCGCCGGTCATGGCGAGACCAGCGACGGTCTGCTCAAGGTCGATCTGGCAATGCCCAAGGAGCTCGGCGGGCCGGGGGGCGCCACCAATCCCGAGCAACTGTTCGCAATCGGCTATGCCGCCTGCTTCGAAAGCGCCATCCGCTTCGTCGCGCGCAAACAGAAGCTGTCGCTGACGGATGCCGGGGTAACCTCCACCGTCAGCCTGCTTCCCAATGGGGAAGGCTTTAAGCTCGGCGTCGCGCTCGCGGCGGAAACGAAAGGCCTTGATCAGGCGGCGGCGGAAGCGCTTGTATCGGAGGCGCACAAGATCTGCCCCTATTCCAACGCCATCAGGGGCAATGTCGACGTAGCGCTTTCGGTAAAGGCGGCATGACGGAAAAGACGACAAAGAGCACCAGCGACGTCCCGGCGGAGGCCATCGGGACGTTTCACGTTCCGCGGCTTGACCAGCAGCTGTGCTTCGCGCTCTATTCGGCAAGCGGGCTGATGACGAAGCTCTACCGCCCGCTGCTCGATCCGTTCGGCCTGACCTATCCGCAATATCTGGCCATGTTGGCGCTGTGGGAACGAGCTCCAAGCACGGTTGGCGAGCTTGGCGAAGCGCTTGGGCTGGATTCGGCGACGCTGACGCCGCTGCTCAAGCGGATGGAGGCTGGCGGACTGGTCACACGCCGGCGCGACCCCGCCGACGAGCGCCGGGTTATGGTCGAGCCGACAGCGAAGGGCCAAGCGTTGCGTGAGCAGGCTAAAAGCGTGCCGGCGGCGATGCTTTGCAACCTGCCGCTGGATGCCGACGAGTTGAAATCCCTGCACCGCACGCTGACGCGGTTCGTCTCCGGCTTGCGCAAGGCAGATGCCGGCATCGCGAAGCGGAGCTGATCGCTGCCGCGACACCGTTCATTCCTGAATCCCGGAAATGAAGGCATCGGAATCCGCTTTCGCGCGCGCTGACGCAGCGGATCGTCTTGCATGACGCTTGCGGAAAGCTAAAGTCGGCGCCGTATTTTCCTGCAAGCCCGGCCATGTCCGGGTCCGTCAATTTCCGGGGAGTGTGTCATGACCAAATCGAAACTGCTGCTGGCAGGCCTGCTTGCCCTCGTCCTGACGCCCGTTGCCGCCTTTGCGCAGGCGCTGCCCGACCTCGGCGGCAAAAAGGTGGTGGTTGTGACCGAAAACGCCTATCCGCCGCTGCAGTTCATCGATGCCAAGACCGGCAAGCAGATCGGCTGGGAGTATGACGCGATGAACGAGATCGCCAAGCGGCTGAATTTTGCCGTCGAGTACCAGAACACTTCCTGGGACGCGATGATCCAGGCGGTTTCCGACAACCAGTACAACATTGGCATGACCGGCATCACCATCAAGGACGACCGCAAGGAGAAGGTCGATTTCTCCGACCCCTATATGCGCTCGGAACAGTTCATGCTGGTGCGCGGCGATGAGAGCCGCTTCACTGACGCCAAGACCTTCGGCGACTTCAAGGACGGGCTGATCGGCGCGCAGGCCGGCACCACGCCCTTCTACACCGCCGTCTACAGCGTGCTCGACGGCAATGAGCAGAACCCGCGCATCAAACTGTTCGAAACCTTCGGCGCGACCGTGCAGGCACTGAAGTCCGGTGACGTCGATGTCGTTTTGACCGATGGCACCGCTGGCAAAGGCTATGTCGACGCCTCCGAGGGCAAACTGAAACTGATCGGCGGGCCGCTCGGCACCGAGGATTTCGGTTTCATTTTCCCCAAGGGTTCCGACCTGGTGAAGCCGATCAACGCGGCAATCGCTGCGTTGAAGGCGGACGGGACGTTCGATGCGCTGAACAAGAAATGGTTTCTCGATTACAAGATGGGGCAGTGATTTCGCGCTGACTTCGCGCTTGAACGCCCCCCTCTGCCCCCACGTCTGCTTGGCCGGCATCGCCTGATGGCAACGCCTTCCTCTTCGTCCAAAGCCGACTTCCCCTGGTGGCTCGTCGTTGCCGCAGCCCTCGCCATCGCGGTGGCCGTCTTCGTCGCCACCAGCAACCTCTATGCCCAGGTGTTCGCCACGGTCGCCAAGGGCATCGGCGTCACCATCTTCGTCACCGTGATCGCCTTCGTGCTGGCGTCGGCCATTGGGCTCGGCATCGCGCTGATGGGAATGTCCGGTTCGCGCTGGCTGCGCCAGATCGCGCGCTTCTATGTCGAGATCGTCCGCGGCGTGCCGATCCTGGTGCTGTTGTTCTGGATCGCCTTCGCCGGCGCGCCGGCCTTCGTCGCGGCCTGGAACGCGCTGACCGCGCCGCTGCAAAACGCCGGCCTGTTCGGCGAGCTTTTGGTGCGCGACGTGTCGCTGCTCTGGCGCGCCATCATGGCGCTGACCATCGGCTATTCGGCTTTCATCTCGGAGGTTTTCCGGGCCGGCATCCAGGCGGTGGAGAAGGGTCAGATCGAAGCGGCGAAGGCGCTTGGGCTGACACGCGCGCAGCGTTTCCGGCTGATCGTGTTCCCACAGGCAATCCGCACCATCCTGCCGCCGCTCGGCAATGATTTCGTCGCTTTGGTCAAGGATTCCTCGCTGGTCTCGGTGCTCGGCGTTGCCGACATCACGCAGATGGGCAAGGTCTACGCCGCCGGCTCCTTTCGCTTCTTCGAGACCTATTCGATAACGGCCTACATCTATCTCATCCTGACCGTCGGCCTGTCGCTGGCGCTCAGGGCGCTGGAGCGGCGGCTGCGCCGCCAGCACGAGGAATAGTTTTTCGGCCAAGGCAGCGCTACGATCCCCGAGCATTCCCCTTGAGGAGGTCCCCATGATCGTCGACAAAGCCAATGCGGCGCTGGATTCCGTCTATACGGCCGACACGCCGGAAGCGCTTGAGGAGGCCTATGCGGCGTGGGCCGCGACCTATGACAGCGAGACCGCCTCGCTCGGCTACCTCCTGCCTTTCCTGATCACCGCCTGGGTGGCGCGTCATGTGCCGGCGGGCGATGGCCCCTTGCTCGATGCCGGCTGCGGCACTGGCCTGTCGGGACCCTCGCTGAAGGCGCTCGGTTACCGCGACATTGCGGGGCTCGACCTCTCGCACGATATGCTGAAGATCGCCGGCAGCCGCAATGCCTACAGCGACCTGAAGCAGGCAATGCTGGGCGAAACGCTGCCATGGCCTGACGGCCACTTCCGCGCCTTCTTCTCGACCGGCGTGTTCACCATCAGCCATGCGCCGGCATCCGGCCTGCACGAGCTGGTGCGCATCACCCGTAAGGGCGGCCATGCGATCTTCACCGTGCGCGACCAGGTGTTTGAGAGCGGCGGCTTCCAGGCGGTGTTCGATGAGCTGGAGCAAGCTGGGAAATGGCGGGCGGTCGAGGAGAGCCCGTGGTTCCGCTGCTATGCGATCGCCGAGCCTGACGCGCTGGTGAAGACGTTTGTGTTTGAAGTGATCTGAGCGGAGAGGCTTGGGTTCTGCCAAAGCACGCCGCAATTGCCGAAAACCCAAAACATTGATATGAGCCACGCCATGGAAGAGCTTTTTGGCGATCCGGCCTACAAGGGGTTCGTGCTGCAGGACAGAAAACGCCTGCCGTCGCGCTTCTCCGCGCGCGTGTCCGGGGCGCTGACCAGCCGACTACCCTAGGCGGACCTGTTCGGGTCCCTTTCGCCGGGCCGTAGGTCCGGTACCTGCTCTTTCCCATTCTCATATCGACGGATTTACGCACATGAGCGCACCGCGCACCCTCTACGACAAGATTTTCGACGACCATGTCGTCGACCGGCAGGACGACGGCACCTGCCTGCTCTACATCGACCGCCACCTGGTCCATGAAGTGACCAGCCCGCAGGCCTTCGAAGGCCTGCGGATGACCGGCCGTAAAGTCCGGCATCCGGAAAAGACGCTGGCCGTGGTCGATCACAATGTCTCGACCTCGCCCGAGCGCAAGTTCGGCATCAAGAACGAGGAAAGCCGCATCCAGGTCGAGGCGCTGGCCAAGAACGCCAGGGATTTCGGCGTTGAATATTATTCCGAGAACGATATCCGCCAGGGTATCGTCCACATCATCGGACCCGAGCAGGGCTTTACTCTGCCCGGCATGACCATCGTCTGCGGCGACAGCCACACCTCGACGCATGGCGCTTTCGGCGCGCTGGCGCATGGCATCGGCACGTCCGAGGTCGAGCATGTGCTGGCGACGCAGACGTTGATCCAGCGCAAGGCCAAGAACATGCTGGTACGTGTCGACGGCCAGTTGCCGGAGGGCGTCACCGCCAAGGACATCATCCTGGCCATCATCGGCGAGATCGGCACCGCCGGCGGCACCGGCTATGTCATCGAATATGCCGGCGAAGCGATCCGTGCGCTGTCGATGGAAGGCCGCATGACGATCTGCAACATGTCGATCGAAGGCGGCGCGCGCGCCGGCCTGATCGCCGCCGACGAGACGACCTTCGCCTATGTCAAGGACAAGCCGCGCGCGCCGAAGGGCGCGTCCTGGGATGCGGCACTCGAATACTGGAAGACGCTGCAGTCCGACGAAGGCGCGCATTTCGACAAGGTGATCGTGCTCGACGCGGCCAAGCTGCCGCCGATCGTCTCTTGGGGCTCCTCGCCCGAGGATGTCGTGTCGGTGCAGGGCATCGTGCCGAACCCGGACGACATCGCCGATGAAAACAAGCGCACCTCCAAGCAGCGCGCGCTCGACTATATGGGTCTGACGCCGGGCACCAAGATCACCGACATCACGCTCGACCGCGTCTTCATCGGTTCGTGCACCAACGGCCGCATCGAGGATCTGCGCGCCGTCGCCAAGGTGGTCGAAGGCAAGACGGTCAGCCCGCATGTCGATGCGATGATCGTGCCCGGCTCCGGCCTGGTCAAGGAACAGGCGGAAGCCGAAGGCCTCGACAAGATCTTCGTCGCCGCAGGTTTCGACTGGCGCGAGCCGGGCTGTTCGATGTGCCTGGCCATGAACGACGACCGGCTGAAGCCGCATGAACGCTGCGCCTCGACCTCGAACCGCAATTTCGAGGGCCGGCAAGGCTTCAAGGGCCGCACCCATCTCGTGTCGCCGGCGATGGCGGCCGCGGCGGCGATCGCCGGCCACTTCGTCGACATCCGCGAGTGGAAGTAACCCGGATTTGAACAGAACCCGAGCCGCGCCCGGCTCGGGTCAGCTCTTTCCGTCGCGGCGGACGAGCTCGTGGAACTCCTCGCGGCGTCCCGGCTGTTCGGCCGCGACCACAAGCGCAAGCTGTTGTTCCTCGAAGAGCTTGAACCATTCGTCCCATTCGACGAGTTCATAGCCTCCCGCATTGAGCGGCCGTTCAGGCTGGTCCTGATCCTGATAGGCGTGCTGGCCGAAGACCAGCCTCAACATGGGCTGCGTCCCCGCTTCGGGCGATATGTCGACGATTGCGGGAAAGCCGGCGCGCCCGGCAGCCCATGAGCGGATCGCATCGTGGTCGGTCAGTGTGATTGTGTCGGCCATGGGTCGCTCCAGATTGTGAACGGAGGAACGCTGACTGGGGACTGCGGTTCCCTGACATTATTTTGAGCGGCGGTCCTGCTTACCGCTTTCGCTTAACCGCTTGTTTGGGCTTGCCCTCTAAGCTCTTCCCTGACGTAAGCCAGGGGAAGTCACAGTCGGTTGGACACGGGTCTGCTCATTGCGCTGCTCAACCCGACGATCGCGCTGGCGCTCGGCGCGGCGTTCCTTGTGCTATGGTCCTATCAGCGCCACCGCCCCTATCTGGCCGTTTTGGCGATCAGCTACAGTCTCTCGGCGGCTGGCTTCCTGCTGCAGTATTTCACCTTGCCCATCGGGATGCCGCTGACCAAGCTTACGTCGAACATCTGCTTCACCATCGCCGCGTGCTGCCTGGCCAGCGCTGTTATCCACCGCTATGGCCGCAAGGTGCCCTATGTGGGGATCGCCGTGCTGGCCGGCGGCGGCCTGGCGTCGTTGTGCTGGTTCCTGTTCGTCGCGCCGGATCTCACCTGGCGCATCCTGGCGATGAATTTCGCATTCGGCGGCATCAGCCTTCTGGTTGCTGCCGAACTGCGCCCGGTGCGCAACAACGGCCCGACCGAAAAAATCCTGTTCGTGCTGTCGCTGCTGTCGGGCGTCAATTTCTTCGTGCGCACCCTTGCCGTCGTCATCGCGCATGGGCCCTTCGCCAGCTATGACGGGTTCTATGGCTCGTCCTACTGGACGACGGCGCTGCTGTCGCACGCGCTGCTCTCGCTGCTCATCGCGCTGTGCCTGTTTTCCGCCGCGGCACTCGACGTGTTGAAGGCATTGAAGACCGAGACCTATACCGACCCCCTGTCGGGCCTGCTCAACCGGCGCGGCTTCGAGGAGCGAGGCATGCGGCTCTTGCAGCACTGCGCCTCGGCCCGGTTCCCGGTCGCGCTGGTGCTGGCTGACCTCGATCACTTCAAGGCGCTCAACGATGTGCATGGACATGGCGCGGGCGATCGGGTGATCGCCGACTTCGCCGCCAAGCTTCGGTCGGCGGCCGGCGCGCGCGGTGTTGCCGGGCGTATCGGCGGCGAGGAATTCGCGGTGCTGCTGCCACTCAGCGATCTTGCCGCGGCCCGGCTGTTCGCCGAGGCGGTGCGCACCGTCTATTCGGCCGGCCATGTCGACGGACTTCCCCAGGGAACGAGGGTGACGGCAAGCTTCGGCGTGGCGGCCCGCAGCGGTGGCGAGGCGCTGGAGCCGCTGATGCGCCGTGCCGACGATGCGCTCTACAAAGCCAAGAAGAACGGCCGCGACAGTGTACGCCTGTCCTATGAGCGGCCGGAAACGGCGTTCCTGCCGGAGCCGCTCAAGACCGGCTGAATCTGCCCGGACGGGACGGCGTTAACGTCTTCTTCGCCCGTCGATGATTAGCTGTCGGCGCGGGTGCGGGAGAACATGAGCGGCGCCAACTTCATCCTGTTGATCAATCTGTCGGTTGCCGGCCTGCTGGCGGCATCCTTCATGGCGGTCGCCTTCCACGATGTCGGCCGCGCGCCGGCGCGCTGGCTGGCATTTGGCTATCTGCTGGGCATGGCCTATTCGGCCATCGAATTCTCCATTCCCGCTTTCTCCGACGCGCGGCTCCCGGTCGTGGCCGCCTTCGCGGTTTTCCTTGCCGCCACCATTGCGTTCAATGGCGGGCTTGCCCGCAAATACGGCGTGGCACTGCCCTGGAAGCCGATGCTGTTGTTCCTGTTGACCACCACCATAGCTGTGTATTTCGTGCAGGATCTGCCCCGCCAGTCGCTGATCCGCATCATGGCTTACCAGCTTCCCTATGCGGTCATGCAGTTTGTCGGGCTGGCCATTGTCTGGTCATCGAGGCAAAAGCTTGCCCGTCTCGATCGCATGTTGATGGCCGTGCTGGCGGCGAGCGGTCTGCAGTTTGCCTCCAAACCGTTCATCGCGCATGCGCTTGGCGGCTGGGGCGCCAATCCGCAGGCCTATCTGCAAAGCAACTACGCGCTGGTGTCGCAATCGCTCGGCACTGTCTTTGCGCTGGCGCTGGCGCTGCTGATGCTGGCCATCCTGGTTCGCGACGTGCTCGCCGAAGTGACGTCGAAATCGGAAACGGACACGCTGTCGCGCCTGCTCAACCGCGGCGGCTTCACCCGGCATGCCGAGCTGGCGGTGCTTGGCGCGATGCGGCAAGGCGTGCCGGTCGCGCTGGTCATCGCCGATCTCGATCATTTCAAGAGCGTCAACGACAGTTTCGGCCATGCGTCAGGCGACCGGGTGATCGAGACTTTTGCAGGCTTCCTGCGCGAAGCTGCAGCCGCGCATCACGTTGCCGGCCGGATTGGCGGCGAGGAGTTCGCCATCATCCTGCCGGGAACCAACCTTGCCGCGGCGCGGCTGTTCGCCGAGGGGACGCGCAGCGCCTTTGGCGGGCTGCCCATCGACGGGCTGCCGGCTGACAACCGCTGCACCGCGAGCTTCGGCGTCGCCGAACTTCATCCGAGCGAAGACTTTGCCGATCTGATGCGGCGCGCCGACCAGGCGCTCTATCAGGCGAAGAATGCCGGGCGCGATTGCGTGCGCGTCTCCGCCGGACCGGCTGGCAACTGGTTGTCAGCCGGTATCGAGGCTAGCGGCAGGGGCTGAGTTCGGGCATCTCGCCGTCGGAGAGACCGTACATATAGGAGCGGCCCTTCACCAGCACAGGCGGCCGGTAGCAATCGCTGTATCCGCTGATTTCGTCGGCTTCGTTCTCGTAGATCACCTTGGGCTGGCCGGCGCTGGTGTAGTCGGATAGCTGCTTGGCCAGCTTGCCTTCGCCGACGATGATGCGCTTGTAGCCGGCGGCGCTGTCGATAACGAGATTGCCGAAGGAATCCGCGTAGACGCGATCCTGATGCCGGGCGCCGGCGAGCGCGGGCACTGCAAGGCCAACGACCGAGGCCGCTACGATGAGCGCCGCAAGGCGCGATCTGCCTGAATTCGAACGCATGGCGTCCTCCGTGTCCTGAGGGAAAGCCTCCTCGAATCAGAAATTAACGTTTTCTTAACCTTTGTTAAGAGGCCGGCGCGTTTGGCGGCGATGTCTCGGTAAACATGGTTAATATCCGTTAATATCCGACTGGATGGAAAACCTGGTGGTCATCATTCGGCCATGCTTGGCCGCACCATCGCGGCTGGTGTCCGTCTCGGCGTCGGGATGACCTTGATCTTGGCAAAGCATCGCGGCTGGTTTGCCGCGCGGGAGGACAGCATATGGCGCTACGCCGGCCGATTTGGGCGTCCGTTTTCCCGTTGCTCGGGGTCGTCGCTGGCTGTGTGCCACAGGACGGTGGGCCGAAGGCGGCCAATACCATCGTCGTCTCACCTGCGCCGGCTCAGCAGTCCGTCGCAGCCGCGGCGCCTCCGGCAGCTGCAGCCAAGATCATCACCAACCTTACCGCGCCGCGATCCGGCATAGGCACGGCCACCTACAGATGCGGCAACAACGGTATGATCTCCATCCAAAATCTCGGTACGTCGTTGCGTGTGGTCGGGTCCGATGGCGCGACCGAGGAGTTTGCGGCGTCGCCCGCCAACCAGAGCAGCCGCTACCAGGCGGCCACGCATGACGCAATCGTGATCGACGGACGCGAGGCGCTGGTGATGAAGAAGGGGTCGACGCCGCAGACCTGCAAACGCTAGCGCTAATCTCAACACCGCTGGGCCCTTGGGCCAGACATGTTGCACTGCAGCGAAATCGAGCCGGCTTCGGGCCTCCCGGCCTAATCGATTGAAGCCTAAGCCGGCCTTTTAGTCAGACTAAATTACGTTTTCGAAACGGTTTTCTGGCTTTGACGCGGTGCAAAAAGAGCATTAGAAACCGGCTGTCCGAAGTCGCAACCGGAAGCGGCAATGCCGCATTTCCACCTGAGGCTCCAGAGAGACGCCGAACTGGGGGAGCCATGAGCAAATCACCAGCCACCCGCGAATTTGCCAGACGTGAACGGCCGATTTCGCCGCACCTCACCGTGTACCGGCCGCCGATCACCATGACGATGTCGATCATTCACCGCATCACCGGTGGGGCGCTGTATTTCGGCACGCTGCTGGTCGCCCTGTGGCTGATGGCGGCGGCCAGCTCGCAGGCGACTTTCGATTGGGCCAATTGGGCCTTCGGCACCTGGCTCGGCCGGCTCATCCTGTTCGGCTACACCTGGGCGCTGATGCACCATATGCTGGGTGGCGTGCGCCATCTGGTCTGGGACACCGGCGCGGGCCTCGAGAAGCATACCGCCTCGAAGATCGCCTGGGCGACGCTGGCCGGTTCGATCCTGCTCACGCTGCTGATCTGGATCGCCGGCTATATGGCGCGGGGAGCCTGACCATGAGCGGCAAAAACACCGACATGCGCACGCCGCTGGCGAAGGTCCGCGGCCTCGGCTCCGCTCGCGAGGGCACCGGGCATTTCTGGCGCCAGCGCCTGACCGCGATCGCCAATATCCCGCTGATCCTGTTCTTCGTCGGCTTCCTGATCGCGCTCAACGGCGCCGACTACGCACATGTGCGGGCAGCTCTTGCCAACCCGTTCGTCGCGCTGGTGATGGCCCTGGTGCTTATTTCCGGGCTTATCCATATGCGGCTCGGCATGCAGGTGATCATCGAGGATTACGTGCATGACGAAGGCATGAAGCTGGCGCTGATCGCGCTCAATACATTTTTCACCATAGCGGTCGGCGTCGCCTCGATCTTCGCCCTGCTCAAGCTGGCATTCGGAGGCTGAGTTGGCCAAGGACGCGAAACAAGCCAACACGGCAGGCTATACCTTTGTCGACCACAAGTTCGACGTGGTGGTTGTTGGCGCCGGCGGCGCCGGCCTGCGCGCCACGCTCGGCATGGCCGAACAGGGCCTGCGCACCGCCTGCATCAGCAAGGTGTTCCCGACCCGCTCGCACACGGTGGCGGCGCAAGGCGGCATTGCCGCCTCGCTGTCCAACATGGGTCCCGATTCCTGGCAGTGGCACATGTACGACACCGTCAAGGGCTCGGACTGGCTGGGCGATGTCGACGCCATGGAATATCTGGTGCGCGAAGCGCCGGCCGCGGTCTACGAGCTCGAACATTACGGCGTGCCGTTTTCGCGCACCGAAGAGGGCAAGATCTACCAGCGGCCGTTCGGCGGCCACATGATGAACTATGGCGAAGGCCCGCCGGTGCAGCGCACCTGTGCCGCCGCCGACCGCACCGGCCATGCCATCCTGCACACGCTTTACGGCCAGTCGCTGAAGAACAACGCGCAGTTCTTCATCGAGTATTTCGCGCTCGACCTGATCATGGAGCCGGACGGCACCTGCACCGGCGTTCTCGCCTGGAACCTGGATGACGGCACCATCCACCGCTTCTCGGCCAAGATGGTGGTGCTGGCGACCGGCGGCTATGGCCGCACCTATTTCTCGGCCACCTCGGCGCACACCTGCACCGGCGACGGCGGCGGCATGGCCGCGCGTGCCGGCTTTCCGCTGCAGGACATGGAGTTCGTGCAATTCCACCCGACCGGCATCTATGGCGCCGGCTGCCTGATCACCGAGGGTGCGCGCGGCGAGGGCGGTTATCTCGTCAATTCCGAGGGCGAGCGCTTCATGGAGCGCTATGCCCCGTCAGCCAAGGACCTTGCCTCGCGCGACGTTGTCTCGCGCTGCATGACGCTGGAAATCCGCGAGGGTCGCGGCGTCGGCAAGAACAAGGACCACATCTTCCTGCATCTCGACCATCTCGATCCCGCCGTCCTGCATGAGCGGCTGCCGGGCATTTCGGAATCGGCCAAGATCTTTGCCGGTGTCGACCTCACCAAGGAGCCGATTCCGGTGCTGCCCACGGTCCACTACAATATGGGCGGCGTGCCGACCAATTACTGGGGCGAGGTGCTCAATCCGACGGCGCTCAATCCAGACCAGGTGTCGCCCGGATTGATGGCTGTCGGCGAAGCCGGCTGCGCCTCAGTGCATGGTGCCAACCGGCTCGGTTCGAATTCGCTGATCGATCTTGTGGTGTTCGGCCGCGCGGCCGCGATCCGCGCCGGCCAGGTCATCGACCGCAAGTCGGCGATCCCTTCGCCCAACGAAGCCTCGGTCGAAAAGATCATGGACCGCTTCGACCGGCTGCGCCACGCCAATGGCTCGACGCCGACGGCCAGCTTGCGTGAAAAGATGCAGAAGGCGATGCAGGAAGACGCGGCCGTATTCCGCACGCAGGAGTCCCTCGAAAGCGGCTGCAAGCGCGTTTCGCAGATCTGGGGCGAGTTGAAGGACGTCAAAGTGTCCGACCGCTCGATGATCTGGAACTCCGATCTGGTCGAGACGCTGGAGCTGGAAAACCTGATGGCCAATGCCATCACCACGGTCTACAGCGCCGAGGCGCGCAAGGAGAGCCGTGGCGCACACGCACGCGAGGACTTTTCGGCGCGCGACGACGCTGTCTGGCGCAAGCACACGCTGGCCAGGCTGAGCGAAGACGGCAAGGTGACGCTCTCCTACCGGCCGGTGCACACCGAGCCGCAGCTGGCTGAAAAGGACGGCGGCATCAGCCTCGCCAAGATCGCGCCCAAGGCCCGGGTGTATTGAGGATCGAACATGGTTGAACTCACGCTCCCCAAGAATTCGCAGATCAAGCCGGGGAAGACCTGGCCAAAGCCGGAGGGCGCCACCAATCTGCGGGAATACCGCATCTATCGCTGGTCGCCGGACGATGACGAGAACCCGCGCATCGACACCTATTTCGTCGACATGGACGATTGCGGGCCGATGGTGCTCGACGCGCTGCTGTGGATCAAGAACAAGATCGACCCGACGCTGACCTTGCGGCGTTCCTGCCGCGAAGGCATTTGCGGCTCCTGCGCCATGAACATCGACGGTTCCAACACGCTCGCCTGCACCAAGGGCTGCGACGACATTTCCGGCGCGGTAAAAGTCTACCCGCTGCCGCATATGCAGGTGGTCAAGGATCTTGTGCCCGACCTCACCAATTTCTATGCCCAGCATGCCTCGATCCAGCCTTGGCTGAAGACGGTGTCGCCGGAGCCGGCCAAGGAGTGGCTGCAGAGCCACGAGGACCGCGAGAAACTCGACGGGCTCTACGAATGCATATTGTGCGCCTGCTGCTCGACCTCGTGCCCGAGCTACTGGTGGAACGGCGACCGCTATCTCGGCCCGGCAACGCTTCTGCAGGCCTATCGCTGGCTGATCGATAGCCGCGACGAGGCCACCGGCGAGCGGCTCGACAACCTCGAAGACCCGTTCCGGCTCTATCGCTGCCACACCATCATGAACTGCGCGCAGACCTGCCCGAAAGGCCTCAACCCGGCTAAGGCGATCGCCGAGATCAAGAAGATGATGGTGGAGAGAAGGGTTTAGGCGTAGCGGATTTGCTGCAACCTCGGATGTCGCGATCCGTAGCGCCCCCCTCTGTCCTGCCGGACATCTCCCCACGTGGAGGGAGATTGGCTGTCATCGCGGCTTAGCCAATCTCTTAGGGTTGAAGGACGACGCGCTGTCGGCGAAGCTGGCGAGCTCCCCCACGTGGGGGAGATGTCCCGCAGGACAGAGGGGGGCGCTGTCCCGCCGGCCTCAGAAAGGATTTTAGTCCAATGAGCGACGATCTTCCCATCCTCTCTCCCAGCGAAGCCCGCATCCTCGGCTGCCTGATCGAGAAGAAAGAGCTGACGCCGGATGTCTATCCGCTGACGCTCAACGCAGCACTGGCCGCCGCCAACCAGAAGACGGCGCGCGAGCCGGTGATGGCACTGGAGCAGACCGAGGTGCACCGGGGGCTGAAGCTGCTCGAACAAAAGGGACTGGTGCGGCAGATGTTCGGCTCGCGCGTCGAGCGCTACGAGCACCAGATGGCGCAGCGCTTCTCGCTGACCACGCCGCAGACCGCTTTGATCGGCCTGCTGTTGCTGCGCGGGCCGCAGACGGCCCATGAACTGCTGGCGCGGGGCGAGCGCATGGCGCGGTTCCCGTCGATCGAAGATCTGCGCGCCGAACTCGACATGCTGATCGGCCGTCGACCGCCACTCATCCAGGAAATCCCGCGCGGACCAGGCCAGCGCGAGGACCGCTACGTTCATCTCCTCAGCGGCCCGGTGGACGTTGCCGCCCTTTCGGTGCAGCGCAGTGCATCGGCCCTGCCTGCTTCCGACCTGGAGGCGCGGTTGGAGGCATTGGAGCAGGAAGTCGCCGCACTGCGCGCTCGCCTAGACGCGCTGGGAGCATAGGCCGGCGCGCGCCTGGGCGCTCGCGCCGGGTCTTACACGGATGCAGCGCTTTCAGCCGAGCCGGGCATCAAGCGATACGTTTATGGCGCCGAGCGCCTTCGAGACCGGGCATCCGGCCTTGGCCTTCTCGGCCAGCTCCGTGAATTTCGCCGCATCGATGCCGGGCACCTTGCCGACCACGGTGAGTGCGCTGCCGGTGATCCCCGTGCCGGGAACCAGCGTCACCACGGCCTTGGCATCGAGTTCGGTGGCTGGCGTGCCGTTCTCGGCCAGGAAATGCGAGAACTGCATGGCAAAGCAGCCTGCGTGCGCCGCCGCGATCAGTTCTTCCGGATTGGTGCCGGATTTGCCGCTCTCGTCCTCGAAGCGCGCCTTGAACGAATAGGGCGTGCCCTTCAAGGTTCCGCTCTGGGTGTCGAGCGTGCCCGTGCCCTCTTTCAGATTGCCTTTCCAGACGGCGTTTGCGGTGCGGTCCATGAATTCCTCCTTGGTTGTCGTGGTTGGGGTTCGTTGTCGAGGTCGAGCCGGCGTCCGGTCAACTATAGCGCGCGCGGACGCGAAGGCCACTGCGCTCTTTGAACCACCGCACGGTGCCGGCACCGTGGCCAGATTTTTCCGAAAAATGCCGGTGCAGAAATGTCGATTTTGATCCGCTTCGCCCGTCCTGCGGATGGCCACGGATTTGTGGCCGGATGGAGGTTCACATGGACAATATGTTTTTGGCATCGTGGAAAGGTGCTGGCTGCGGGGCCGGGCGACGAGAAGAAGACTTCTGGCTGCATCCGCCGGCATCCGGCTTTGGCCGGCTTCTGGCGGCGGTTGCCATCATCGGCATCGCGGCATGCCTTCTCGATCATGCGGCGGCGGTCAGTGGCAACACCGATGCGCTCGTCGGCGCATCCTATGGTTCACAGCGGCAAGGGGGCTGGAAATGAAATATGTCTGCCTGGTTTATGGTGAGGAAAAGGATCTTCACGCGTTGACCCCGGCAAGGTCAGCCAAGCTCGACGCCGATTCGCTGGCCTACGACCGGGCGCTGGAGGAGAGTGGCCTGCTGATCGTCGCGCAGGCGCTGCAATCGGTGAAAACAGCCAAAACCGTGCGACGGCGTCAGGGCAAGCGGCTGGTCATCGACGGGCCGTTCGCCGAGACCAAGGAGCAATTGCTTGGTTTCGTTATGATCGAGGCCGGAGATCTCGAAGCGGCGCTGGACATTGCCGCTGGTATTCCACTGGCCGAACTCGGCACGATCGAGGTCCGGGCCATCTACGACATACCGGGGTCATAGAGCCCTGCCAGCGTTGTGGCTGCTTCGAAAACCAGAGCGTCGGGCTGAGCGTTCGGGCTTCGGTTCCGTGCGCAACTTTTGCGTGTTGAAGCAAGGCGAGAGTTCTCCTATCGTCGCCGGGGTTCTTGGGGATTTCGACATGCCTTTCCTGATTGCTATCCTTGGCGTGATGGGCGCGGCGGCGTTCTGGTGGTACCGGATGAAGGCCATGAACGAGGCCGCGCGTGACGTTGCCGATGTCATTGGCCGGGTTCAGGGCTCGGTACGCCGCAAGAAGCTGCGCAAGCAGGCGGCGCTGTCGCCGCTGACGGCGATCGATGATCCAGTCGTAGCGGCGGCTACGCTGATCACATCAATCGTCTCCGAGGATGGGCCCATCCTGCCGCAGCGCGAGGCCGTCATCCGCGCGGTGATTTCAGAGATCGCCGACAAGAAGAAGACCGACGAGGCGGTGATCTATGCCAAATGGGCGGCGGCGCAAGTCGACGACGCCACCGTTGTCATCGACAAGCTGGCGCCGTTTCTACGCGAACGTCTCGATGTCGCCGAGCGAAACGATCTGCTGCAGATGGTCAACCGCGCCGCCCAGGGCGGCGAGAAACGCCTGGAGATATCCGACCAGAGGATATTGCGGCTGCGGCAAAAGCTGGGTTTTGAGGTCAACTAGGGTGTGCTGATATTCAGGTGAGCCGGCCTGCAAATGGCAGCTTCCTGCGCTTCCGGTGCTCACGTACCCAAATGTACGCTCCGCTCCGGTTCTCGGAATCCGCCATTTTCGGCTCGGCCTGACCTGAATCTCAACACACCCCTGCCATGGCGGCGGGTCAGATCGCCTCGCCCTTCAACAATCGCGGCGTGCCGGCGGACAGTCCCGACGCCTGCCGGATAAAAAAGTCCTTCAGGCGCGGCATGCGTTCGACGAGACCGAGGCCGATGTCGCGGACGGTGCGCAGCGGGCCGATATCGTTGGAAAACAGCCGGTTCAGCGCGTCCGTGGTGACACCCATCTGCACCGTGTCGAAGCGGCGCCACTGCTGGTAGCGCTCGAGCACGTCGAGCGCGCCGATGTCCCGGCCGAGCCGGTCGGCCTCGACGATCACCTCGGCAAGGGCCGCGACATCCTTGAAGCCGAGATTGAGTCCCTGGCCGGCGATCGGGTGGATGCCGTGGGCGGCATCGCCGGCGAGCGCGATGCGGGGTGCGACGAAGGCGCGCGCAATGGTCAGGCCGAGCGGCCAGGCGCGCGGCTTGTCGGCAACGCGGATTTCGCCAAGCTTCAGGCCAAAGCGCTGTTCGAGTTCGTGTTCGAAGAGGAGATCGTCACCGGCCACCAGCTTTTCGGCATCGGGCGTACGCTCGACCCAGACGATCGACGAGCGGTTGGTGCCGTCCTCGCCGGGCTTGAGCGGCAATGTGGCGAAGGGGCCGGCCGGCAGGAAATGCTCTTCGGCGCGACCGTTATGCGGGCGTTCATGGGCCACGGTGCAGACGATGCCCGACTGGCCATATTCCCACTTCACCGTCTTGATGCCGGCCATGTCGCGCAGCTTCGAGTTGACGCCGTCGGCGGCGACCAGCAGGCGGGCCTTCAGGGTCGCGCCGTCGGCAAGGTGAACGGTGATGCCGGCGCCGTTGGTCTCGAACCCCTGCACGGCGACGCCTTCGATGATGTCGATGCCGAGCTTTTCGGCGCTGGCCCGCAAGGCGCCGTTCAGCACCCTGTTGGCGACCATATGCGCAAAGGGCTCGCCCGGCGCCACTTCGCCGTCGAAGGTCAGAAAGACCGGACGCACCGGATCGGCGGTGCGCGAATCGGTGATGATCATCTCGGTGATCGCCTGCGCCTGGGGCACGATCTCGGCCCACACGCCGAGCTGGTCGAGCATGCGGCAGGCGGCGGCGGCAATGGCCGAGGCGCGGCCATCCCTTTGCCAGGCGCCAGCAGGTGCGGCATCGACGAGAGCGATGGCGAGACCCGGTCGCGCCTGCTTCAGCGACACGGCGGCGGCCAGGCCGACGTAGCCGGCGCCGGCGACCAGGACATCGAGCCCAGATCCTGTTTTCGCGTTTGCCCCTGTTTTCGTGTCCGCCTTGCGTTCCATCATCTTCGCTCCTGCGCGCCGCCGGGTCCTGCACCCTTGACTGCCTGTCCGTCCTGTCGGAAACCGCCATAACACTTCTGCGGCGAGGGCGCGAAATATGACAGCAGCCATGGACGAGCTTCTCGGCATTCTCGACCTCGAGAAGCTGGAACACAATCTGTATCGTGGTCGCAGCCCCTTGCTCGACTGGCAGCGCGTGTTCGGCGGCCAGACCATCGCCCAGGCGCTGGTGGCGGCGCAGCGGACAGTGGATCCCGATCGGCACGTGCATTCGCTGCACGGCTATTTCATGCGGCCCGGCGACACCAAGGTGCCGATCGTCTACGAGGTCGACCGTATTCGCGACGGCGGCTCCTTCACCACGCGGCGCGTGGTGGCAGTCCAGCACGGCCAGGCGATCTTTTCGCTCGAAGCCTCGTTCCAGCAGGACGAGGTCGGTCTCGAGCACCAGGTGCCGATGCCGCAGGACGTTCCGGGGCCGGACACATTGCTGTCGCAACGCGAATTGCTGGGCAAATTCGCCGACGCGGTGCCCGATGGCATCAAACGCTACTGGGAGCGCGACCGGCCGATCGAGATGAAGCCGGTGATGCTGAAGCATTACACCAGCCGCGAAAAGCTGGAGCCGAAGCAGAATATCTGGATCCGCACCACAGGTCCGGTGCCGGCGGACCGCGCCATCCAGGCGGCGGTGCTCGCCTATCTTTCCGACATGACGCTGCTCGACACATCGACCTTCGCGCATGGCCGCGCCATTTTCGACCGCGATATCCAGGCGGCGAGCCTCGACCACGCCATGTGGTTCCATCGCAGTCATGCGCTCGACGACTGGATGCTCTACACGCAGGACAGCCCGTCGACACAGGGGTCACGCGGCTTTACACGCGGGTCGCTGTTTGCCCGCGACGGCACGCTGATCGCCTCGGTCGCGCAGGAAGGGCTGATCCGGCTGAAGCGATCGCCTGCAGAGTAGGCATTTTTCAAAAATTGCCCAATTTTTAAGCAGATGCATCGCCGCAGCTATCAACAGGTTGCGTCGGAACGCTCCTCAATCTCTTTGTTTACAATGGGTTAACACACTGCTTCGGCACTTGGCACGGAGCTTGAATCCTCGTGGGCACTCTCCGGCTTTTTAGGATCGGTGAAGGTGTGCAAACGCGGGGGACCGCAACAGCGAAGGGTGAAACCTTATGAAAATCGTGATGGCAATCATCAAGCCGTTCAAGCTCGACGAGGTACGCGAAGCGCTTACCGCCGTCGGCATCCAGGGCCTGACCGTCACCGAAGTCAAAGGCTACGGGCGTCAGAAAGGGCATACGGAGATCTATCGCGGGGCGGAATACGCGGTCAGCTTCCTGCCGAAGATCAAGATCGAAGTCGCCGTCAGTTCCGACATGGTGGACAAGGCTGTCGAAGCCATCACCGCCGCCGCCAAGACCGGGCAGATCGGCGACGGCAAGATCTTCGTTTTCGGCATCGATCAGGCGGTGCGCATCCGCACCGGCGAAACAGACACCGACGCGCTCTGAGCGGCGATCACGTATTCCAATGGAGAGTTCAATGAATATTCCTTCCACCTTGAAGTCAGCGGCGCGCTCCGCGCTGCTCGGCTCGTTCGCGCTCGGAGCATTGGGCACGGTCGCCGCATTCGCGCAGGAAGCGGCTCCCGCCGCGGCCGCAGCAGCGCCAGCTTTCACCGTCGACAAGGGCGACACCACGTGGATGATGGTTTCCACCGTTCTGGTGCTGTTGATGACGGTTCCCGGTCTTGCGCTTTTCTACGGCGGCCTGGTTCGCAGCAAGAACATGCTGTCAGTGCTGATGCAGGTCTTCACCATCACCAGCGTGGTCATGATCATCTGGGTTTTCTACGGCTACAGCCTCGCCTTCACCCCGGGCAACGCCTTCGTCGGCGGCCTTTCCAAGATGTTTCTCTCCGGCGTCGATGTGACGACCCTGTCGGAAACCTTTACCAAGGGTGTCGCCATTCCTGAACTGGTGTTCGTCGTCTTCCAGATGACCTTCGCCTGCATCACGCCGGCTCTGATCGTCGGCGCCTTCGCCGAACGCGTCAAATTCTCCGCTTTGATCCTTTTCGTCATCCTGTGGGTCACTTTCATCTACTTCCCGATCGCTCATATGGTCTGGTTCTGGGGCGGCCCGAGCGCTTATAGCGATCCGACGGGCCTCATCTTCAGCTTCGGCGCCATCGACTTCGCCGGCGGCACGGTCGTTCACATCAATGCGGGCATTGCCGGCCTCGTCGGCGCGCTCATGATCGGCAAGCGCAGCGGCTACAAGAAGGATCTCATGGCGCCGCACTCGATGACGCTGACCATGGTCGGTGCTTCGCTGCTGTGGGTCGGCTGGTTTGGCTTCAACGCCGGTTCGAATCTTGAAGCGAACGCCTATGCGGTGCTGGCCATGATCAATACCTTCGTCGCCACGGCGGCGGCGGCGGTCACCTGGATCGTGCTTGAATCGCTGCTGCGCGGCAAAGCCTCCATGCTTGGTGCTGTTTCGGGTGCGGTGACCGGCCTCGTCGCCGTCACGCCCGCTGCCGGCTTTGCCGGCCCGATGGGCGCCATCGTGCTCGGCATCGTCGCCACCTTCGTCTGCTACTTCTTCGTCTCGGTGGTGAAGAACACGTTCGACTACGACGACAGCCTTGATGTCTTCGGCGTCCACTGCATCGGCGGCATCATCGGCGCGCTCGGCACAGGCATCCTGGTCAATCCTGCCCTCGGTGGCGCCGGCATTGTCGACTATTCGACGGCCGACTTTGCTGCCGGCTATGCCGGCACGGCCACCCAGCTCCTGGCGCAAGCCAAGGGTGTCCTGGTGACCCTGCTGTGGTCGGGTATCGGCAGCGCCATCCTCTACAAGATCGTCGACCTGATCATCGGCCTGCGTCCGACAGCCGACGCAGAGCGCGAAGGCCTCGACCTCACCTCGCATGGCGAAGCGGCCTACCACTCGTAAGCCCTGTGCGAGGCGGCCTCGGCCGCCTCGTATTCTCCCATCCCGTCGTGATGCTCCCGAAAGGAGTTCACGCATTGAGGCCCGGATCGCATCCGGGCCTCTTTTTTTGGCAAGTCATTCCGGCAATGCCCGTCTTGGCGCAATCACGTTCATGTGATCAGGTTTTTTGAGGAAACAACGACCGCTCTGGTTTCGAACTGGGGGGACGATCGTCGTTCTGGCGCTCGTGCCAAACAACAGGGAAGGAAACCATTTCATGAACCTCAAGAATATCTGCCTTGGAGCGCTCGCTCTTTCCATGGTCAGCGGCTTTGCATTTGCCGGCGCTCTGGATGAGCCCGACAACATGGCGCCGTTCTTCACGGATTCCGGCATGAAGACCATGAAGCCGATGGCGGATTTCAAGACCGCTTTCATGGCCATGCCGATGGAAAAGCAGGAAGCGATGAAGAAGGAATGCCAGGATGCGGCGATGAGCAAGCCGTATGCGGAATTCTGCGCCAATGTGCAGGCGCTCGGCGGCGCCAACTGATTTGTCCGGTCGGGCCCGAGGCCCGATCTTTGTTCCAAACGACCAATGGCGGGCCCGGCAGTCCGCCATTGTTTCGGCAGGCGGCAACTCTATCCGCCGGCGCCGTCGTCCATCATGGTGTTCGTCAGCGCTTCATACGCGCTGCTGCATGTCCGGGAATGCGGGCAATTCCTGACGATCAGCACAGGCGCCACTGTCAGGACCGCGGCGATCAAAACCCGCAGGCCGAGGCCTCGCACTGCAAATCCCTTGCCGAAAAGACCTCTGAACAGAAAATACAGGCCTTGTCCGAGGCAGGCTGTGGCGAGGATGTGCAGCAGCGGACCGGTCGCTCTGGCGAAGGGCGTCACATAGCCGTCCGGGAAGCCCACCATGCCGAGTTCGACGAACCAGTGCAAAGCGAGCAGCAAACTGAGCCCTGCCCAGGCCAGTGCCGCCACGCGAAGGAAGACGGGTTGCATGCCTTTACCCAAATTGGCGACCCTCCTTCGCCCACACTCGGCGCCATTCTTCGAGCAGCAAACGGCTCAACCAGTGGTAACGAGGTTTGATCATCTCGACCTCTTATAGTTAATGCGCCCTTAACCTTCCCACCGATAGTCTGAGACCCGAATCTGCCGGAATGCGCCACGCACCCGGCGAGACCATGACAGACGGGGAAGAGCATGCGTTCAGGGGCTTCAGCACCGCTTGCGCTGGCCGATACGGGGCACGGCATCCAGGCGTTCGCGCGGCGTCAGGTCGGGCGGCTGGTCGGCGTCGGCCTGTTCGCGCTGGCCGCCTTTGGCGTTGCCAGCCTTGCCACCTGGAATGTCGCCGATCCGAGTTTTTCCCACGCGACGAACAACACCGTCACCAATGCCATGGGCTATGCGGGTGCCGTGTTCTCCGACCTGGCCATGCAGTTCTTCGGCCTCGCCGCCGTCGCGGCCCTGGTTCCGACGGTCATCTGGGGATTCCTGCTGTTTTCCGCGCGCGGTGTCGACAAGCTGCCCAAGCGCGGGCTGTCCTGGTTCGGCTTCGCGCTGCTGGCCGCGGCGATGGTCGGCTGCGTTGTGCCGCCCAAGACCTGGCCGCTGCCGACGGGCCTCGGCGGTGTGTTTGGCGACATGGTGCTGAAGATCCCCGGCGTCGTCATCGGCGGCTATCCGACCGGGCTGATCGCCAGCATCATCGCCATCCTGCTGGCCGCACCCGCACTGTGGCTCTTCGCCCATGGCTCGGCGCTGATCGGACGCAAGAACGGCTTCGCCGTGATGGAGGACGAGCCCGCTGCCGATCCGCGCGACGACGACCTTTTGTTCGACAATGACGAGGATGAAGGCGACGAGGGCATCCTGGCGCTCGGCGCCATCACCCATTGGTGGCTGTCGCTGCGCGCGTGGATGCACCGCCGTGCCGTGCGCCGCAGGCAGGAGCGGGACGAGTACGAGCCGGAGATGGAGCAGCGCTCCACCGCCTGGCGCCGCGCCGCCGAACGGGTCGAATCGGCGGAGTTCGCCGAGCAGCGGATGAGCCAGGATGGCCGCGCCCGCGTCGAGCCCGAATTCTTCGCCGCCATGGTCAATGACCGCAGCGCCTCGCTCGACCCCGACGATGCCGACATCTTCGACGACCGCTTCGACAATGCGGGCGAGGATGCCGATTTCGACGATGAGCCTGTCGTGCAACGCCGCGGCGCGCCGACCGCCAAGGTGCAGCCGTTCCGCTCCGACGCAGCCACCCGCGTCGAGGCGCCGGCGGCGCGCCCCGTGCCCGGCGCCCGCGTCCAGCGCGAGGCGCAGACATCGCTGATCGGCTCGGAAAAGTTCGAAATGCCGTCGCTGCACTTCCTCTCCGAACCGAAGAACGTGGTGCGCGACGCCAGCCTGTCCAAGGACGCGCTGGAACAGAACGCCCGCCTGCTCGAGGGCGTGCTGGAGGACTTCGGCGTCAAGGGCGAGATCATCGCCGTCCGTCCCGGTCCGGTGGTCACACTCTATGAGCTCGAACCGGCGCCCGGCATCAAATCGTCACGCGTCATCGGCCTGTCCGACGACATTGCGCGCTCGATGAGCGCCATCGCCTGCCGCGTCGCCGTGGTCCCTGGCCGCAACGCCATCGGCATCGAACTGCCGAACGCCAAGCGCGAGACCGTATATCTGCGCGAGATTCTGGCCAGCCGTGACTTCGAGACGACGAAGGCCAAGCTGGCGCTGGCGCTGGGCAAGACCATCAATGGCGAGGCGGTCATCGTCGACATCGCCAAGATGCCGCACGTGCTGGTCGCCGGCACCACCGGCTCGGGCAAGTCGGTCGCCATCAACACCATGATCCTGTCGCTGCTCTACCGGCTGAAGCCGGAAGAATGTCGGCTGATCATGATCGATCCGAAAATGTTGGAACTCTCGGTCTATGACGGCATCCCGCATCTGCTCACGCCCGTCGTCACCGATCCGAAGAAGGCCGTGGTGGCGCTGAAATGGACCGTGCGCGAGATGGAGGACCGCTACCGCAAGATGTCCAAGGTCGGCGTGCGCAACATCGACGGCTTCAACGCCCGCGTCAGCCAGGCGGACAAGAAGGGCGAGAAGATCTCGCGCACCGTGCAGACCGGCTTCGACCGCCAGACCGGCGAGGCGATCTACGAGACCGAGAACCTCGATCTCGTGCCGATGCCCTATATCGTCGTCATCATCGACGAGATGGCCGACCTGATGATGGTCGCCGGCAAGGACATCGAAGGTGCCGTGCAGCGCCTGGCGCAGATGGCGCGCGCCGCCGGCATCCATGTCATCATGGCAACGCAGCGGCCGTCGGTCGACGTCATCACCGGCACCATCAAGGCCAATTTCCCGACCCGCATCTCCTTCCAGGTGACGTCGAAGATCGACAGCCGCACCATTCTGGGCGAGCAGGGCGCCGAGCAGCTGCTCGGCATGGGCGATATGCTCTACATGGCCGGCGGCGGCCGTATCCAGCGCGTGCACGGCCCGTTCGTCGCCGATGAAGAGGTCGAGAAGATCGTTGCGCATCTGAAGCTGCAGGGCGTGCCGGAATATCTCGACGCCATCACCGAGGATGATGGCGAGGACGACGACGAGCCGTCGGGCAAGGGTGGGTCCGGTGGCGGCAACAGCAATTTCGAGGATTCCGACGATCCTTACGATCAGGCGGTCTCCGTGGTGCTGCGCGACGGCAAGGCCTCGACCAGCTATATCCAGCGCCGGCTGGGCATCGGCTATAACCGCGCCGCCTCGATCATCGAGAAGATGGAAAAGGAAGGTATCGTCGGCCCGGCCAACCATGCCGGCAAGCGCGAGATCCTGGTGCCGACCGAAGAGGACAAGTTCTGACCAGAAGGGCCGACCCTTGTGACATCCCGGTCCGGCAACCTTGAACCTTTCAAGGCGTTGAAGCGACCAAGGGACGTCTGACCCGCCAAATTTCAGCCTAACTGGGGGTCCAAGCACAGAACAACTCAGGAATCAGATGAGAGTGACCGACATGAAAAACGATCTTTCAGCGCTCAGCACATTTGCTCCATCCCGGCGTCAGTTGCTGGGCCTCGGCCTGGCGTTTGCGGGGGCGGCAGCCTTCAACGCGGTGCCCGGCTTCCAGGTGCTGGCTTCGGCGCAGGCGGCTGTGCCGACCGCTGCGCAGAAGATCGCCGACCACTTTTCCTCGGTCAAATCGATGAGCGGCGAATTCGTGCAGTTCGGCCCCAAGGGCGAGCAGACCGGTGGCAAGTTCTTCCTCGAACGGCCAGGCAAGATCCGCTTCAACTACGACGGCTCTTCAAACTTCCGGGTGATTTCAGACGGCAAGTCGGTGGTCATCCTGAACAAGAAGCTCAACACGTCCGATCTCTATCCGTTGTCGAAGACACCCTTGAAGCTGCTGCTCGACACCAGGATCGATCTCTCCGGCGACCGCGTCAAAAGCGTCAAGCAGGAGGATGACCTCACCACCATCCAGCTCGCCGACAAATCGGTGTTCGGCAATTCGAAGATCACCATGATGTTCGATCCGAAAACCTTCGACTTGCGGCAGTGGACGATCACCGACGCGCAGGGCAAGGACACGACGGTGATGATCTTCAACACCAAGGAAGGCGTCAGCTTCGCGCCGGATACTTTCGCCATCGACTACACGGCGAACCGCGAGCTCAACACCAACAAGGCGCGCTAGGCCAATCGCACCAATAGCTGTGGAAAGCGCCGGGTCACGCCTCAGCGGGCGTGGCCCGGCTTGTTTTTGCGGCTTGCGGCTGGCAGTTTCCCGGACTGACTCCGTCGAAAGGCGTCTTCCCCGCCGGGGCCATCGGTTCTGGTCGGTCGCACGCTGTCCTGGATTGCCAATGCCCTTCTCTATCGCCACCTGGAACATCAACTCCGTTCGCTTGCGCATGCCGATCGTCGAGCGCCTGCTTGTCGAGCATGCGCCCGACGTGCTGTGCCTGCAGGAAACCAAGGTTCCCGACGAACTGTTTCCCGAAAAGGCTTTTCGCAAGCTTGGCTACGAGCACATCGCTTTCCATGGGCAGAAGGGCTACCACGGCGTCGCGACGGTGGCGCGGCGACCGATCGAGGTGGTCGAAAAGCGACGCTTTTGCGAGATAGAGGACAGCCGGCACCTCTCGGTGACGGTGCGGGCCGGCGGCAAGGCGATCCTGCTCCACAATTTCTACGTTCCGGCGGGCGGCGACGAACCGGATCCCGTCATCAACAGGAAGTTCAAGCACAAGCTCGACTTCGTCGCCGAGATGAATGCCATCCGGGCAGAACATGACGAGGTGTCCGGCTCGGTGCTGGTCGGCGACCTCAACATCGCCCCGCTCGAACATGACGTCTGGTCGCACAAGCAATTGCTCAACGTGGTCAGCCACACGCCGATCGAGACGGAAAATTTCGAGGCGATGCGCCGCGCCGGCGACTGGGTCGACCTGATGCGGCTCAACGTGCCGCATGAGCAGAAGCTCTACACCTGGTGGAGCTATCGCGCGCAGGATTGGGAGCTGTCCAATCGCGGCCGTCGTCTCGACCACGTCTGGTCGTCGCCAAACCTGGTGCCCAGCTTTTCCGGCTACGAAATCCTGCGTCCGGCGCGCGGCTGGGAGCGCCCGTCGGACCATGTGCCTGTGATCGCGCGGTTCGATCTGGACTAGCCTGGTCGAAAATGCCCGCCTGCGGCAGTCAGTCGGGAGAGGTGGAGTCGGCTGGATCCACCCACGGACGGCCCAATCGTGTCACCATCGCCGCGTACCCAACGGCACCTGCCGCCCAAAGGAAGATGCCAAGCTCTTTGACGACGTCTTCGGCGATGGCTGCCGCAGAACCAGGGGTGGGAAACAGATCTCCGATCTGGTCGATGGATGCCGACAGCGCGAGCAGGAAGCCTGCGGCCACAAAGACGATCGTGCCGTCGAATGTCTTCCGTCGCAGCCGAAAAAACCAGAACAACCCGGTGGCGGCGTAGACAATCATCGCAACGATCTCTGGTATCGCAACCATGGGGAGCACGTCCTCATGGATCAACAACAGGTCATCGAGCCCCAGGAACAGGGTAAGGCCGCCGAGAAACGTGCAATCCCATCGGTGCGTGAGCAGGCCAGCAAACAGGGTCACCGCGCCGGAGCCGATCCACAGTGAAGCACCCAGGGACGAAATCCACCCTGTATAGAAGCCGACTTCGGCGACCGCAGATGGATCTCGATAAAAGATCCAAGCGTCCAGACCACGAATCTGCGCAACGAACAGAGCGGCTAAGAGCATCGCGACGTTAATCGCCGTCGCCGCCAGTATGACCAAGCGCCAGGCTATCGTCCATTCGCCGCCGTGCTTTGTGTTCAGCGCGTTGTTCTCTGGCATTTGCTATTCTCATTGAGGACTGAGAGGAACTCCATCGGAACCAAAGTACGACAGCCGCCAGATCTGCCGCCGAGAACTCCGCCTGCATTGTGCCGGTGGTCACCATGGTTGCAGCGCTTCGCCCCACCGAACCCATTGTACCATGGCGTCGATGTTCAGGTGAGGCTGGCCTGCAAATGGCCGACCTGAATCTCAACGCGCTTCGAAGCGCGACCAAATGAATTCAAGTTCAAACGGCGCGCTTCAAGTCTTCATGCATGTCGTTGTCGCGAATTGCTGGGCTGACAGGCCAGCGAGATCCGGCAGATGGGGATGGTCGCGGCGGCGCGTCGCCAGCATGCGTTGCGCCGCTTCGATGATTGTCGGCGCAGGCACATTGGCAACCAGACCGGTTGGACTTGCAAGACGGGATTCGATCACGTCCACGCAGTTCGAAAGCGGCCTCCAACGGGCCATGTTGGCGCCGCCACTGAGGATAACCATCGGCGTCATCACGGTTGCCATGAGATGTGCGGTACCGCCTTCGGCGCCGATGTAAAGATCGGCAAACTCGCCGAGCGCCAGCAAGATGTCACCGATATCGACACCTTCGATCGCGGCGGAATCGACAAGCCGCAGCTTCGGCACGCGCTGAGCCAGTTCAGCCATATCGGGACCATCGCCGGGGGTTTTCACATAGAGAAGGTCCGCCCCGTCGGCGATCAGGCTGTCGGCGATCGCGGCAACCTGATCCGCCGACATGCGCTTGCTGGCGCTGCCGTGCGCAGCGATAAGGATCAACGGAGCATGCTTGCCGTCCGCAAGGCCCCTGGCCGCCGCTCGCGCGATCGGGCCAGGCTCCAGCCGATGATCGAAAGGCAGCCGCTTGCCGGCAAGGCGTTCAATGAGGCGGTGGTAGCGCCAGGCATTGTGCCCGGGTCGTGCTTCAGGCCTTTGGCCCAGGCGCCAGGAAAGGGCGAAAGCCGGAAAGTTTGCCTCATAGGCGATGCCGCGGCCGAGCAGTGATGCCGAGGTTTGAAGCAGCCAACGCGCCGAGATGCGGAAATCGACAACGGCCAATCGCCCCTTGCCCTTGCGGTGATCGGCGACCAGGCGCGCCAGGGGCGTCCGCACATTGATCGCATCGACCAAATGGCCGGCATGGCGATTGAGGCTATGTTCAAGGGACGACGACCGGGTGGTTCCGTAGACGATGAAACTATCGGGGAATGCCGTTCTGGCGGCGCGCAAAGCCGGAATCCGGATCAATCCGTCGCCGAACGCGTCATTGCGGGAATACAAGATAATCGTCTCGTACCGCCCTGACGGCATGGCTCGCTCCCCCCAGGAGCCTGGTGGTGATGGCGCCTGCTGTGCCGGCCGCCTTCGGGGTGCTTTAGGATTTCACCTCATGCCTGTCAACGGACGCTGCCGCGCTTCCGCCTTTGGCCGCGAAACAACAGCTTCGAAGGCGGGCAGCCTTCAGCCGGAGAAGCGCGGGGCCAGTTCCTCGATGCGGCGGATCATCGCCTGAAATTCCTCCGAGATGCGCTGGTGGAGCTTGACCGCGATCTCGGGATATTCCTCCAGGATGCGGCGGAACATCTTGCGGCTGAGCCGCATCACTTCCGAATCGATCTCGGCCGAGGCGCTGGTCAACCGGTTGGTGTCGGCGATCAACGCCAGTTCGCTCAGGATCGTGCCGGGGCCTGCCGTGCCAATCGGGATGCGTTCACCACCCTGCTCCCGGTAGAGCACGATGCGCCCACTGACGACGATATAGGCGGAATCGGCCTCGTCGTCCTCGCGATAAAGCTTGTGGTTGGCAATCAGCCTAGTGTTCTCGGCGCCAAAGGCGAGCAGGCGCAATTGTTCCTGCGTGAAGCCCTCGAAGAGCCTCACGGCGGACAGGACGCGGATGTCGTCATCCAGCGCCATCTAGCTATGTCCCCGAACCGACAGTCCGACTCCTCCTCTGCGAGTTCGATCCAAACCACCCTCCAACTGGATCGTACCCGAAAGCGGCCCCGCCCGACCGCTCATTGGATAATGAAATGTTTAAGGAACCAGCTTGTAGCCGCCGCTTTCTGTCACAAGAATTTCCGCATTGGAAGGATCGCGCTCGATCTTCTGGCGCAGCCGGTAGACATGGGTTTCCAGCGTGTGCGTGGTGACACCGGAATTGTAGCCCCATACTTCCTCGAGCAGCACGTCGCGCGTCACCACCTTCTGGTCGGCGCGATAAAGATATTTGATGATCGAGGCTTCCTTCTCCGTCAGCCGCACCTTGCCGCCGCGCGGGTCGAGCAGCAGTTTCTGGCTGGGCTTGAAAGTATAAGGCCCGACCGAGAAGGTGGCGTCCTCGCTCTGCTCATGCTGGCGCAGCTGCGCCCGAATGCGCGCCAGCAGCACGGCAAAGCGGAACGGCTTCGTCACATAGTCGTTGGCGCCGGCCTCGAGACCAAGAATCGTATCCGAATCGGTGTCGTGGCCGGTCAGCATGATGATGGGCGCCTTGTAGCCGCCCTTGCGCAGGATCTTCACCGCTTCGCGGCCATCCATGTCGGGTAGTCCGACGTCCATGATGAGCAGATCAATGAGGCCGCCGCGCGCTGCGGCGACACCTTTTGCCGCAGTCGATTCCTGCAGCACGTCGAATTCCTCGTAAAGGGATAATTGCTCGACCAGTGTGCCGCGCAGGTCATCATCATCGTCGACGATCAGTATAGTGCGTGAAGTCATGGATCAATCCGTTGTTTTGAAAAGAAAATTCAGTTGACCGCTGCCTGTTTATGCGGAAGCTGACCGGCGCAACAGCCGTTCACAGTGATTTGTTCCGTGGCACGATCATACAAGAAAAAACACGATCGCAATGCAGCCGGCGCAATTTTGCGAAAAGGGCTGCGTGTGCTGACCGTGCGGGCGAGGCCTGGGCATCCAAGCCAGGGCCTGCTGCAGGCCGGGAAAACGGTGTTTGCCTGTGCGTTGGGGCGCGGTGGCATCTCGGCCGGCAAGCGCGAAGGCGATGGCGCCACGCCGCTGGCCGCGATGCGGATACTGTCGGGGTATTTCCGGGGAGATCAGTTCTCCAGCGGCCGCAGGACCCGTCTGGCGATGACGCCGATCGGGCCCGATCTGGGCTGGTGCGAAGTGCCCGACGACCGCAACTACAACAGGCCGGTCAAGATACCCTATGGCGCCAGCCACGAACGCATGCGGCGCGACGACCGGCTCTACGACGCCTGCCTTGTGCTCGACTGGAACCTGTCGCCGCGCCGGCGCGGGCGCGGCAGCGCCATCTTCTTCCATCTGGCGCGCCCCGGCTTCACGCCGACGCAAGGCTGTGTGGCTGTCACGGCGCAAACCATGGCGCGGCTGCTGCCACTGCTGTCGGACCGGACGGTGGTGAGGGTGGTGAGATAGTAGGGGAGTAGGGGAGTAGGCAGTAGGCAGTAGGCAGTAGGCAGTAGGCTACCTGTCGGCGCTGGCTTAAATTTTCCTCTACTGCCTATTCCCTGACCTTCGCGGTCTCTGCCAGCCGATGTCGAGCAGGCCCAGCCGGCCAAGCTCCCTGTCCATTGCGCGAGCGACGTCACGGCGCTCGCCGCCGATATCGCGCAGTTGGCGATCGGAGAGATCCTCGACGTTCTGGTAGGTAATGTCGCGGCGGGCGAGGCGTATCGCGACCCGGGCGTGACGCAGCCAGTCGAGAGTTTCGGCCAGCCAGGCCGGGCGGGGTGTCGATGAATTCAAAACGATGATGGACATGGTGTGCTCCGTTCTCCCCGGATATCAAATCCGGCTTGATGATGTTTCGATGGATGGATGATGCCAGATTGAAATCTCTGCGAGAAACGAGTAGTTTTCTATGGATCATCAAGTTTTATTTGAGGATAGGATGGCTCGTCTTCTGCCCGGGACTCGTGCCTTGAGGACACTGGAAGCAGCGGCCCGGCACCTCAATTTCACCCGCGCCGCCGACGAGCTCGGCCTGACGCCGGCCGCCGTCAGCCATCAGATCAAGGAAATCGAGGATCAACTCGGGCTGGTGCTGTTCACACGCACCAGCCGCACGATCCGGCTCACCGAGGCGGGGACGATGCTGTTCGACGCCTCGGCCGACGCGCTCGACCTGCTTGGCCGGGCCGTTTCGCGGGCGCAAAAGCTGGCGCGCGGCACCGCCCTTTTGAAGGTGACGCTCGACGCGCAGTTCGCGTCAAAATGGCTGATGCGACGCGTCGACGATTTTCGCAAGCATCACCCCGATATCGAATTGCGATTCGACATTGCCTATGAAGTGCGGGATTTCGAACTCGATGACATCGATGTCGGCATCCGTTTCGGCGCCGGCAAATATCCGGGTCTTCGCACCCACCGGCTGTTCGACAACATCCTCATTCCGGTGTGCAGCCCGAGCCTCTTGACGTCCGGTCCGCCGCTGCGTGAGCCGCGCGACCTCTTCAACCACACGCTTGCGCATATCGAATGGTCGCGGCAAGGCGTGACGTGGCCGAACTGGCGGATGTGGATGGCGGCGGCCGGCATCACTGATTTCGACGACAGCCGGACCGTCGTGTTCGGCAACTCCACGGATGCCGTCCAGGCAGCGCTCGACGGCAATGCCGTTGCGCTCGCCGATTTCGCCATGGTGGCGAACGACCTTTCCCAGGGCAGGCTGGTGCAGCCTTTCGAACTCGGCCTGCGGGTGGCGCCCGAGTTCGCCTACTTCCTGGTCTATCCCGAAAATACCGCCGACGATCCACGCATCGTCGCCTTTCGCGAATGGATGCTCGAGGAAGTCGCCAAGACGCGGACCTCGGACAAAGGGCAGTAGGCAGTAGGGCAGTAGGGCAGTAGGGCAGTAGGGCAGTAGGGCAGTAGGGCAGTAGGGCAGTAGGGCAGTAGGGCAGTAGGGATAGGCGTCGGTGCCGTCTGCCCCCTATTCCCCTACTGCCTTACTGCCCTACTGCCTTTGATTCAGCTTGCCGCCGCGCCGAACCAGCCGATCACGGCGCCGATGATCAGCAGCACGCCGAGCCAGTGGCCGCCGTCGATGAGGGTCAGGTCCCAGCCGAAATTCTCGTAGCGATGGTTGACCGAGAGCGTCGTGGCGACGAAACCCAGCCAGAGCACGAAGCCGAAGACAAGTCCGGCGATCCATGTCGGCTCGCCGCCGGTCATCGCGCCGACGACCAGGGCCAATATGGTGGCCATGACCAGTTCGGCGATGAAGCTGATGACGAAGGGCAGCGGCGACTTCTTCATCATCGCCGGATCGAGCTTGGCGGCCTTCAGCCACGCCTTGCTCAGGCCCATGTACCAGGCGGCGCCGAACAGCCATGCGACGATCGCGGCGGCGACCACCGCCAGCCAGTTCACTGCTGAAAGATCCATGAGCTCCCCCTCTGATCTGTATGTGATGGAACGCCTGTTCGGCGATCGCGTCAAGCGAACCGCCAGACCGTCGTGCACTTGACCAGCGCATCCTCCAGCGCCCGCGTGACGGCCACTTCATACACAGAAAGCGGCTCCAGCCCTGTCTTCGGCAGATACGACCGTCCGGGATCGCCGATGAGGATCTCAGCGCCGCGCGCCTTCAGCGTTGCGAACCATGGCATCAGCCGGTCCGCGAAAGATTTGTCGTAGAAAACATCACCGGCCAGGACCACGTCCCAACCTGCATCGGTGCCGATGCAATCCGTGCCGAGGAATTCGGTCCCGACACCGTTGATGTCGCTGTTGAGCCGGATCGCGGTGGCACAGAACGGATCGATGTCGGCTGCGATCACCTTGGCGGCACCTGCCTTGGCGGCGGCGATGGCGACAAGACCGGAGCCGGAAGCGAAGTCGAGCACACGCTTGCCCCGCACCGTGCCGGGATTGTCCAGGACATAACGGGCAAGGCCCTGGCCGCCGGCCCAGGCAAAGGCCCAGAAAGGCGGCGGCAGGCCGATCTCGACCAGCTCATCCTCGGTCCGCTGCCATAGATCATGCGCTTCGTCGGCGAGATGAAGCAGGATTTCCGGCACGTGCGGCGGCGCCATCAGCGCCGTGTTGTCGAGAATGAATTGCCTCGCGCTGTTGGGCGTCAGCGCCGTCACGGAGCCGGCGTCAAGCCGCCCATGCGGCAGACTTCCTTCCACTCGGCCGGCGTCACCGGCTGCACGGAAAGCCGGCCCAGCCGCACCAGCGCCATGTCGGCAAGCTTCGGATTGGCCTTGACCTGTTCCAACGTCGGCGGGTTCGGCACATCCCTTACGGCGCGGATGTCGACGCATTCCCAGCGCGGATCGTCCGAGGTGGTGTCGGGATGGGCAAGCGCGCAGACTTCAGCGATGCCGACGACGTTCAGCCCCTCGTTGGAATGGTAGAAGAAGCCGAGATCGCCGATCTGCATCGCCTTCATGTTGTTGCGCGCGGCGTAGTTGCGCACGCCGTCCCATTGCGTGCCGGCCTTGCCCTTGGCCTTCAGCATCTCGAAGGAGAACTTGAATGGCTCGGATTTGAACAGCCAGTAGTTCATGTCTTTCTCCTCCTAGGCGTCGCGCGGGCGACCGGGATTAACTAGCCGCCGGCTTGTTGAACGTCCAGTTCCACGGGCGGATTTCGACGCTTTCGAACAGCCCGGCCTTGGCGTAGGGGTCGGCCGCCGAAAGAGCCTGGGCGCCAGCCAGGTCGGACGCTTCGACGACCACGAGGCTGCCATTGGGCTTGCCCTCGGCATCAAGAAACGGACCGGCGAAGGCCAGCTTCTTGTCGCCGTTCAACCCTTCGAGAAAGGCGATATGCTCGGGCCGCGTGTCGAGGCGCACCTGCAGGCTTCCGGGCTTGTCCTTGCAAATCACAGCAAACAGCATCTTTTTCTCCTGATCGTTCAAAGTCGTGGGGATCAATCGTTGGTTTCGGTCTTCAGCGGCCGGGTCATCAACGCCGTCACAGCCTGCCGGACGGTGATGGCACCGTCCAGTATGGCGGCGACGGCGGCAATGATCGGCGCGTCGATGTTGCGCTCGGTGGCGATGCGGGCAGCGATCGCCGCCGTCGGCACGCCTTCGGCGAGCGGCAATCCGGCAAGCGGCTTGCCTTGGCCGAGCGTCAGGCCATAGGCGAAATTGCGCGACTGGGTGGACGAGCAGGTCAGCAGCAGGTCGCCAAGGCCGGAAAGCCCCATCAGCGTTTCGGGCCTGGCGCCGAAGGCAGCGCCGATGCGGCGCAGTTCGACAAAGCCGCGCGTTACCATGGCGGCCTGGGCGCTGGCACCGAGACCCGCCCCAGTGACGGCACCTGCGGCAATGGCAAAGACGTTCTTCAAGGCGCCGCCGATCTCGACGCCGATCAGGTCGTCGTTCGAATAGCAGCGCAGGTTTTCGGCGGAAAAGCGGGCGGCGAGATCGGCGGCCAATGCCTCGTCGCGGGCAGCGACCACAACGGCCGTCGGCAGGCCGCGGGCGACGTCGGTGGCGAAGCTCGGACCCGACAGAGCGGCAACGGGATTTAGCGGCAGGATTTCTTCGACGATCGCCGACAGCAAGGCGCCGGTCTCGCTTTCGATGCCCTTGGCACACAGAACCAGCGGGACACCGGCCGGCATATGGTCCTTCGCTGCCGCCAGAGTAGTCCGCAGCGACTGGGCCGGCGTCACCGCCAGCACGCAGTCGGCACCGTCGAGCGCGGCCTGGATGTTGCTCGTCGCCACGATGCCCGGCTGGAGCGTAATGCCCGGCAGATAGCGTGGATTTTCGCCACGGTCGATCGCGGCGACGGTCTCCGGGTCGCGCGCGTAAAGGCGAACAAAATGCCCGGCGCGCAGCATGGCCAAGGCCAAGGCAGTGCCCCAGGCCCCGCCGCCGAGCACGGCAACGCGCCAGCCGGTTGGCGCGGTGTCATTGCCGCTCATTGCCCGCTCGTTCATGCCTTGGCTCCGCGCCGGCCGGAGCCGACCATCGGCGCCGAGATGCTATCCAGCGGCCAGCGCGAGCGCGGCACGAAATCGAAGCCGTTCTCCTGCGCCATGCCGGCGCGCAGCCGCTCGATGCCGGCCCAGGCGATCATCGCCGCATTGTCGGTGCAAAGCTTCAGCGGTGGTGCAATGAAGGTGAAGCCGGTCTCGGCACAGAGCCGCTCCAGCATGATCTTGATCGTGCGGTTGGCGGCGACACCACCGGCAACGACGAGGGCCGGGTTTTTCGTGCCGGGAAATGTCTCGCGAAAGCGCGTCAGCGCGCGGGAGACGCGGTCGGCCAGCGCATCGGCCACCGCCGCCTGGAACGAAGCGCAGATGTCGGCGACGTCCTGATCGCTCAGCGGCGCAATGGCGCTCGCCGCCTGGCGCACGGCGGTCTTGAGGCCGGAGAAGGAGAAGTCGGGCTGCGCCGAGCCCTTCATCGGGCGCGGAAAGGCAAAGCGCGAGGCATTGCCGGCCTGTGCCGCTTTCTCGACATTCGGTCCGCCGGGATAGGGCAGGCCGAGCATCTTGGCCGTCTTGTCGAAGGCTTCGCCGAGCGCGTCGTCGATGGTCGTTGCCCAGCGCTGGTAATCGCCGACGCCGCGCACGGCGACGATTTGCGTATGGCCGCCGGAGACCAGCAGCAAGAGATAGGGAAAGTCGAGCCCGTCGGTCAGCCTTGCGGTCAGGGCATGGCCTTCGAGGTGGTTGATGGCGATCAGCGGCTTGTTCGCCGCAGCGGCAATCGCCTTGGCCGTCATCAGCCCGACGATCAGCCCGCCGACCAGGCCGGGACCGGCGGTGGCGGCAATCGCGTCGATATCGGCGAGTGCTGTGCCCGAATCGGCAAGCGCCGCTTCGATGATGCCGTCCAGCGCCTCGACATGGGCGCGCGCGGCGATTTCCGGCACGACGCCGCCGAAAGCGGCATGCTCCTCGATCTGGCTGAGCACGATGTTGGACAGGATTTTTGGCGCGGCGTCGCTGTCGATGGCCACCACGCTGGCGGCGGTCTCGTCACAACTCGTCTCTATGCCCAGCACGCGGATCAATTCGTCGCTGTCCCTAAAGATTGTATCATGGGCCTTTCCCCGTTAGGAGAACCCCGGAAAAGCCTCGCTTGCCGGGGGTTATCACGGACTGCGCGCCATGCAAACAATCTTGAGAATCGGAACACGCGGCAGCCCGCTGGCGCTGGCACAGGCGCATCAAGCGCAGGCGCGGCTGATGGCCGCGCATGGCATGCCGGCGGAGGCGTTCGAGGTGGTCGTCATCTCGACCAGCGGCGACCGCATCCAGGACCGGCCGCTGTCGGAAGCCGGCGGCAAGGGCCTGTTCACCAAGGAGATCGAGGAGGCGCTGCTGGCGGGCCGGATCGACATCGCCGTGCATTCGTCGAAGGACATGCCGACGCAACTGCCCGACGGTCTCGAACTCTCGGCCTTCCTGCCGCGCGAGGATGCACGCGACGCCTTTGTCGGCAAGGCGGCGAAGACGATCGCCGAACTGCCGCGCGGGGCGAAAGTGGGGTCGTCGTCGCTGCGGCGGCAAGCGCTGATCCGCCGGATGCGGCCGGATCTCGACGTGGTGATGTTCCGCGGCAATGTGCAGACGCGGCTGCGCAAGCTCGAAGAAGGCGTCGCCGCCGGCACGATCCTGGCCTATGCCGGGCTGAAGCGGCTTGGGCTCGAGCATGTCGTCACCGATCTGATACCGCTCGATGTCTTCCCGCCGGCGCCGGGGCAAGGTGCGATCGGCATCGAAACTCGTATCGGCGACCGCGATGTCGAAAAAATGCTGGCAGCCGTCCATGATGTGCCGACCGGCCAGGCGCTGGCCTGCGAGCGTGCCTTCCTGGCGGCGCTCGATGGCTCCTGCCGCACACCGATCGCCGGCTATGCGGCGATCGAGGCCGGAAAACTGTCTTTTGCCGGGCTGATCATCTCGCCCGACGGCATGCAGTCGCACACGGTCGAGCTGCAGGGGCCGGCGCAAGACGCCGCCCGCATCGGCGGTGAAGCGGCCCGGAGCGTGCGCGCCAAGGCCGGCGAAAAGTTCTTCGACGGCTGGCTCTGAAATGCTTCGCGTCCTGGTGACGAGGCCGGAACCGGGTGCTTCGCGCACAGCGCATCGGCTTGAGGAGGCAGGTTTTCAGCCGATTCTTTTGCCCCTGACCGAAACAAAGGCGTTGCCCGTCGCCGCCGGACTGATCCCGGACAATGCCGTCGCGGTGGCCGTCACCAGCGCCAATGCCATGCGTCATGCGCCGGAAGAAATCATCGCGACGCTCGCCGCCTTGCCTTGTCATGCGGTCGGCAAAAGGACGGCGCAAGCGGCGCGTCGAGCGGGGTTTTTGTCGGTCAGTGAAGGCCCGGGCGATGCGGAGGCGCTGGCCGACAGTCTCGCCGTCGATTTTTCTGGAAAGACGATTGTCTACCTCTGCGGACGCGTGCGTTTTCCGGCGTTCGAACAGAGGCTCGGGACGGCGGGCGTTCGGGTCCACGCCGTCGAGACTTATGACACGCTGACAATGGGGTATTCGGACGAAGTCATCCTCGAACGCCTGTCGGGGCAACCTGCCGACGCGGTGTTGCTCTATTCAGCCAAGGCGGCGGCGGCGATGCAGACCTTGGCAAGACGGCCCGCTCTGCGCGGTCTCTTCGAAAAAACATGGGTTTTTGCGCTTTCCACTCGCATCGCGGCAGCCTTCGACGGTGTCGCCAGCGAAAGGATCCGCATTGCCGCGCAGCCCGACGAGGATGTGCTGCTGGCGCTTTTGCAGGCGCCGCGCTGAGCCGCGTCATCACACCGCCCCTTTTCACCGCTTGGTGATGTGCTAGACCCTTTCTGAACCATCATGCGCCGCCAGGCGTTGAGACGAAGCGAATTGTGCGGAGCCCAGGCATGGTCAAGACGCCGAAGATGCGACACTCGAAAAGCCGCCGCGAGCCGGTGACCATCGATCTCGAGCCGGGCGCCGTCTCACGCATCGCCGACGAGGACGCCGCCACGCAGGAGGCCCGGACAGACGAGGCGAAGGCCGAGGAAGCAGCGAACGCTTCGCAGCCCGAGGTTCCCGAAGAGCCGGTTCACGCCGACCAGACCGATCTCGAGCCCTGGGAGCATACCGAGGCCAAGGCCGAGCCGGAGCAGCCGCCGGCAGCGGCGACAAAGCCCGCTAGCGAGGCCGAGATCCCCTATCCCGGATCGTCCCACGGTCCCGGATCATCCGACGAGCCCGGATCGTCCGATGCGCCGGCCGGCAAGACCAAAGCTTACGATTATAGTTTCGAGGACGCATCGGCGAAGCGCACGCAGACCGACGGCAGCAAGGCAAAAACCGAGACACGGGACGAGAAAATGGCGCCAGCCCCTGAAAAGCGCGGCGGCCTCAACGGCATCGCCGCCGGCATCATCGGCGGCGTCATCGCGCTGGTCGGCGCCGGCGGGCTGCAATTTGCCGGCCTGCTTGGCGCGCCGGGTTCCGGTGCCGGCGTCTCGCTCGATAGCGTCAACGGCGACATCGCCTCGCTGAAGACCGAAATCGCCGGTTTGAAGGACGCCGGCGTCAACGGTGATGGAGCGGCCAAGATGGTCGGCCTGTCCTCGGGCCTTGAACAGGTCAAGGCCGATGTGGCGGCGCTGAAATCGGCTGTCGAGAAAGGTGGAGCAGGCGACGCAGCCGGGGTCGCCGCACTGGGCGACAAGGTCGGGCAGATCGAGACGGCGGTCGCCGCCCTCGGCAAGGCCGGCAGCTCGGCGCCGGTCGATCTCGGTCCGCTCAACGAGAAACTGGCTGGCCTCGACGCGCTGGTGAAGTCGGCCGGCGAGGCTACGACGGCGCAGGAGGGCCGGCTGACAGCGCTGGAGCAGTCTGTGTCGCAGCTGTCCGGCAAGGTCGAGGCGGCGGCGGGGCAGCCGAAGGTCGCGCTTGCCATCGCGGCGTCGGCCTTGAAGGCGGCGCTCGAGCGTGGCGGGCCGTTTTCGGCCGAACTCGAAACCCTCGCGGCAATTTCGCCCGATGCGCCGCAGCTTGCGGCACTGCGCCCCTATGCTGAAAAGGGCGTCCCGACCCGCGCCGAGATCGCATCGCAGGCTGATGCCGCCGCCAATGCCATGGTCACTGCCGCGACGCCCGTCGATGAGAATGCCGGCTTCCTGCAGAATCTGATGTCGAGCGCCGAATCGCTGGTCAAGGTCAGGCCGATCGGCGCCGTCGAAGGCGCCGGCGCACCGGAAACCGTCGCGCGCATGGAGGTGGCGGTCAACCAGGGCGACTACGCGAAGGCACTCAGCGAGTATGAAACGCTGCCCGAGGCCGCCAAGGCCGCTGGCGCGGACTTTGCCGGCAAGCTGAAGGCACGCATCGAGGTCGAAACCCAGGTCGATGCGCTGATCTCGGGCGCGATGAAGGCATGAGGGCAACACAATGATCCGCCTGCTCGCCTTCCTCATCGTCGTTTTCGCGCTCGGGCTGGGCTTTGCCTGGCTGGCCGACCGGCCGGGCGACATGGTCGTCACTTTCAACGGCTATCAATACCAGGTCAGCCTGATGGTGGCGGCGGTGGCCGTCGTTGCCGTGGTCGCCGCGGTGATGATCCTGTGGTGGCTGCTCAAGTCGCTGTGGAACAGCCCCTACACCATCTCGCGCTATTTCCGTGTCCGCCGCCGCGATCGTGGCTATCAGGCGTTGTCGACCGGCATGATTGCCGCCGGCGCCGGTGATGGCGCGCTGGCCCGCAAGAAGACCAAGGAAGCCGCCAAGCTGATCCGTTCCGACCAGGAGCCGCTGATCCACCTGCTGGAAGCGCAGGCGTCGCTGCTCGAAGGCGATCATGAAGGCGCGCGACAGAAATTCGAGAGCATGCTCGACGATCCCGAAATGCGGCTGCTGGGCTTGCGCGGGCTTTATCTGGAAGCCGAACGGCTCGGCGACCGCAACGCCGCCAGGCATTATGCCGGCCGTGCCGTGGTGATGGCGCCGCAGCTGGCCTGGGCAGCGGAATCGACGCTGGAAGAGCTGACCGCGCGCGGCGACTGGGACGGCGCCCTGAAACTGGTCGACGCGCAGAAATCGACACGGCAGATCGAACGCGATGCCGCCAACCGCCGCCGCGCCGTGCTGTTGACCGCCAAGGCGCAGGCGCTTGCCGACAGCGATCCCGCCGCCGCCAGGACTGCGGCGATCGAGGCCAACAAGCTGCGGCCGGACTTCGCGCCCGCCGCCGTTGCCGCCGCGGCCGCATTGTTCAAGCAGAACGATGTGCGCAAGGGCTCGAAGATACTCGAGGCGGCCTGGAAGGCCGAGCCGCATCCGGAAATCGCCGAGCTCTATACCCATGCAAGGCCGGGCGACGCCGTGCTCGACCGCCTCAACCGGGCGAAGAAGCTGCAGGAAATGAAGAAAAACCACGCCGAATCGTCGATGACGGTGGCGCGCGCCGCGCTCGACGCACAGGACTTCTCGACCGCCCGCCGCGAGGCCGAGGCGGCGATCCGGATGGACCGCCGCGAGGGCGCCTATCTGCTGCTCGCCGACATCGAGGAGGCCGAGACCGGCGATCAGGGCAAGGTGCGGCAGCTGCTGTCCAGGGCGGTGCGGGCGCCGCGCGATCCGGCCTGGGTCGCAGACGGCGTGGTATCGGAACGCTGGGCGCCGGTGTCGCCGATCACCGGCCGGCTCGACGCCTTCGAGTGGCGTGCGCCGATGGAGCGTCTCGGCCAGTTGATCGACAGCCATGACGACATGCCAGCCGGTGCGGCGCCGGTCATCGAAGCATTGGCGAAGCCGACGAGCGAAAAAGGGCCGATCGAGGTGATCGATGACGCCGGTGGCGAGACGTCGGCGGGCAAGCAAGCTGAAAGTCGCGAAGAAGATCATGTCAGGCCGATCACGGCAGCGGCCTTCGCCGCGGTGCCGAGCGATGCCGAGGGCGTCGATCCGGCCGAGGAGCTTGCGCGGTTGCCGGACGATCCCGGCGTCGATCCGGACGAGGAAGCGGAGAAATCGCCGCGCCGGTTTCGGCTGTTTTGAGTTGGGCAGGCCGTCAGGCCGTTGGGGTATGGATCTATGTTTGAACGCGTTCTGTCGTTTCTCAGGGATTTGCCGGCCGGCGCTGGCACTCGTGCCAGCACGGACGATCCGCGCATCGCCGCCTCGGCGCTGCTCTACCATGTGATGAATGCCGATGGCGTGCGCCAGGATGTCGAGTGGGAACGGTTCAAGGCGGTGCTGGCGGAGAGCTATTCGATCAGCGGCACGGAACTTGAGGCGCTTGCCGCCGCCGGCGAGCGGGCCGACAATGAGGCGATCGATCTCTATGCCTTCACCAGTGTCCTGAAGCGCCATCTCGATGCCGATGCGCGCAAGGCCTTCATCGGCCTGATGTGGGAAATCGTCTATGCCGACGGCGAGTTGCACGAGCTCGAGGACAACACCGTCTGGCGCGTCGCCGAGCTGATCGGCGTCGAACGCCATGATCGCGTCGAGGCGCGCCGCAAGGCAGCGGCGCACGCGCCCGGCGCCACCGGAACATCGAGCGACGAATAGGATCTTCGCCTTCCCATGCCGCGCCAAACGAGTTCGAAGCCAAAGATACTGATCGTGCTGCATCAGGAGAGTTCGAGCCCAGGGCGTGTCGGCCACATGTTGCTGGAAGAAGGGTTCGACCTCGATATCCGCCGGCCGCCGCTTGGCGACGCCTTGCCCGAAACACTGGACGGCCACGCCGGCACGGTGGTGTTCGGCGGCCCGATGAGCGCCAATGACGAGGACGAGTTCGTTCGCCGCGAGACCAACTGGCTGGAAATACCGCTGAGGGAGAACCGGCCATGTCTCGGCATCTGTCTCGGCGCACAGATGCTGGTCAACTGTCTCGGCGGCAAGGTCGAAGGACACGGCGAAGGGCTGGTCGAGGTCGGCTGGTATCCGCTGAAGGCGACCGAAGCCGGCAAGCAACTGATGCACTGGCCGGAGATGGTCTACCAGTTCCACCGCGAGGGTTTTTCGCTGCCCAGGGACGCGACGCTGCTGGCGACAGCCGAGACCTATCCCAACCAGGCCTTCCGCTACGGCGACAATGCCTGGGGCATCCAGTTCCATGGCGAACTGACCAGGGTGATGATGCAGCGCTGGGTGGTGCGCGGCGCGCATCGCTTCGAATTGCCCGGTGCCCAGCCCGGCCGCGATCATCTCGGCGGCCGGCTGATCTGGGACATGCATCTCAAGCGCTGGCTGGACGAGTTCCTGCGGATGATTTTCGGCAAGCCGAGCAGATAGCTAATGCATGTCGCCCAAAAGCGACCTCGGTTTTGGGAAAACGACATGCATAAAACAAGACCTAAAGCGCGGCGCGTGAATCTGTTTCGACGCGACGCGCTTTAAGGTTCGAGCACCGGCCGCAGGAAGCTGCGCTCGTAGCTGAGAATGCTGCGATTGCGTTTTTCCATTTCAAACACTTCCTGGCATTCCGGGTCGGCAGCCATACGCTTGCGATAGACCTCGTAGTCGGCGAGGCTCGGGAAGCTGAACATGGCAAAAGCGATATTGCTCGCCCCCTCGCTCGGAAGGAAATAGCCGTGATGGTTTCCGCCGAGGCGGTTGACCAGAGCTATCCAGCGACGGCCATAATCTTCGAACTCGGCAAGCTTGTAGGGGTCGATGACATATTTCAGGTAGCAAGTGATCATGAGAGCTCCTGTGGCACGGGGGCGGGGCATTTTGGCTTGTCAACTGGAGGAAGATCAGTTGCGTCCGTCGAGATGGCGCACCTTGCGCAGTTGCGGGAACAGCACCATCCACAGGCCCGCTACGGCGATGGCGCCGATGCCGCCGATCACCACGGCCGGCACCGTGCCGATCAGCGCGGCCATCGTGCCGGCGCGGAATTCGCCGACCTCGTTGGAGGCGCCGACAAAGACCTGGTTGACGGCGTTGACGCGGCCGCGCACATGGTCGGGCGTCCACAGCTGAATTAGCGTTTCCCTGATGTAGACGCTGAACATATCGGTGGCGCCAAGGAAGACCAGCGCCACGATCGACAGCCAGGTGATGGTGGAAAGGCCGAACAGCACGGTGAAGGCGCCGAACGAGGCGGCGGCGACCAGCATGATCATGCCCGCGTGGTTGCGAAGCGGATGCCCGGCCAGCCAGATGGCGACGCAAATGGCGCCGATGCTGGGCGCCGAGCGCAGCAGGCCGAGGCCCCAGGGGCCGAGCTGGAGGATGTCGCGCGCATAGACCGGCAGCAGCGCCGAGGCGCCGGACAGGAGCACGGCGAACAGATCGAGCGAGATGGCGCCGAGCACGATCTTCTCGCTCCAGATGTAGCTGAACCCGCCGAGCAGGTGCTGCATCGTCGGCTTTTCCGACTCGGTCCGCTGCGACGGCTTCGGAATGGTGAAGATCAGCAGCCCGGACACGAGCATCAGGACGGCGGCGGTTCCGTAGGCCGCTTCCGGCGACACGCCGTAGAGCAGGCCGCCGGCGACCGGGCCGACGATGGTCGCCGTCTGCCAGGCCGATGAATTCCAGGCGATGGCGTTGGCGAAATCCTGAGGCGGCACCAGATTGGCGAACAGCGAGGCGGAGGCCGGACCGAAAAAGGCGCGGGCGACGCCGAACATGGCAAGCACGCAGAAGATCGGCAGCGGCCCGCTGATACCGCGCAGCGTCAGGAACAGCAGCGCCAGCGCGCACATCGCCTCCACCACGACCGCCAGCGCCATGATCAGGCGGCGGCCGAAGCGATCAGCGACGACGCCGGTGACCAGCACCAGAAGCAGCGACGGCAGGAACTGGACGATGCCGACAAGGCCGAGATCGAGCGGGTCGCGGGTCAAATCGTACATCTGCCAGCCGACCGCGACGGACACGATCATGGTGGCGAATGTGGTGAGGAAACGCGCCGCCCAATAGCTCAGGAAGGACCGATGGCGGAACGCGGCATAGCGCTGGTCCGGCGATATCTGTTCTGCTGTCATGATTTAAGAGGCCCCGTTCGAATGGCATCAGCTGGCGGGGCACTTCCACGATGGGCGCTGGTCCGGCTGGCGGAACTTTTAGCTCAGTTCGCAGCGGATATGCGTCAAAATCAGTGCTGGATCAAGGAATTTTCAGCCTAAAGCGCGTCGCGACTTTTGAGCGAGATGCATTAGCGCTACTGCGTCATGAGTTTCTGGCCGAACGCGGCAATCGTTGACGTTGGCGCTGCCCCTCACTGTCCTGCCGGACATCTCTCCCCGTATAGTGACGGGGAGAGCGGGGCTGGCCGCGACGCCGGCATTCTTCCCGCAACGCTGGAGATTGGCGAAATCGCCGATGACAGCACCCCTCTCCCCGTCACTATACGGGGAGAGGATGCCGGCAGGCAGGTGAGGGGCGGCGCAGACGCTGGCCACTATGAACGGTCGCTGTGACGCAGTAGCATCAACCGGTCGCTGGCACGGGAAACTTACTGCCGCAGCGCGACGGAAATGGCGTCGAGGCCGCCACGCAATTCGGCTTCCGTCGGCCAGCCGAAGCCGACGCGGAAGAAGCGTTTTTCCATCTCGAACCAGTGGCCGGGTCCGACATAGGTGCCATGGTTTTCCAGCAGGTTCACATAGAACCGGTCGAGGTCGAAGCCGGTTTCGACATTGAGGCGCGGGAAGCCTACGACGCCGCCTTCGGGCCTGATCCAGTCGACCAGCGGTTCGCGATCGATCCAGGCCTGGACGATGTCACGGCGCTTCGCCATTTCAGGCAGCAATGTCGCCAGGAAGACGTCCCGGCGCTCGAGCATGCCGCGGGCAATGCCTTCGTCGATGACGCTGCCGCAAATGCCGATCTGCTCCTTGGCGGCGAGGAATTTCTCCTGAAGCTCAGCGTCCCGGGTGATCAGCCAGCCGATGCGGATGCCGGGAATGCCGAAGGCCTTGGACAATGACGAGACGCTGATCGCCTTCGGGCTGAGTGAGGCAGCCGTCGGCAGCCGCCGGCCGTAGGAAAGGTCGCGATAGGTCTCGTCGACCAGCAGACGGCAGCCGCGAGCCTCGGCAAGCGCCACCAGCGCATCGAGTTCGGCTCGGCTCATCATCGTGCCGGTCGGGTTGTGCGGGCAGGTGACGCTGATCAGCTTCGTGTCCGGCCGCAGCGCCGCCTTGACGCGTTCGACATCGATGGCGAAGCCTTCCTCGAAGGCCAGGTCGACAAAGCTGATGGCGCAGCCGATCGCCCTTGGGGTTTCGATGTTGGTGGCGTAGTTGGGCCTGATGACGACGAGATGGTCGTTGGCCGACAAGAGCGAGGTCGAGATGATGAACAGCGCGCCCGCGGCACCGGCAGTGACCAGGACATCATCCGGCGAAATGCCGGCATCCTGCGCCGAGATCAGTGCACGCAACTGCTTGTCGCCGCGATGCTCGCCATAGAAAAGCGTGAGATCAGGCAGCGACAGGCCGATGTCGGAGAGCTTCTGGTCGGCGATCGAACTTTCCGAAAGATTGTAGCGGATACGGTCGTAGCCGTATTCTTCCGGCGCTTCTTTCTCGATCACCATCCTGGTGTAGTTCATGGCTTCCCCCAAAGACCTTGTCCGGTCCATCCAAGCCATAAAAACATGAAGCCTGCCAAGGCGAATTCGCCGGCAGGCTTCTGTTCCAGTCGTCCTAACTGTTGGCTCAGGACTGAATATTCAGGCCGAGGCCTTGGCCTTCCTGCCCTTGGCGGGTGCCTTCACGGGGGCAGCCTTGCGGCCGAGGCCGATGGATTTCGCCAGCAGCGAACGCGAGGCCGCGTAGTTGGGAGCGACCATCGGATAGTCCGACGGCAAGCCCCATTTGGCGCGATAGGCGTCCGGTGTCAGGCCGAAATGCACGCCCAGGTGACGCTTCAGCGATTTGAACTTCTTGCCGTCTTCGAGGCAGATGATGAAATCGGGTGTCACCGACTTCTTGGGGTTGACCGCCGGGACCAGGGGGGCAGCCACCGGGACCGCAGGCTTGCCGAGCGCGTTTATCGAGGCGCTGACGCTGGCGATGAGGTCGGCCAGGCCGGAGGCGGGCAAGCGGTTCTTCTCGACGTAAGCGGACACGATGTGAGCGGTCAGCTCGAGCAGATCGATGTCTTTACGGGCACTGTTGCTATCGTCGGTCACTCTATTTCTCCGTCTACAGCGAATGACCTGAAAATCGGATTCGACTTCCGGAAAGGATCATGCGCGAAATCAAAATGCTATGGCGTCCTTCGTGCGTCCACGGACGAATGGCGTTGGTGTAGCGCGGAATTCCTAGTCGGCAAATCTGCGTATTGCAACGACTTGATGTCAGGTCACACGTTATTTTGAACAACTATATTAAACAATAACAGTATCAGACTATCAGCGCTTTGTCGCGCCACAAACGAAACCCGCCTTCGAAGGCGCGTGTGTTGTCGCCGCGCCTGGAGTCGGCGGGCAATTCATCGAGCTTGTCGACGTTGCCGCCGCCAATCACGACATAGTCCGGCTGCATGGCGGCACGGAGCCGGTCGACAACGTCGAAGACGTATTTGCGCCATTTCTTCTTGCCGCGCTTTTCCAGGCCGCGTTCGCCGACATAATCCTCGAAACTCCTGCCCTTCTTGTAGGGCAGATGCGCGAGTTCCATCGGTTGGGCGACGTTGTCGGCGATCATCGCCGCACCGAGACCGGTGCCGAGCCCGAGGAACAGCATGCGCCCGCCCTCGTAGCTGCCGATGGCCTGCATCAGCGCATCATTGACCACTTTCACCGGTTTGCCGAACGCGCCCGCAAAGTCGAATCCAGCCCAGCCCTTGCCGAGATTGGCGGGGTCGGCGAGCGGCCTGTTGTGATTGACCGGGCCGGGATAGCCCATCGAGACGACGTCGTAGGACAGGCCTTCGGCGAGCTTGTTGACCACGTCGATCATCTGCTGCGGCGTCAGGCCCGGCCCCGAATCGGCGCGGCGCTCCTCGCCGCCGGCGCTGGTGAGGATCTTGACGTGCGAGCCGCCGATGTCGATCGTGAGCACGATTTTTTCAGTGTCCGGCTTCCCGGTGCCCGATGCAGGTTGCTTCACCGCCTTGGCCATCGTGTGGTCCTCTCACTTCACCGGATCGATCCAGCCATTGGGCGGCCCGAACCCGGCCATGACGTCCGCCGGTCCCCATGTGAGCGGCTCGTAGAGATGCGGCGGCGTGGTGTCGCCAAGCACCGGGCCGACGATGCGCCAGGCCAGTTCGCTGGCGTCCTGGCGGGTGAAGAGCTGGCCGTTGCCGTTCATGGCGTCGCCGATCAAACGCTCATAGGGCGGCATGTCGCCCTTTGAATCGTCGAGCGCCGTCAGTTCGACCTGCTCGCCGATCATGTCGTCGCCCGGCGCCTTGCGCTGTGCTCCGATGGCGATCACCACCTGTGGGTCGATACGGAAGCGGACGTAGTTCTGGTCGGCGGGCTTGATCGGATCGAAGACATCGAGCGGCGGCCGCTTCAGCCGCACCACCACTTCGGTGACATGCACCGGCATGTTCTTGCCGGCGCGGATGAAGAACGGCACGTCCTGCCAGCGCCAGGTGTCGACGAAGAAACGCACCGCCGCGAAGGTCTCGACGGGCGAGTTCGGCGCCACGCCCGGTTCGGCGAGATAGCCGGTGAACTGGCCACGCACGACATCGTCTTTTGTCAGCGTCCTGATCGCGCGCAGCACCTGCACCTTCTCATCGATCAGGTCGTCGGCGGAACGGCCGACAGGCGGCTCCATGGCAAGCAGCAAAAGGATGTTGAGCAGATGGTTCTCGATGACGTCCCTGATGCAGCCGACATCGTCATAGAAGCGGCCACGTCCCTCGACGCCGAAATCCTCGGCCATGGTGATCTGCACGCTTTCGACGTAGTTGCGGTTCCAGATCGGCTCGAGCAGCGAATTGGCGAAGCGGAAATAGAGCAGGTTCTGGATCGCTTCCTTGCCCAGATAATGGTCGATGCGGAAGATCGACTGTTCGTCGAACACCAGATGCAGGACCCGGTTCAGCCAGCGCGCCGATTGCAGATCGTGACCGAAGGGCTTTTCCACCATCAGCCGCGCGCCATGCGCCGTGCCTGATTGCTCCAGCCCCTGGACGACGGTCTCGAACATGGTCGGCGGCACCGCCATGTAATGCAGCGGCCGCTGTGCGGTGCCGAGCGCGCTCTTCAGTTTCTCGAACGTCGCTCCGTCACGGTAGTCGCCGCTGACGTAGCGCAGCAGCGAGGCGAATTTGGCGAACGCCTTTTCGTCGATCTTGCCGAGCGCATTGACGATGCCGTCACGCGCGCGCGCCTGCAATTGCTTGAGGTCCCAGGCATCGAAGGCGACGCCGATCACCGGTTCGGTGAGCGTGCCCTTGGCGACCATCTGGTAAAGGGCTGGAAATATCTTCTTGTGGGCGAGATCGCCGGTTGCCCCGAAGAGCACCAGCGTGTCGGACCGTTCCTGGCTCATGCGCGTGTCTCCCCCCGTGTCGTCACTTGCCGGCCTTCGGCTTCTCGACATGGCCGCCAAAGGCATAGCGCATGGCGGAGAGCAGCTTGTCGGCGAATTCGGATTCGCCCTGCGAGGAGAAGCGGTCGAACAGCGCCGAGGACAGCACCGGAGCCGGCACGCCGGTGTCGATCGCCGCCTTCAGCGTCCAGCGGCCTTCGCCGGAATCCGAGACGCGGCCGCCGAAATTCACCAGGCCCGGATCGCTTTTCAAGGCGCCGGCCGTCAAGTCGAGCAGCCAGGAGCCGATAACGCTGCCATGCCGCCAGACCTCGGCCACCTGGGGAAGGTCGATGTCGAACTGGTAATATTGCGGGTTTTCCAGCGGACTGGTCTCGGCGTCCGCTGTCCGTTGCCGCTTGCCGGCATTGGCCGACTTCAGGATGTTCATGCCTTCGGCATAGGCGGCCATGACGCCATACTCGATGCCGTTGTGCACCATCTTGACGAAGTGGCCGGCACCGCTCGGTCCGCAATGCAGATAGCCAAAGGGCGCGGTGCCGGCATCGCTGGGCGGATTGGAGCCGGCATCGGCGCCCGGTGCCAGCGTGGCGAAGATCGAATCGAGGTGCTGCACCGCCACGTCGGGGCCGCCGATCATCAGGCAGTAGCCACGCTCCAGGCCCCAGACGCCGCCACTGGTGCCGACATCGACAAGATGGATCCCGTTGCCGGCCAGTTTCGCGGCCTGGTCAACGGCGTCGTGGTAGTAGGAATTGCCGCCGTCGATAACGATGTCGCCGGGCTCCATCAGGGCCGCCACCTGGTCGATGATCCTGCCGGTGATCGCCGCCGGCAGCATCAGCCACACGCAGCGCGGCTTGGCCAGCTTGCCGACGAATTCTTCCATCGAGGCCGCCCCTGACGCGCCGTCGGTCACCAGGGCGGCGACGCTGGCCGGGTTGATGTCGTAGACGACGCATTCGTGGCCGTCGCGCATCAGGCGCCGGACCATGTTGGCGCCCATCCGGCCTAGTCCCATCATTCCGATCTGCATGGTTTCGTCCCTGTTTTCTAAGAGATTTGCGGGGTTATCGAGGGAAGGTCTACTGGCTGTGATCTACTGGCCATCTTGGTCGCCCGATATGACGGAGAAGTCGACATTCTCCCAATCGCCGGTCCCGGGCCAGAAAAAAGTGAAGAGCAGCGTGCTTCCCTCGGGGAGGCTTGCCGCAGGCAGATCGGCAAGATGGATGCCGAAGGCGTTCTCCACCGTATGGCTGTCGTGGGTGGTCGCCCAGTTGTCGGTGCTCCAGTGGACCGTAGCCGGGTCCAACAATTCGACGCGCAACGTCTTGCCCTCCGGCATGGTGCGGATCTTGTTGTTGAACCGCCAGGTTCTGAACGGCGATACGGTCTTGTCCTCGATATAGCGCTTGACGCCTTGCGGCGGCATGTCGAAGACCGCGCCGTCGCGCAGCGAGCGCAGCAGCTTGATATGCTCCGAATGCGCCCAGACCAGCGGCATGGCGCTGCCCGACGGGCGGCCGTGCAGCAGTTCGCGCTCCGGCAGATCGGCGCCGTCCCAGACCTGCTCCGGCAATAGGCCGCCCGGTCCGGCCGAGCCTTCCAGCGCTGCCAGCAGGCTGGCTGCCTTTTCCCTGCGCCCAGCCGCCAGCTCATAGTGGGCGCGTTCGCCGGCCAGCAGCGGCCAGGGGCGACCCTGGCCGGTGCCATCGAAAGGTGCGCCATCTTCATGCTCGCCGTAGCCATCGCCGCTGTAGCGGTACCAGAGCGGCCCTTGCGGCAGATCGCAGCGCAATTGCGCGTCGATGACCTTGACCGTGTCTGTCATGCGCGGGTCGTCGGCCGCCCGCAGACCGAAGCGGACAAGTGCCAGTGCATCCGGGCTGACGATCTCCTTGGCGGGCCGATCCGTGTCGCCGGGCGGCCGGTTCTTGATCGGGACATAGCCGTCCTTCGGCGAACCGGCCTCGGCGCTGTCGGGTGGTGCTATGCGGACATAGTAGCCTTCGACGCCGACTTGACTGCAGATCGCCGTGCCGGTGACGTAGGTCCAGCGCTCGACCTGGTCGTTCCAGACGTCTGATGTCTCGCGCAGATAGGTCGCGGCGTCTGTCTTGCCGCAGGCGTCGAGCAGGTCTGCCGCGGCAAGCAGTGCGGCGATTTCGACGGCGAGCGTGAACGGGCTGTAGCCGGCATCCTCTTCCCAGCGGTCCTCGCCGGTGACGGGTCCGTTGCGCACGACATAGCCGGCGGCGCGCTCGATCATCGGCAGGAAGGTCATGAGCCTGGCGCGCGGCAAATGGCCGGCGCGGCGCAAAGCGTCGGCCAGCAGCAGCGGAAAGGCGCATTCGTCCATCTGGATGCCGGGCCAATAGGCCGATCCGTCGAGCCAGGCGTTCTGCGGCCAATGGCCGTCCGGCTGCTGGATGGAGCTGAGGTAATCGAGGATTTGCAGGGCCGAGGCAGCATCGCCGGCAGCAAGAAAGCCGCCCGCCGTCTCGACCAGATCGCGCGGCCAGACCAGATGGTAGCCGCCGAGGTCGTCGTCACCCTTGTTGAAGCCCCACGGGATCGACAGGCTGGCGACCGCGGCGCCTGGCGTCGCGATCGACCGGTGCGTCGCCAGTACCGCGGTGCTGGTGCGATAGAAGTTGATCCCGGGCACCGCGTGCCGGTCGTCCAGCGGCAGCAAGCCCTTTTGCCAATTGCGCCAGTTCTGAAGATAGGATTTCGCCGCGGGTTCAAAACCCTGCTTCAGGCTGGCGAAAGCATGTTCCGCGGCCTCCTCAGGCGTCGCGCCAAATCCCAGCGCCAGCAAAGCCTTGGTCCTGGTCGCGGAAAAGCCGATCTCGCCCGTCAGCGCAACATTGCCGTCCTCGGCCCGCCGGTATGCAGCGTCGAGCTCACCGGTGTCGTGGAGTTGCTGCCAACCGTCGGAAAAACCGACATAACCGGCCGAGCCGGTGCGCCAGGGCTGCGAGGAGGCCAGCGCCAGGCAAGAGCCGCGTCCCGAGGCGAACAGCACGGGCTTTCCCTCGTGCTCGCCGACCCAGGCGGTGTTGCCCATGCCGGCATTGACCAGATGCGGCGCCAGAAGCGCGTAGACGCGGTAGCCACCGGGCACCCCTTTCAGCGCCGTGAAGGTGATTTCCTGCAGCAGAGCCGGGCGCGCCGGGTCGGCGAGGATGCGCTTTTCGATCCGCCAGGCGCCGTCGCTCGCCGTGTTGACCAGCCGGTAGGCGGGCACGCCGTCCTCGAACGGTTCGATCGTATGCCCGGCATCGCGTTTCTCTTCCGAGAAATAGCCGCCGGGACCGCTGACGATCAAGCCGAGGTCGCGGGTGCAGGCGCTGTCGACGCGCGGATAGTAGACTTCGTTGAGGATGCCGTGGCTGATCGTGAACCAAATCCGGCCGGCCGGCGAAAGCGACGTTCCGACGCCACTCTTGGCGCTTGATGTCCAGCGCGCCGGGATCCCCGGGGCGCCCGGAGCAACGTTTTGCGTCACTGGCATTCTGTTTCGGTCTCCTGGCCTCCTCCCTAGACCAGGACGCGAACCCTTTACAATCATTGCACCGCAAGTTGAACGGCAGGGCAACGAACTCGGGCTGACGGGTTTCTTCGGAGCCTTCGCCCGCCATTGGCTGACGGAGCATCAAGCGAACAACCCGCCTGTGCGGCGGGTCACTGGCGCAAATCAGCACCATGGACAAAAATGTACCATAGCTGAGGTCACCGAGTCAAGAAAAAATTCCTATAGTCAACGGCGCCGTCGTTGACAGCGGCGGCGGCATGCGTCCACTATTTCGCGGCACGGGAGGATCGTGAAAGCAATGGCGGAAGTGTCCCTGGTCCTGATCGACCGGCTGCTGGCGATATCGCGGGCGCTTGCCGGCCATATCGATCCCGGCACGGCGTTCCGCGCGACCGCCATCGAGATCGGCACGCTCATCCCGCACGACCATATCGATCTGGCTGTGCTGTCTCACGATGGGCGCATGCATGCCTGCTACGAAGCCGGTTTCCACACCAGTTGGAGCGAGCTCGCCCAGCATCCGGTGGAAGGCAGTCCGATTCGCTTCGTGTTGTGGGGCAAGACGCCTTACCTGTTGTCGGACAACGCGCTTGTCGACGACCGTTTTCATTTTGCCGGCGCTTTCGACGAGCCGATTTTCGCGGCCAAGCTGCGCAGCCGCATCATCGTGCCGCTCAGGGCGCGCGGTAGCGTCATCGGCGCGCTCAACATCAGTCGGCACGAAATCGGCTGCTACACGCTTGCCGATGTCGCGGTCGCCCAGCAATGCGCCGATCTGATCGCGCCCTATATCTTCGCGCTGATCCAGACCGAGGAGGCGCGCCGCGCCATGCTGGCCGAGAGCGAGGCGCGCAACCGCGTCGAACTGCTGCGCGTCGGCGCCTCGCAATTGACCGAGGGCATGGAGCGCGAACGCCGCCGCATGGCCATGGACCTGCACGACCAGACGCTTGCCGATCTCGCCCGCATCGCGCGCCAGCTTTCGGCCTTGCGCGGCCAGGGCGTGGCGCGGGCCGCGCAGCTTGCCGACCTCGAGCAGGAGGTCGCCGGCTGCCTGATGGAACTGCGCCACATCGTCGACGCCATGCGGCCGAGCGTGCTCGAACTGTTCGGCCTGCGCGATGCGGTCGAAGCGCATCTCAACCGCAGTGTCAGCAAGGCCAAGCCGCCGATCGCCGTGCGCATCGCCGACACCAGCGACGGCGGCGCCGACAGTTTGCCGGAGCCAGTGCGGACCGCGCTCTACCGGATCGTGCAGGAAGCGATCAACAATGCCGTTCGCCATGCCGCGCCGCACCGCATCGACGTGCTGCTGGCGTCGACCGCGAGCGTGCTGCGGGTGATCGTGACGGATGACGGCCAGGGCTGCGGCACCGTCGACCCGGCTGCGTATGGCGGCATCGGCCATATGCACACGCGGGCAGCCCTTATCGGGGCGCGGCTGCGCATCGGCCAGGCCGGCCGCAAGAACGGCGGCACCCGTGTCGTCGTCGAGATCGACCGCCAGCCGTCGCGAGAATTGGCGGCGGCTGCAGCGGTGCCTGGCGAGTTCGCCGTATCGGAGGCCATGTGATGCTTGTGATGATCGCCGAGAATGACGGGCTGCACCGTAGCTTCGCGCGGCGGACGGTGGAGCAGCTGTGGCCCGGCGACGTCGAGGTGATCGAGGCGAGCGACGGCGAGGACGCCATCAACCTGGCGACTGAGCGCGAGCCACTGCATGTCGTGCTCGATTTGCAGATGCCCAAGGCGACCGGAATCGAAGTTGCCAAGGCGATCTGGAACCGTCGCGCCGGCACGCACATCCTGTTCTGGTCGAATTTCGCCGACGAAGCCTATGTGCGCGGCGTGGCGCGCATCGTGCCGCCCGGCTCGGTCTACGGCTATGTGCTCAAATCGGCGACGGAGGAGGGCATGCGGTCCGCCCTGCGCGGGGTTTTCCGCGAAGGCCACTGCATCATCGACCGCGAAATCCGCGGCATCCAGCACCGCGTGCAGGACAAGTTCGAGGGCATCACCGACGGCGAATATGAGAGCCTGATCGACATCGCGCTCGGCCTGACCGACCGGGCGATCGCGGCGCGGCGCGGCCTGTCGATCCGTGGTGCGCAGAGCCGCATCAAGCATGTCTATGACAAGCTCGGCATCGTGCCGGCGGACGACGGCGCCGGCGATGCTTCCGTGTTCAACTCGCGGACACGGGCGATCTATCTCGCCATGGCGCGTGGCCTGATCAACATCGACGCACTGCGCCGCGAACAGGACCGGCTCGATGCCTGGCTGGCGGAGCACTGAAACAGCGGCGGCCACGCCCCGGAACTTCGGAAGGTCAGGCGCATTGCTAGTGAACGCCAACTCAATGCCTGCGGACCCGAAGTGCGACCCTCAATCACAGATTCATGGCATCTGGTGCGTGAAAGCATAGTCGGCTTCATCAACGACAATGCACTTAGCCATGGTGCTGCGATGGCTTTCTATGCCACCACCTCGCTGGCGCCGATCTTGCTGATCGTGGTTGCGATTGCTGGTCTCGTCTTCGGCCACGATGCCGCACAATTGGCCTTGTCCGCGCAGATATCAGGGCTGATGGGACCGGAAAGCGCCGATCTCCTCAAGATGGCCTTGGAAAATGCATCCGACAGTCTGTACGGCACCTGGGCCGCGATCATAGGGCTGGTCACCTTGCTGGTGGCCGCGTCTGGCGTCTTCGGCGAAATGCAGCAGTCGTTGAACACAATCTGGAAGATCGAACCGCAAGGCAACTCCCTGTCGCGTCTGGTGCGGGCACGGGCCGCCAGTCTGGGGTTGGTGGCCGCACTTGGCTTCCTGTTGCTGGTCTCTCTCATCGCAAGCGCCGCGATTTCGGCACTGGGGGATTTCATCAATGCCTATCTGCCGTTCGGAACGATCCTACTCAGCGGGATCAATGGCGTCGTTTCGTTTGCACTTATCTCCGTGATGTTTGCCGCCATTTACAAAGTTTTACCCGATCGAACCCTGGAATGGCGCGATGTGGCAATTGGCGCTGTCGGGACCGCGGCCCTGTTCACATTGGGGAAATCGCTTATCGGCTGGTATATCGGCACCAGCGCGATTGCGTCTTCGTATGGCGCCGCTGGCGGCCTGCTCGTCATATTGCTCTGGGTTTACTACTCGTCGGAAATTTTCCTCCTCGGTGCCGAGTTCACGCGCGCCTATTCCGTTCGGCACGGCAGCCGGTCCGATCTGAAAACCTTGGTTCACAGCCCTTTACCCGCGCAGCACGACTCGGCTCGAACACAGCAGGAGTCCAACGCTGCAGGCGTGGTCGTGCTCGTGGCGGTGGCGTGCGCGAGCGCGACCTTGACCGCGCTTTTGCGGAGTGGTCGCCGGCCCTGATCTGACGTCGTCGCTATCCCGTGCTCGATAGGCACGGCCGACTGTGCAAACGCACAGTCGGCCGTGCGCTTTGACCCGTATCGGCTCGTCGGTACCGCGCCTACGCTCTGCCCCAACAAGAAGCCTATATCGGGAAGCGCTCATGCCATTTGTCACCATGCGGAGTAGCACGGCTGTTCGCGCCGGGAGCCGATGATGTCGGTGTCGGCGCGTGCGCGCCATTCCGGCTTCGACGACGTCGTCGGCGATGCGACCATTGAGACCCTGGCGAGCGGCTTCGGCTTCCTCGAAGGGCCGGTCTGGCACCCCTACGAGAAATGGCTGGTCTTCTCCGACATTCCGGAAAGCCGGATCTATCGCCGCAGTGCCGAAGGCGAGATCGAGCTGTTCCGCGCGCCGAGTCACAAGGCCAATGGCAACACGCTGGACCGCCAGGGGCGGCTGGTCACCTGCGAGCACGCAACGAGCCGGGTGACCCGCGCCGAACCCAACGGCAGCGCGACGGTGCTTGCCACGCACTATCAGGGCAAGCAGCTCAACAGCCCGAACGACATCGTCGTTGCCACCGGCGGATCGATCTATTTCACCGATCCGGGCTATGGCCGGAGGGAATTCTATGGCGTGCCACGGCCACAGGACCTGCCGTTCCAGGGCGTCTACCGCATCGATGGCGATGGCGCCCGGCTGACATTGCTGGCTGACGATTTCGGGCAGCCGAACGGGCTTTGCTTTTCGCTGGACGAGTCGCGGCTGTTCATCAACGACACCGAACGCGGGCATATCAGGGTGTTCGGCGTCGAAGCCAATGGCGACCTCAATGGCGGCGCGGTGTGGGCAGTGACCGAGGGCGAGGGGCCGGGAGCGCCCGACGGCATGAAGATCGACAGCCGCGGCAATCTCTACTGCACCGGACCCGGCGGCATCCACATTTTCGACGCCTCGGGTGCCATTCTTGGCGTCATCCGGACGCCCGAGGATTGCGCGAATTTCACCTTCGGTGACGACGATCTGCAAAGCCTCTACATCACCGCGTCGACGTCGCTGTACCGGCTCAGGGTGCGCGTGCCGGGATTGAGACTGTTTTGAGCTCGCGACAATCCGTGCTCAAATCAGAGTTGGGAGTGAGGCCGGGGTCAAAGCCGGTGGGAATGCAGCAGTCAACACATCTGGGAGGATAACGACATGAAGAAACTGTTCGTTCTGGGCGCTCTGGCGGCAATGCTCGCCTCGGGCACGGCGCTGGCCGACACCAGTGGCAAGAAGATCGCTTTTTCCAACAATTATGCCGGCAATTCCTGGCGGCAGGCGATGCTCGACAGCTATGGCATCGTCACCAAGAAGGCGGTCGCCGACAAGATCGTCGGCGCGGCCGACATCTTCACCACCGCCGACAAGGAGGTGCCGACGCAGGCTGCACAGGTGCAGAACCTGATCCTGCAGGGCTATGACGCGATCGTCATCAACGCAGCCTCGCCGGATGCGCTCAACGGCGCCATCAAACAGGCCTGCGATGCCGGCATCGTCGTCGTCTCCTTCGACGGCACCGTAACCGAACCTTGCGCCTACCGCGTCGTCGTCGACTTCAAGGACATGGGCAAGCAGGAAATCGAGCAGATGGCCAAATTCCAGCCCAAGGGCGGCAATCTGCTTGAAATCCGCGGCCTTGCCGGGACCTCGATCGACGATGCCATCCATGCCGGCATCCTCGAGGGGGTCGCCGCCCATCCCGAGTTCAAGATCGTCGGTTCGGTGACCGGCGACTGGGACCAGACGACGGCGCAAAAGGCGGTGGCGACCATCCTGCCGTCGCTGCCCAACATCGTCGGCGTGGTCGACCAGGGCGGTGACGGTTACGGCGCGGCCCAGGCCTTCGCCGCCGCCGGCAAGCCGCGCCCGACCATCATCATGGGCAACCGCCAGGACGAGCTGCAGTGGTGGAAGGAGCAGAAGGACAAGGACGGCTACCAGACCTGGTCGGCCTCGATCGCGCCCGGCGTGTCGTCGCTCGCCTTCTGGGTGGCGCAGCAGGTGCTCGACGGCCGCACCGACATTCCGCACGATCTGCTGGTGCCGTATCTGGCCTTCACACAGGACGATTTCGAGGCCGAGCTGCCGAAGATCCCCAAGGGCGGCGTCGCCAGCCACGAATACACGCAGGAAGATGCGATCGCGGCCATCAAAGCCAACATCAAGTGAGCCTTGAACAAGCGTTGCCCTCCGGATCATCGAGCGGATATCGTTGAGCATGCCTGAAGGGAACGCTGACATCATCAGACTGAACGGCGCCGAAAAGCATTTCGGCGCCGTTCGCGCGCTGGGCGGCGTCGATTTTCACGTCGGCCCCGGCGAGTGCGTTGGTCTCGTCGGCCACAATGGCGCCGGCAAATCGACGCTGATGCACATGGTGGCGGGCACGCTGGTGCCCGACAGCGGCAAGATCGGCGTGCATGGCGGCATCGAGGAAAACTACTCGGTGTCGCGCGCGCAGCAACTCGGCATACGCTGTGTCTTCCAGGAACTGTCGCTGTGCCCCAATCTCAGCGTCGCCGAGAACACGCGCATCAACCACGCTTCGCTGCGCGGGCTCAGTTGGCGGCGCAAGGCGGCGGATCTGATCGCCGCCAAGCTCGACGAGATCTTTCCGGGCCACAGCATTTCGGCGTCCGATATTGTCGGCGATCTGTCGATCGGCCGGCGCCAGATGGTGGAAGTGGCGCGCGCCTTCACCGTCACGCAGGATCGGCTCGACCTCGTCATCCTCGACGAGCCGACATCGTCGCTCGATGCGCATACGGCGGGCCAGCTGCTGGCCTTCGTGCGCCGCTTCGTCGCCGGCGGCAAAAGCTGCATCCTGATCTCGCATGTGCTGGGTGAGGTGCTGCGCAACGCCGATCGCATCGTGGTGATGCGCGACGGCAAGGTGGTTGTCGCCGACGCCGCCAGTGCCTTCGACCGCGACCGGCTGGTGACGGCGATGGGCGGAGCGGAGGCGCGCCAGAAGATCGCGGCGCAAATCGCTGCCGCCAAGCCCGCCGCCAGTCCGCTGCGGGTCCGGGCGCGGCCCGCCGCGCAGAAGGACGGCACCGACCTTGTCGCCTGTGCCGGGGAGATCATCGGCCTTGCCGGGCTGGCTGGCCATGGCCAGACCGACCTGCTGCTGGCGATCTTCACGGCTGCATCGCGCGCCCGGGCCGGCATCGAGGTGACGGCGCCGGTGGCGCTGGTCGCCGGCGACCGCCAGTCGGACGGCATTTTTCCGCAATGGTCGATCGCTGAGAACATCGGCATCCGCTCGCTGGCGCGGCTGCGCAGCGGGCTGCTGATCTCGCCGCAGCGCGAGGCCGAACTCGCTGCACTATGGCAGAAGAAGATCGGCATCCGCACGCCCGATATGAACAACAACATCTTCTCGCTGTCGGGCGGCAACCAGCAGAAGGCGCTGTTTGCCCGCGCGCTCGGCTCGGACGCGCAGATCGTGCTGATGGACGACCCGATGCGCGGCGTCGATATCGGCACCAAGCTGGAGGTCTATGACCTCGTGCGCGAAGAGGCTGCCCGAGGCCGCACCTTCCTCTGGTACACCACGGAAACCGAAGAGCTCGACAATTGCGATCACATCTATGTCTTCAAGAACGGCCGCATCGTCGCCAATCTGCGCCGCGACGAGTTGACCGAAGAGAAGATCATCCAGTCCTCCTTCGGCGATGCGGCCTGAGATGACGGCCGCCAGCCTCGACACCGCCGCCAGGACGTCCGCCGAGCGAGGCGCACTGGCCCGTGCCCGTCTGTTGCGCGGGCTGCTGCCGGCGCTGTCGCTGGCGCTGGTGCTGCTCGCCATCGCCTGGCTCAACCCGCGCGCCATCAGCTATTTCGGCTTCAGCCTGATGCTCAACCTGGCGATCCCGATCGCGCTGGCGACCATCGCGCAGATGTTCGTTATCGCCGGAAACGAGCTCGACCTGTCGATCGGTACTTTCGTCGGCTTCGTCGGCTGTGTCACGGCGACCTGGCTGAAGGACGCGCCGCTCATCGGCGTGATGATCCTGCTCGGGTCGATAGGCGTCTATGCGCTGCTCGGCGCGCTGATCCATCTGCGCAATTTGCCTTCGATCGTGGTGACGCTCGGCATGAGTTTCGTCTGGCAGGGGCTTGCCATTCTCGTCTTGCCCAAACCGGGCGGCAAGGCGCCGGAGTGGCTGCTCGGGCTGATGGCGTTCAAGCCGCCCTTCATTCCGTTCCCGATCATCGCCGCGCTGCTGATCGGCCTCATCGTTCATTTCGGCCTGATGCGCACTTCCTATGGCGTGATCCTGCGCGGCTCCGGCGGCAATCCGGCGGCACTCGGCCGCGCCGGCTGGTCGCTGCTCAAGACCAAGATCGTGCTGTTTGCGCTGGCCGGTCTGTTCGGCGTGCTGTCCGGCATGGCGCTGATCGGCATCACCACCTCGGCCGACGCCAATATCGGCAATGGCTACACGCTGCTGGCGATCGCCGGCGTCATCCTCGGCGGCGGCGAATTCGTCGGCGGCCGGGTGTCGCCGATAGGTGCTGTGATCGGCGCGCTGACGCTGGCGCTGGCGGCCTCGCCGCTGCTCACCTTCATGCACATTCCACCCGATTGGCAGGTTGCCGCCAACGGCGCCATCCTCATCATCGTGCTGGCGGCGCGGGTGCTGATCAGCCGCAAGGAGAGGTGAGCGATGACATCGGTGAAATCGCTGCTCGCCAAACCCTGGATCTGGTCGTTCATTGGCGCGCTTCTGGTGTGGCTGGCGACCATCGCCTTCACCGGCGGTTATGGCGCCGGCGGCATGGTCACCGCGGCCCTGTCGCTGGCGGTGTTCACGGTCATTGTCGGCGTCGGCCAGATGTTCGTCATCACTCTGGGACCGGGCAATGTCGACCTGTCGCTGCCGGCCAATATCGGCCTTGCCAGCGCCGTCGCGATGAAAGTGATGGACGGCAACGATTCCATGATCGCGGTCGGGCTGCTGGCGGCGCTTGCCTGCGGGGCGGCGATCGGCGCCGCCAACTACCTGCTGATCTGGGCGCTGCGCATCCCACCGATCATAGCCACTTTGTCGGCCAGCTTCATCATCCAGTCGATCGACATCAGCTACGGCCGCGGCCTGCAGATCAAGCCGCCGCCGGGCTTCGCCGATTTCGCCAACTGGCAAATCCTCGGCATTCCGGTGCTGGCCATCCTCACCGTGCTGTTCACCATCGGTGCGGCGGTCGCCCTGCAGCGCATGATCTATGGCCGCTCGGTGCTGGCGATCGGCCAGAATATCCGCGCCGCTTGGCTCGCCGGCGTCAATGTCGGCCGCATCCGCTTCCTCACCTACACGCTGTCGGGCGCGCTCGGCGGCATCGACGGCGCGCTGCTCGCCGGCTATTTCCGCGGCGCCAATGTCGATATCGGCAATGAATATTTGCTGGCCTCGATCGCCGTCGTCGTCATCGGCGGCACGTCGGTGGCCGGCGGCAAGGCCAATGTGCCTGGCGTGTGGGGCGCGGCGCTGTTCCTGGTGCTGCTTTTGACCATGCTCAACACGTTTGGGGTGAGTGCCGGGGTGCGATTGCTGCTGACGGGGCTGATCATTGTCGGGGTGATCACAGCGGCGGGCGGGCAGAAGGCGCCGCGGTAGGCTCCGCCTTCGTCGTCCCAGGGCTGTAATCATTGTGCCAGGCCGACACCCGGTTCCCTTCGACGTCATGGCGCTGTAAATCCCGTTCGCGCGGCCACGGTCGCTGAAAAGAGCTGGGAGGTGTGCGTGTCCGATTTCGTGAAGATCCACCGTGACGGCGACGTCGCCATCGTCACCATCGACAATCCTCCGGTCAACGCGCTGAGCTTCCATGTTCGCGAACCGCTGATGCAGGCGCTGGTTGAGTTGCGCGACGATGCTTCGGTTGCCGCCATCGTCATTGCATGCGCCGGCCGGACCTTTGTCGCTGGCGCCGACATCACCGAATTCGGCAAGCCGATGCAGCAGCCGGAGCTGCGCGCCATCGTGGCTATGCTGGAGACCATCGCCAAGCCGACGGTGGCCGCCATCCACGGCACCGCGCTCGGCGGCGGGCTGGAGCTGGCGCTCGGCTGCCATTTCCGCGTCGCCGATGCCGGCGCCAAGCTCGGCCTGCCGGAAGTCAGGCTCGGCCTGCTGCCGGGGGGCGGCGGCACGGTGCGGCTGCCGCGCCTGGTCGGCGCGGTGAAGGCGCTCAGGATGATCGTCTCCGGTACGCCGATCGGTGCGACCGAGGCGCATGCCGCCGGTCTCGTCGATGCCGTCTTCGAAGGCGATCTGACGACGCATGCCGTGAACTTCGCCAGGGAAATTGCCCGCAAGGGTGGCCCCTTCACGCCGGTGCGCGATCGCAATGAGGGGCTCAAGGAGACCGACCTCGTGGCTTTAGACGCCGAGGCTGCGGACCTCGCTAGGAAGGCGCGCGGGCTCGAGGCGCCGATCGCCTGTGCGCTGTCGGTGCGCAATGCCGTCACGCTGCCCTTCGATGCGGCGCTGGCGGCGGAACGTGCGTTGTTCGTGAAACTGGTCGGCAGCGACCAGTCGCGGGCGCAGCGGCATTTGTTCTTCGCCGAACGTGAGGCGGCAAAGGTTTCGGGAAAAGACATCGTCAAGCGCAGGATTTCCCGCGTCGGCGTCATCGGCGCCGGCACGATGGGCGGCGGCATCGCCATGGCCTTCGCCAATGGCGGCTATCCCGTGACTTTGCTGGAAACCAGCCATGAGGCATTGCAGCGCGGCTTGGCGACGATCGACAGAAACTACTCGGTGTCCGTCACGCGTGGTTCGCTAAGCGAAGTCGCCAAGCGCGAGCGGCTCGCCCAGTTCAAGGGCTCCACCGACTATGCCGATCTCGCCGATTGCGACCTGATCGTAGAGGCGGTGTTCGAGGACATGGCGGTCAAGAAGGAGGTGTTCGGCAAGCTCGAAGCGGTGGCCAAACCGGGCGCGATCCTCGCCACCAACACCTCCTATCTCAACATCAACGAAATCGCCGCCTCGACCTCGCGGCCGCAGGACGTGCTCGGCCTGCATTTCTTCTCGCCGGCCAATGTCATGAAGCTCCTGGAGATCGTGCGCGCCGACAAGACCGCGCCCGATGCGCTGGCGACCGTCGTCGACCTGGCGCGGCGGATCGGCAAGGTGGCCGTTGTCGTCGGCGTCTGCCACGGCTTCGTCGGCAACCGCATGCTGGCCGCGCGTGGCTCGGAATCGGAAGCGCTTCTTCTGGAAGGCGCGACGCCCAGCCGGATCGACCAGGTATTCACCGATTTCGGCTGGCCGATGGGGCCTTTCCAGATGGGCGATCTCGCCGGTCTCGACATCGGCTGGCGCAACCGCAAGGCGCGTGGCTTGTCGGCCGTGATCGCCGACACGCTGTGCGAGCAAGGACGTTTCGGCCAGAAGACCGGCCGGGGATTTTACCTTTACGAGGCTGGCGCGCGTACACCAGTGCCGGATCCCGAGGTTGAAGCGCTGATCCGCGACAAGGCCGCGGAGAAGGGCATCGTGCCGCGCGCGATCAGTGCGGAGGAAATCATCGAGCGCACGCTTTACCCCCTGGTCAACGAGGGCGCCAAGATCCTGGAGGAAGGCATAGCGGCCCGTGCGTCCGACATCGATGTCGTCTGGGTCAATGGCTACGGCTTTCCCATCGGCAAGGGCGGGCCGATGTTCTGGGCTGGCCTCGAAGGCCCGGCCAGGATCATCGAGCGGCTCGAGTACTGGCATCAACGGACAGGCAAGGACGTGTTCAAGCCGGCGCCGCTGCTGAAGCGGATGGTCGAGACCGGGTCGTGGAACGGCGACGCGATAGCCTGATCAATCGTCATGGGCAATGCACCCAATTGTCGAGGTCTGCGCTGCCCCTCATCGCCCTGCCGGGCGTTCGTTGTTCGAAAAGCCAAGCAGTTGGCTTTTCGTCCGGTGCGCGGACCACGCCTCGACTCCCCGTATAGTGACGGGGAGAAGGGGCTCGCGGTAACCTCGTCGCCTGTCTTGCAACGTTGGAGATTGGCGAAACCGGGAATTACTGCGCCCCTCTCCCCGTCCCTATACGGGGAGAGGATGCCGGCAGGCAGGTGAGGGGCAGCGCCGGCGTTCGCAAAAAAGTGACGCGGATTCGAAATCCGAAGCGATTGCCCAGGTAAACGGCGGGGCGAAGTAGCTACCTTATCCGCGCGTCGATGATCTCGACGAAACGTGCGAACAGGCCGGCCTGCGACTTGATCTTGAGCTTGCGGTAGATGTTGCGGCGATGGACCTTCACGGTTCCCGGCACGATGCGCATGGCCCTGGCGATCGATTCCGTCGAATGCCCCTGCAGCACAAGGTCGACGACATGTTTTTCGCGCGGCGTCAGCGACAGGCTCTGCCAGATGTGGGCGCGGTCGAACTCGTTGACCGGAGTGGTTGTCTCGTCCTGCTGCGCCTCTGCCGGTTCGTCGGCCGGAAGGGCGGGCCAGCGCAGCCTGGCGAAGCTGATCACCGCCGGCGCCATGTCGCGCAGCAATCTGGCATCGGCGGTGCCGAACGGGCCTGAAGCGCGCAGCCGCATCAGTGAGAGCACCAGCGCATCCTTGCCCGGCAACGGCACGAAGAAGCCGACCTCCTCGGCCAGCCTGGTCTGGCTGTAGTAGGAGCGGAAATACTCGCTGGCATAGAAGCGGTCCGGCGCCAGTTCGCGCATGCGCCAGAACCCTTCCTTGCGCTCGACCGCCGCGTGATGGAACGGGTCGAGCAGATAGGGTCCCTCCTGGTAGAGCGCGACGAAGACGTGGCTTTCGGCCGGCGAGAAGGTCTCGAACAGCAGCGGCGGGCGCGCGGCGCCGCGATAGCCGAACACCACGCAGTGGTCGAAGCCGACATGGAGCCGCAGCCAATCGACCAGCGCATTGCCGAACAGGTCGCCGCTGGTCTCCCGCGTCGCCGCGACGAGCGTGGCGAGCTGGCTGTATTCGTCGCTGCGGGACAATCCATACCCCCTTAAACGAGAAAATAGATCAGATATACCACCTCAGAGGTATATACTAGCCGCCATTGGCTCTGCTAGCGTCCCGATATTGCCCTGTTGCTGGAGCCATCAGCCTTGACCGCAGTGCCCGACATCGAGTTTCGCGGCGTCACCAAGCGCTATGGCGCGGTGACCGCGGTAAGCGGCATCGATCTCGCTGTCCCGCCCTCCGCCTTTGTCGCGTTGCTCGGGCCGTCCGGCTGCGGCAAGACCACCTGCCTGCGCATGATCGGCCGCTTCGAACAGCCGAGCGAAGGCCGGGTGTTCATTCGCGGCCAGGATATGGCCGGGACGCCGCCCTACCGGCGGCCGGTCAACATGGTGTTCCAGCAATACGCGCTGTTTCCGCATCTCGATGTCGAGGACAATGTCGCCTACGGGCTGCGCCAGGCGCGGCCAAGGCTGTCTTCGCGCGAGATCGCCTCAAGAGCGGGCGAGGCGCTCGAAATGGTGCGGCTCGCCGGCTATGGCCGCCGCAAGATCCACGAACTGTCGGGCGGCCAGCAGCAGCGTGTGGCGCTGGCACGAGCCCTGGTCAACAAGCCGGCGGTGCTCTTGCTCGACGAGCCGCTGGCTGCGCTCGACAAGAAGCTGCGCACCGACATGCAGATCGAGCTGCAGAACCTGCAGCGCGAGATCGGCATCACCTTCGTGCTGGTCACGCACGACCAGGAGGAAGCGCTGTCGATGAGCGATTTCGTCTGCGTCATGAACGGCGGCCGCATCGTCCAGCTCGGGCAGCCGAGCGAGATCTATGACGAACCGGCCGATTTGTTCGTCGCCGATTTCGTCGGCAAGACCAACCTCTTGAGCGGTACCGTCGCCGGACATTCGGGCGAGCTGGTGGAGGTGGCGCTTGCCGACGGCACCGTCATTGCAGCGCGCAAACGAACCGCCCTGCAGCAAGGCGAGGCCGTTTCGGTCAGCCTGCGTCCTGAATCGCTCAGCCTTGGCGCCCAGACGGGCGGCCCCTTCAAAGGCGTCGTCCGCAACCGGATCTTCCTCGGCTCGACGGCGGAATACGCGATCGAGGTCCAGGGCATCGGAACGCTGCTGGCCAAGGCCGATCACCTGATCGGCCACGGCAATCTCTTCAAGCCGGGTGAACCCGTCGCCATCGGCTTTGCCTCCGGAACGCCGCTGGCGTTTGCGGAGACCAAGAACAACGGGGCCAACCAGAGGGTAGATAAACATGTCGAAATCATATCGTGACGGACTGCCGATAAGCCCCAAGAATTTTGTCGATCAGCTGATGCGTTTGAAGCGCGGCTCGATCGGCCGCCGCGACTTTCTCGGCCTCACCGGCCTTGGCATTGCCACGGCGGTGATGGCGCGCGAGATCGGCATCATGCCGACACCGGCCTTTGCCGCCGAAAGCCTTGGCGACCGCATGTCGATCGCCACCTGGCCGAACTACCATGACCCGGCGACGTTCGAGAATTTCAAGAAGGACACCGGCGTCGCCGTCGAGGTCAACGTGTTCGGCTCCAACGAGGAGATGCTGGCCAAGCTGCAGGCCGGCGCCTCGGGCTGGAGCCTGTTCGTGCCGACCAACTACACGATCTCGACTTACAAGAAACTCGGCATCATCGAGCCGCTGGAGATGGCGAAGCTGCCGAATTTCGACGGCTCGCAGCAAGATCCCCGCTTCACCGGGGAAGGCACGATCGATGCGGTGACCTATGCGGTGCCGAAGAACTGGGGCACCACCGGCTTTGCCGTCAACACGAAGAAGCTGACCAAGCCGATGACCACCTGGAAGGAGTTCTGGGATACCGCCATGGCCGAAGGCGACAGCCGCACCATGGTGCACGACTACCAGCTGACCACGATCGGCAATGCGCTGAAATATTACGGCTATTCGTTCAACTCGTTGAAGCAAGACGAGCTCGCCAAGGCGGAGGAACTGCTGCTCAAGGTCAAGCCGCATCTGTTCGCGGTCTCCTCCGACTACCAGCCGGGCATGCGCGCCGGCGACGCCTGGATGACGATGTGCTGGACGAACGATGGCGCGCAGTTGCATCGCGACATTCCCGAGATCGCCTATGTGCTGGGCAAGGAAGGCGGCGAGATCTGGACCGATTTCTACGCCATTCCGAAAGATGCGCCGAACAAGCCGGCCGGCTACGCCCTGCTCAACTACCTGATGAACCCGCAGGTGGCGGTGAAGGAGCATCTGGCCAATGGTGCGCCGTCGACCGATGCGCGGGTCAACAAGCTGCTGCCCAAGGAAGTGCTCGACAATCCGATCCTCTATCCGGCGGCCGACCTGTTGACGCCGCTGGAATTCGGCGCGGCGGCAACGCTGACAGATCCCGGCCGCGCAGAGCTGATGGCGCGCTTCAAGTCGGCCTGAGGGGCGGTCTGGCGCGGACAATTGACCGGCGGGCATATGTCCGCCGGTATCGGGGCGGTTTTCAATGCGCGGCAATAGATTTCGTCACAACCTCACGACCGCCATGCTGCTCGGTCCGGCGACCGCGTGGCTGGTGGTGTTTCTGGTGCTGCCATTCATTGCCATCGCGGTGTTCAGCGTCGGCGAACGGGCGCCGGAAGGCGGCTATCAAGCGGCTTTCACCTTCGCGCAATATGCCAATCTTCCGGCGCGGGCGGCTGCCTTCTGGAACACGATGGTGCTGGCGCCGATAGGGGCGCTCGCCTGTCTGCTCGTCGCTTATCCCGTTGCTTATTATCTTGCTCTGCGCGCACCGCAGCGCTGGCGGCTGATCCTGCTGGCGCTAGTCGTCATTCCGTTCTGGACCAGCCTTTTGATGCGGACCTATGCCTGGATGTATATCCTGGGCGGGCGCGGCATCCCGGCTCTGCTGTCCTATATCGGTTTCGAGGATATCAGGCTGATCAACACGCCGGGCGCGGTGCTGCTCGGCATCGTCTATGGCTACCTGCCGCTGATGATCCTGCCGATCTATGTCAGCCTTGAGCGGCTCGACCGCCGGCTGCTGGAAGCCTCCGCCGATCTCGGCGCGACGCCGCTCTCGACCTTCCTCGGCGTGACCCTGAAACTGTCGCTGCCGGGCGTGATGACCGGCTTCTCGCTGGTCATGATCCTGCTGCTGGGCGAATATCTGATCCCGACGCTGCTTGGCGGCGGCAAGGTGTTCTTTATCGGCAATGCGCTGGTCGACCTGTTCCTGCAATCGCGCAACTGGCCGTTCGGTTCGGCCATCGCGATCACGCTGGTGCTGGTTTCGGTGGTGGTGCTGATTGCCGCCAATCGCATTTCGACCCGGGTTTCGGGCGCCCGCCGGGTGGATTTGATCTGATGCGCGCCTTCGTCATTGTGGTGTTCGCCTTCCTCTATCTGCCGATCGCACTGGTCGTGCTGTTCTCCTTCAACGCCGGCCACCATGCCAGCGAGTTCACCGGCTTTTCGGTGCAATGGTACGGCAAGGCGCTGGCGAACCCGTTCCTGGTCGAAGCGCTGAAGAACAGCCTGTTCATCGCCACCACCAGCGCCTTGCTGGCGGCGTTGTGCGGCACTGCGGCGGCACTCGGCCTGGCGCGCGTCGGCATCAGAACACGCGCGGTCTTCGATGCGCTTCTGGGCGCCGCGATCGTCGTTCCGGGCGTCGTCATCGGCATTTCGACACTGGTCGCGCTCGTCCAGCTGTTCACGGTCGTCAATCCGTTCCTCGCCTCGATCTGGCCCGACGACCAGCCGCCGCGCCTGGCGCTCGGCTACGGCTCGATCATCGCGGCGCACGGCCTGTTCTCCATGGCGCTGGTGACGATGATCGTCGGCACGCGTCTCGGCAGCCTCGACCGCAATCTGGTCGAGGCGTCGAGCGATCTCTACGCCACGCCATTGACGACGTTCCGCTCGATCGTGCTGCCGCAGATCATGCCGGCCGTCGTTGCCGGTTTCCTGCTCGCCTTCACCTTCTCCTTCGACGATTTCATTGTGGCCTTCTTCGTCGCCGGGGCGCAGACGACGCTGCCGATCTATGTCTTCGCGTCGATCCGGCGCGGCGTGACGCCGGAGATCAACGCCATCGCGACGATCGTGCTCGTCGCTTCCGTGCTGCTTGTGGTGCTTGCCCAATGGCAATTGCGCCGGCGCAAGCCGTCGAACTGAAAGTCGCATCATGATCCTCAAAGACCGCATCGCCGTCGTGACCGGCGCCGGCTCCGGCATCGGGCGCGCCGGCGCCATGATCATGGGCAGGGAAGGCGCGGTGGTCGTCATCGCCGACAGGGATCAGGCCGCCGGCGAAGCAACGGCTTCGGACATAAGGGCAGTGGGCGGGCAGGCCGAGGCGATCGCCACTGACGTCGCGGACGATGGGGCGCTGGAAAAGCTCATTGCCGGCACGATCGAGAGGCACGGGCGCATCGACATCCTGCACAATCACGCCGGCATCCAGGTCGGCGGAACGCTGACCGAGGTCGAGGTCGGCGGCATGGACGCGTCATGGCGGGTCAATGTGCGGGCGCAGTTCCTGGCGGCCAGGATGGTCATGCCGTCGATGGTCGCACGAGGCGGTGGTGTCATCCTCAACACCGCCTCCAATTCGGGCGTGTTCTACGACCGCGAGATGATCGCTTACGCCACTTCCAAACACGCGGTAGTGGCAATGACGCGGCAGATGTCGCTCGACTATGCCCGGCACAATGTCCGCGTCAACGCGCTCTGCCCGGGCTGGGTCGACACGCCGTTCAACGAACCGTTCATCGCCCAGATGGGCGGACGCGAGGCGATCGAAACCTATGTCCGCACCAAGATTCCGATGGGACGCTGGGCCAGCGCCGATGAGATCGCGGAAGCGATCCTGTTCCTCGTCTCCGACCGCTCATCCTTCATGACCGGCCAGGCGCTGGTAATCGACGGCGGTGAAAGTATCGGCTGAGACTTGTGCTTTCTTTATCAATTGCCCTGTTTCAAAGCCTTTCCGATATACCACGTCACGACTTTCACCCATGCCGCTGGATTCCGGCAGGACTATAGTCCTGCCGGCATGGGACTTCAGTGCCATCGCCGTTCAAGAGCGCTGATTCGTGTTTAATATCAGATGGTTATGCTTCGGGCTGATCGGCAGATCGCGTATTGAGACAGCATTTGTCTAAAGTTTACTCTGTACAATTAGCGATTTCTCATAGGACGGTCGCTAGCGGTCGGGCCAGGTGACGATTCCCGAGGAGATTACCATGACAAACCGGAAAACTCTGTTCGCGGCGCTTGCCGCATTGGCGCTTCTGGCGTCTCCGGCGCTCGCCGGAGCCGGCGGCAACGGGCACGGCGGCGGCAATGGCGGTGGCAACGGCAACGGCGGGGGCAATGCCGGCGGTAACGGCGGCAATAGCAATGGCAAGAGCGGCGCTTCGCACGGCAAGTCTTCGTCGGCTCGGGGGCAGGTGGCAAAGGCCAAAACGGACGACACCACGGTCGACAAGACCACAAAGGTCTCGTCGGTTCCCAAGGAGAAGAACATCCACGCCAAGCTCGGTCGGCTGAACTCGCTTCAGCGCAACATCAACGCCTATATGAACTCGAAGAGCAAGAAGTTCGCTGCCATCCAGGCCTTCGTGACGCAGTCCGCCAAAGCCAAGGTTGCTCAGGCCGCCGCTGAAGCGGCCCAGGAGAAGCTGGATGCGCTGAATTCTCAGTTGACCGCGCTGACATCGCTGACGCCCGAGCAGATTGCGGCCATGACGCCCGAAGATCAGGCGGCCTTGCCTGGGAAGATAACGGATCTGGAGGCCGAAATCACTGCCCAGGAGGCAGAGGTCACCGCCGCCAATGAGGCGGCTGCCGCGGCAGAGGTCGGCACCGATGATGCATCGCTCGACGCGGCACTGGCGGATATGGCCAACAAGCCGGTCGACGCTGCGGTCACGTCCTGGGCTCAGGGCGTCCTTGCCGACAAGATCGACCAGACGGCCGCCGCGATGCAGGCGGAAACGACGCCGTAACGACTTGCCGTTGAATCGGCAGTAGCCAATCGAAGAAAGATGCCGCCGGGCCTTCGCCCGGCGGCATTGCTTTTTCCCGGTCATGGACTGGCTATCCCAGGATAGCCACCGAGCTGGCTATCCGGAGCTGGCGAGGTTCGAAACACTCAGACGTGCTTGCGGCCACCGGTCTCGCGGAACCAGCTGTCGGGGTACGGATACCACCATTCCTGGATTGCAGGCTTGTGGTCGATGATCACCATTTTGGAGCGGCGGAAGGCGTCGAGCCCCTGGCGTCCGAGCTCGCGGCCGAGGCCAGAGGCCTTCCAGCCGCCGAAGGGCAGGGCATCATTGTCGATCAGCGGGTTGTTGACCCAGACCATTCCGGCTTCGAGCCGTTCAGCCGCCTCGTGGGCTTCGGCCAGATCGGTGGTGAAGACAGAGGCGCCGAGCCCGAACGGGCTGTCATTGGCAAGCCGGATCGCCTCGTCGAAATCCCTGACCCGGCAGATGGCGGCGACCGGTCCAAAGCATTCTTCGCGCACGATTGCCATGTCCGGGGTGACGCCGGTCAGGATCGTCGGCTCGTAGAACCAGCCGGTGTTGTGTGCCGGAGGGATGCGTCCGCCGGTCACCGCCTTGGCGCCGTGGGCGATGGCATCGTCGACAAGACGCATGACTTTGGTCCGCGCGCTTTCGCTGACCAGCGGTCCGATCTCGGTCTTGTCCATGCCGTTGCCGATGCGCAGCGCCCGGGTCCTTTCGGCGAACAGCGCGACGAAGCGGTCATGAACGGCATCGACGACGAAGAAACGCTCGGCCGAAGTGCAGACCTGGCCGGTGAGGTGGAAGGCGGCGGTGACGCTTCCGGCCGCCGCGATCTCAAGCGGGGCATGCTCGCTTATGATCAGCGGATCGCTGCCGCCGGCCTCGATGACGCAAGGCTTCATGCGTTCGGCGCAGGCGACCGCCACCGCCTTGCCGGCGGCGACCGAGCCGGTGAAGGCGACGGCATGGGTGCGATCGGAGGCGATCAGCGCCTGCGCCGTGGCCGCTCCACCAGGCAGGCAGGAGACCAGCCCTTCCGGCAACGAGCGGAACACGGTCATGTAGTCCAGCGTCGACAGCGTCGTCGCCTCGGCCGGCTTGATGACGCAGGCATTGCCGGCGGCGAGCGATGCGGCGACCGTCCAGCACATCAGCAGGATCGGGAAGTTGTAGGGCATGATGTGGACGGATACGCCATAGGGCTCGTAGCGCGCATACTGGAACGAACCGGCCTGCGTCGTGCCGGCGATCTTGCCGGCATCGTCGCGCGCCATCTCGGCGTAGTAGCGGAAGATCGGCGCGCAGTTGGCGATCTCGCCGATCGCTTCGGGGTAGGGCTTGCCCATCTCGCGCACCATCAGCTCGGCGCAGCGGGTGAAGTTGGCCACCTCGATGGCGTTGGCGACGGCATGCAGGTGCTTGGCGCGGCTCTTGGCGTCGAGCTTTTTCCAGGCGGCCTGCGCCCTGGTCGCGGCGGTGAGCACGGCATCGATCTCGCTATCGCTGGCTGCAGCGATGGCGCCGACTGTTTCGATCGTCGCCGGATCGATCACCGGCTTTGCCGTGCCTGCCATCGGCCGGTAGTCCGGGTTGACGAAGAAGGTCGGCCGGTCAGGGGAGAAATCCATGGACATCCTCTCGGATCCGCTCAGCGGATCATGTAGACCTTCTTGATCGTCTCATGGACGGTGCAGACGCCTTTCCAGTCCTGCGGGAAGAAGGCTGCGGTGTCCGGTTCGATCTCGATGACCTCGCCGGATTCATGGACGTAGGTGCAGCGTCCTTCGAGGAAGTGGCAGAACTCGTCGCGGGTGACATGGCAGTGCCATTTCCCTGGTGTGCAGACCCAAAGCCCGCATTCGGAGCGGCCTTCCGGCCCCTTGTACAGCAGCTTGCCCGAGGTGTGGGATTGCCCCTCGATCATGGTCGGGATGACGCCCCAGTCGACGAGGTCGGTAATGGTGAGCGGGGATTTCATGATGGGTGTGGTCATGTCGATTTCCTTGAAAGGGTGCTCAGCGGCACATGAAGGCCTTGATCAGCGTTTGCGTGATGATGGAGGTGCCGGTCCAGCCGGCTGGGAAGAACACCAGCGTGCCGGCCTCGACCGGGATCTCTTCGCCGTCGTCATGGACATAGCTGCCGCGGCCTGAGAGGAAATGGCAGAACTCGTCGGCGTCAAACGTGACCTTGCGCGTGCCCGGCGTGCACGACCACAGGCCGCATTCGCTCGATCCGTCTGGGTTCCGGGACAGGACCCTGCCCGAGGCGCGCGGTGAACCGGCGAGCGTGTTGCTGCCCGCGCCCCAGTCCTCCAGTTCCACGGTCGAGGTCTTCGGCCAGTGCGGTGTCGGCATGTCGTCAAGCTCCGTGGTCAGGCCAGCATGTAGACGTTGCGCATGGTCTCATGCACGGTGCATTCACCCGTCCAGCCGGCCGGGAACATGACCACGGTGCCGGCCGAGACTTCTACCACTTCACCGACATCCGACCGGTAGGTCGCGCGGCCGGCGACGAAATGGCACAATTCATCGCGCGGGATGCTCAGGCGCCAGCGGCCTGGCGTGCACACCCAGATGCCGGATTCCGGCTGGTTGTTCGGGCCTTTGTGCACGAGTTTGCCGGTCGAGTGGGAGGCACCGTCCAACGCATCCGGCTGGGCGCCCCAGTCGACGAGATCGGCGCGGGTGGAGGCCTGGTGGAGGTGGGGAGCGGAGGAGGTCATAGCAGCGTCTCCAGCAACCCGGCTGCTTTCTCCGGCCCATTCTGCGCGCGCATCTGCGCCGATGTCTTCGCCAGCTTGGCTTTCATCGCCGGGTCGGTCAGGCAGGTTTCGATTTTGGCAATCAGCTCGGCATCGGTCCAGTCGTAGCGCGGCATGCCGAAGCCGTGGCCGGTTTCCTCTACGCGGGTGGCGTTGTCGTGGCCGTCCCAGACATAGGGCATGATGATCGCCGGCTTGCCGAAATAGAGGCACTCGGTGAAGGAGTTGTTGCCGCCATGGTGGATCACCGCATCGACCTGCGGGATAACCGAAGGCTGCGGGAACCAGCTCTCGACGATCACGTTGGCGGGCACGTCCGTGTACTGATCCTTGTAGCCGCCGACATTGACCAGCGCCCGGTAGCGCGTCTTGCCCAGCGTCGCGATGATGCGCTTCAACAGCTCGACATCGCCGGCGCCGAGGCTGCCGAAGGAGACATAGAGCAGCGGCCCGTCATTGTTTTTGGCGAATGTCGGCACCGTGTAGGGTTTCTCCTGCCGCACGCAGCCTTCCAGATACTGGAACTTTGCCGGGTCGAGCGGATGGCGGCGCTTGAACTTTGCCGCTTCGGGATAGAGCAGCAGGTTCAAATAGGGCGAGGCCTCGAAGAACTGGCCGATCGGATAAGGCGCCTCGTTGTTGGCGGCGAGGAAGGCGTTGAAGTCGTCATGGATCGGCTTGATCACCGCGTTGAAATGATCGCGGTAGCGCTGGTGACCGGCATGGTCGTTCTCGCCGCAGCCGGAGAGATGGGGCGGGATGTCCTCGTCGTCGATCTCGTTTTCCGAGCAGGAGATGACGCGCACCCAGGGTTTGCCGAACTGCTTGATGGCCGGAAACAGGATGACGTTGTCGACGCAGATCACATCCGGCTTGATGGCTGAGAGAACGCGCGGCAGATCCTTCTGCGCCCATTTGGCGCTGTCGACGATCGCCGTCCAGCAATCCTTGACGTAATTGTCGACCTGATCGTAAGGCGATTTGCGGAAGTTCGGGATGTGGCCGTTGATGAAATCCTCCCAGAATTTGGCCATCTGCTCGGGCGGCATCGGCTCCGACAGGTTCACCGGATGCGCCTCGAAACCGTAGCCCTTGTAGACATCGACAAAGCCGGGGTCGGACAGGAAAACGGCTTTGTGGCCGCGCGCCTCGACCGCCTGGGCGATGCCGACGGAATTGAGCGCCGGGCCGTAGGCCGCTTCTGGAAAAAACGCGATCGTCTTCTGCGCCATCAGGCTTCTCCTTTATTCTGCGAAAACTCTGACATCGGCGGCGTCCCAGCCGAGTTCGACCTGATCTCCCGACGCGACCGGCCGGCGGTCGGCGGCATCAGCGGTGACGCGCACCAGGAACGGCTTTGGCGACAGGGGGGTGCGGACATGCAGCTGCAGGTCGAGCCCCTGATAGGCCAGCGCCTCGACCGTGCCGGTGGTGCGGTTGGCGGTCTGAGCCTCCGGGAACAGCCGGATGCGCTCCGGCCGCACCGAAGCGACAGCGGATGCGCCGGGCGAGAGCGTTGCTGGAACCTTGCCGGATATTCGCGCGCCATTCGCGGCGACAACCCCATCGGCGGCGGCCTTGCCCGGCACGAAATTCATCACGCCGATGAAGTCGGCGACGAAACGGTCGGCCGGATGCTCATAGATCGCGTGCGGCGTGTCGCATTGCAGCAGCTTGCCGCCCTTGAGCACCGCCATGCGGTCGGCCATCACAAGCGATTCTTCCTGGTCGTGGGTGACGATGACGAAGGTGATGCCGACCTCATGCTGCAGGCGCTTCAATTCCAGCTGCATGGCGCCGCGCAGTTTCTTGTCGAGCGCGCCAAGCGGCTCGTCGAGCAGCAGCAGGCGCGGCCGCTTGACCAGCGCGCGGGCGAGCGCGACGCGCTGCTTCTGGCCGCCCGACAGTTGCTCCGGCTTGCGGTCGGCGAAGGGGACCAGCTCGGTTGTCGCCAGGATGGCGTCGACGCGGGAGCGGATTTCAGCCGCCGGCAAACGTTCCATCTCCAGGCCGTAGGAGACATTGGCGCGGACGCTCATATGAGGAAACAGTGCATAGGATTGGAACATCAGATTGACTGGCCGCTTGTTGGGCGGGGTTTTGGCAATGTCGCGGCCGTCGAGCAGGATGCGCCCGTCATTGGGCGTCTCGAAGCCTGCCAGCATGCGCAGCAGCGTGGTCTTGCCGCAGCCCGACGGGCCGAGCAGCGCGAAGAACTCATTCTCGCGGATGTCGAGCGAGATGCCGTCGACGGCGGTCACCCGGCCGAAATTCTTCGACACATGATCGATGGCCAGAAGCGTGCGGGGTTCGCTCATTGGCCTATGATCCCACGGTTGAGCCGCTGCGACAGGGTCAGCGCGGTGATCGAGACCGCCATGACGATGGTCGCCAGCGCGTTGATCTCCGGCGTGATGCCGAAGCGGATCATGGCGTAGATCTGCATCGGCAGCGTCGTCGAGGCGCGGCCGGCGCCGGCGGTGAAGAAGGCGATGATGAATTCGTCGACCGAGAGCGTGAAGGCGAGCAGCGCGCCGGCGATCACCGCCGGCGCGATGACCGGCAATGTCACCCGCCGGAAGGTGGTGAGCGCGGAGGCGCCGAGATCGGCCGAGGCCTCGACGATCGACCAGTCGAAACTCTTCAGCCGGGCACGCACCACCGAGCAGACAAAGGCGAGGTTGAAGACGACATGGGCGAGGATGATCGTGTGCAGGCCCATGGTCAGATTGAGCATCGAGAAGAACGACAGCAGCGCGATCGCCAGCACGATGTCGGGAATGATCATCGGCGCGAAGATCAGCGCTTCGAGGCCCTTGCCGTATTGCCGGCGCATCTCGATGCCGATCGCCAGCAGCGTGCCGAGCAGCGTGGCGATCGCGGTCGAGACCAGTGCCACGATCAGCGTGTTGAGCGCAGCGGACAGGATCGCCGAATTGCCGGCCAGCGAGGCATACCATTTCAGCGAAAAGCCCGACCATGCCGTCGGCAGCCCGCCTTCGTTGAAGGAAAGCGCGACCAGCACGACTATCGGGATGTAGAGGAAGGCGAAGACCAGGCTCAGCACGAGCCAGAGCGTGCGCCGCGTGGCGGGGGAGCGCTCAGCCATCGGTGTCTCCGCCGGCTTGCGCGGCGTGGCCCGAGGCGCGATTGGCGGCCAGCGCCTGCGCCATCAGCACCAGAAGCATGATGGCGATCAGCGCCATCGCGAGCGCGGCGCCGAATGGCCAGTCGTTGGCAGTCAGGAACTGGTCGTAGACGAGGTTGCCGATCATCTGGAAGCGGCCGCCGCCGAGCAGCGCGGGCGTGACGAAATTGCCGATCGATAGCACGAAGACAAACACTGCGCCGGCGGCAATGCCCGGCACGGTCAGCGGCAGGATGACACGGCGGAATGTGGTGGCGGCGGAGGCGCCGAGGTCACGCGAGGCTTCGGCGAGTTCCGGGTTGAGGCGCGACAGCGGCGCGTAGCAGGCGAGGATGACGAAGGGCAAATAGTTGTAGACGAGACCGGCAATAACCGCGCCTTCCGTATAGAGCATCGATGGTGGCTCGCCGGTGTAGCCGAACCAGCGCAACAACTGCGTGATCAGGCCTTCGCGGTTGAGCAGCACGATCCACGCATAGGTGCGGATGAGGTAATTGGACCAGAACGGCAGCACGGCGAAGAATAGGAACACCGGCTGCCACCGGCGCGGGGCGGCTGATATTGCATAGGCGGCGGCATAGCCGATCACCACCGCGATCAGGGTCGCAGTGCCGGCGATGCGCGCCGAATTGAGGAAAATGCCGGCATAGAGCGGGTCGAAGACCAGGCCGAAATTCTCCAGCGTGAAGGTGTATTCGATGCCGCCATAGATGCCGCGCCGGAAGAAGGCGAGCGCCAGCACCAATGCGCACGGCACCACCATCAAGGCCGCGAGCCAGGCCAGTGCCGGGGCCATCAGCAGGGAGGAGCGGGAGGGGGTGTATTTCACGGAGGAGTGCCCCCCTCTGCCCTGCCAGTCTCTTCAAGGGCATGGAAATGATGTTCGGGCAGTTGCCCCCTCACCCGGATTGCCAGCCGAATTGCGAAGGGCAATTCGGGACAATCCGACCTCTCCCCGAGGGGAGAGGAGGTCGCCAGCGCCGGCACTTTGCTCTTCTCCCCAGCGGGGAGAAGGTGGCCGCGCAGCGGCCGGATGAGGGGGCGCTGCGCTGAAGATTGGCGACAGGCCACAACCCAGCCAATCTCCCCCCTTGAGGGGGAGATGGCCGGCAGGCCAGAGGGGGGCGCGAAGGAACGCAAGCTTGATTCCAGCTACCGAAGTGGCGCGCCGCCTACTGCGCCGCCTTGATCTCGCTGACGATCTTCGAATAGTCGCGCTGGGCGTCGCCGACGTCACGCAACTGCTCGAACTTGACGAGATCGGCCACCGGCATCGCCATGTTGGGGAATTTGGCCAGGAAATCGGCCGGAAGACTTTCCATCGCCGGCTTGTTCGGCACCTTGTAGTCGATGTTCTGCGCCGCCCAGGCGTGGTTCTTGGCGTCGAGCATGAAGTTGATGAACTGGAAGGCGGCGTCCTTGTTGGCGGAGGCCTTCATCACCACCATCGTGTCGACCCAGAGGTCCGAGCCTTCCTTGGGGATGACGTATTTGATCTCGGGCTTTTCGGCGATGCCGTAATTGCACCAGCCGTCCCATGCCTGCACCATCAGCGCCTCGCCGGACACCAGCTTGGAATAGAAGGTGGTGTCGTCATAGGCGAGCAGGGTCTTCTTGGCCGAGATCAGCAGATCCTTGACCTCGGCCATCTTGGCCGGGTCGGTTTCGTTGACCGAATAGCCCTTGTCGAGCTGGCCGGCAGCCAGCAGCCAGCGGTCGGTCGCCAGCATGGTGGTCTTGCCCTTCAATTCGTCGGATGGCGCGAGCAGGTCGCTCCAGCTGGTGGGCGCAACCTTCATCAGGTCCGAACGGTAGCAGAGGCCGGTCGTGCCCCAGGTGTAGGGCACCGAGAATGCATTGCCGGCATCGTGCGGCAGCTTGGTTGCCTCGGGATAGAGATTGGTGAGGTTCGGGATCTTGGCGTGGTCGATCGGCTCGGTCAGGCCGAGCTTGTTCAACACCTCGGCGAAGGGCGAAGAAACGAAGACCACGTCATAGCCCTTGCCGCCGGCGGCGATGAGCTTGCCCATGATCTCTTCATTGGTGGCGTGCACCACCACTTCGCCCGACACGCCGGTGGCGGTCTTGAAGGCGGCCATGGCGTCAGGCGCCATGTAGCCGTCCCAGTTGGAAATGACGAGGTCGGCAGCCGTCGCCGGCGCGGACAGCGCCAAGGCCAGGCCAAGTGCGATCGAAGATGTTTTCAGCGCACGGCGCCGCAGGCTGGTAGCGGTCATGACAGACTCCCATTCCGGTTGATCGTCGAATTGCATTCGCCGGACCAACGCTTGCGACCCTTGCCGCTGCCTCGATCCCGTTCCCTCGGTCTTTTTCTCGCCGATTGCCCTGACAGTACTATTGCAGAAAAAAGTACGTCAATCCATAATTTGCTAAGCGATCGTGGAATCTGGCCGATTGCGTCCGTGCGGGCGATCGGTCAGATCGATGCGGTCATCCCGTTTTCCACCGGACCAGCCATGCAAGCCGCAGCCCGACGACCTCGTACCAACCATCTCGATCTGGCGCAGCGCATCCTGGATGTGGCGCGGCAGCGCGGTTTTGAGCCCGGCGCACGCTTGCCGGAGCAGCAGATCGCCTCGCTGTGCAATGTCTCACGCACGCCGGTGCGGGCGGCACTCGGCCTGCTCGCGGAGCGGGGCGTCGTGCGCTGGGAGGCAGATTCCGGTTATCACCTGGCCATCGACCTCACCGCGCAGGCTTCAGTCGCCACGGAACTGCCCGCCGCCGAGGAGGACGAGTTGGCCGAGGCGATCCTGCGCGACCGGTCGGCGCGTCGGCTGGACCAGACGGTGACCGTCGCGGGGCTGATACGGCGCTACAGTGCCGAGCGCAAGACGGTACTAAAAGCACTCAACAAACTGACCGAAGAGAATTTGTTGGACCGAGCGCCTGGCCAGTCCTGGCTGTTTCGGCGCACGCCCGACGATCCAGAGGCGCAAGGCGACAGCTATGAGTTCCGCTTGCTGCTGGAACCCGCGGCTATCCTGACGCCGGGCTTCCGGCTGGACGGCGCGCGGGCGGCGACGTTGCGCCAGGCTATGGAAGCGCTGGTGGCGCTGCCGGACGCCGCATTCGACACACGCGAGTTCCAGCGGCTGGACATCGATTTTCACGGCATGCTCGCCGAGGGCTGCGCCAACCGCTTCATCGCCGACGCGCTGGCCGATCACCTCAGGCTGCGCCGGCTGCCGGGCATCTATACCGGCGTCAACGTCTTCCGCTTGCGGCAATCGCTGCGCGAACACCTTGTTATACTCGACCATCTTGAAAGCCTGCAGTATGAGGTGGCGGCCGATCTGCTTCGCATCCACCTGCGGCTTTCCCGCAACCAGCGACCGCAAGCGGCCAGTCGCGGGGCGCCCGCCCTGTTCGGCATGATCAGCCGGCCGGAATGACGAGGAATAATTGACGCGTAAAGCCAGCCCGACCATCGCGCTGTTTCCCGAAGCCAGTTTCGGCGCGGCGTTGAATTGCGTCGGCATCGCGCAGGCATTGCGTGCCAAGGGAGCCCGGCCCGTCTTCATTTGCCATGCCGGCTTTTCCGGCGTCTTTGCCGACTATGGTTTCCAGGAATACCAGCTGCCGACCGACGAGCCGCTGAGCGACAGCGAACGCCAGAGCTATTGGCAGGCCTTCGTGCGCCGGCACCTGCCGCATTTCCGGCTGAGCCCGATCGACCAGCTGGAAACCTATGTCGCGCCGACCTGGCAGGCCATCGTCGACACTGCGGTCAATGCCGAGGCGCCGCTGCGCCAATTGCTGGCGCGGCTGAAGCCGGACGCGGTGGTGCTCGACAATGTCATCATGTTCCCGGCGATATCAGCCGCCGGCTGTCCCTGGGTGCGTGTCGTCTCCTGCGCCGAGACCGAGCTGCCGGACACCAATGTGCCGCCCTACCTGTCGGGGCTTGGTGCGGATGACCCGCAACGCGCGGCGTTCGAGGCCAGGTATCTGGCGGCTTGCGCGCCCGCACATGATCGCTTCAACCGTTTCCGGATGGATGCCGGCCTGGCGCCGCTGCCGAAGGGCCTGTTCCTCGAAGCGTCGCCCGACCTCAATTTGCTGCTGACCCCGACGATCGTGCGCCGCGAGCGCGCCGAGCCGCTCGACCCCACGCGCTTCGTCTATCTCGAAGGCTGCGTGCGCTCGGAAGGGCCGTTCGAAGTGCCGGTGTTTCCGCGCAACAAGGGGCCGCTAGTCTATGTCAGCTTCGGCAGCCTCGGCGCCATGGATGTCGGCCTGATCGAGCGCATGCTGGTCGTCTTCGACAGGCTGCCGGCGCGCTTTATTGTCAATGCCGGAGGCCTGCGCGACGCCTACCGTGCGGTGCCGGACAATGTCTATCTCGACGCCTGGTTTCCGCAGCCCTCGGTGGTGGCGAAGTCAGACCTGTTCATCCATCACGGCGGCAACAACAGTTTTTGCGAAGCGCTGCGCTTCGGCGTGCCGTCACTGATCATGCCCTATTGCTGGGACGGACACGACAATGCGCGCCGCGCCGGAGAAACCGGCGTCGGTGACCATATCGGCCGCGACGCCTGGACCGAAGGAGTGTTGGAGAGAGCCATTCTCGGCCTGCTGGCCGACGATGCCATGCGCGCCCGCCTCAAGGACAATGCAGCCCAAATGGCGCTGAAACCTGGAACGGATGTGGCCGCCCAAGCCATACTCTCTTTGACACGGACATGAACGAAATGCCTGACAACAACACGAATATCTCGCTATCCAGCGGCAACGACGCCAAGGCCTGGCTGGCCCGGCACGGGATCAACGAAGTCGAGTGCCTGGTGCCCGACATGAACGGCGTCCTGCGCGGCAAGGCCTTGCCGACGGCCAAATTCCTCCAGGCGCTGGAAGATCGCGCGCTCTATCTGCCGAGCAGCGCTTTCCTGGTCAGCATCGACGGCCGCTACTCCGGCTCGATCGACGAGGGTTTTGCCTATTCGGATCCGGACATGCGCATGGTGCCCGACGTCTCGACGCTCTGCCTGGCGCCCGGCGCCGCTCCCGGCAAGGCCTATGTCTTCGCCGATGCCTTCCATATGGACGACCGGCCCTGGATGGCCTCGCCGCGCCATGTGCTGCGCGCCGTGCTCGACCTCTACGCCAGGCGCGGCTGGCGGGCGGTGGTGGCGCCGGAGCTCGAATTCTATCTGACCGCACCCAATCCCGATCCGGACCAGCCGCTGACCGCTCCGATCGGCGCCAATGGCCGTGCCGAGGGTGTGCAGCATCCCTATGACATGGCCGCACTCGAGGAGTTCGAGCCGGTGATCCGCCGCGTCTATGACTATGCGGCGGCGGCCGGCCTGCCGCTCGACACGCTGATCCATGAATCGGGTACGGCGCAGCTTGAGATCAACTTCCTGCATGGCGATGCGCTGCCGCTGGCCGACAAGGTGCTGCTGTTCAAGCGGCTGACGCGCCAGGCCGCGCAGCAAAGCGGAATGCACGCCACCTTCATGGCCAAGCCGATCGCTGCACAGGCCGGAAGCTCGATGCATCTGCACATGTCGGTCATCGACGAGGCCGGCAGGACTTTGTTTGCCGGCAGCGACGATGCCGACAGCGAGATGTTCGGCCATTTCATCGGCGGCCTGCAGAAATATGTCCCGGAAATCATGCCGCTGTTTGCGCCCAACGTGAACTCGTTCCGCCGCATAAGGCCGAACCACAGCGCGCCGGCCAACATCGAATGGTCGCATGACAACCGTTCCTGCGGCCTGCGCGTGCCGGCCGGGGGCCGCGCGGCGCGGCGGGTGGAGAACCGGCTTCCGGGTGCGGATTCCAATCCTTACCTGGCGATCGCCGGCTCGCTGCTTGCCGGCTATCTTGGCGTCGAACAGAAACTGGCGCGCTCGGCCGAAGCGTCGGGCAATGCCTACAAGATCAAGAGCACGCTGCCGAAAACGATGGAGGAGGCGCTCGACCGTTTCGAGGCTTGCGGCCCGGTGCGAGAGTTGCTCGGCGAGGATTTCTTCCAGACCTATCTGCGCGTCAAGAGCGTGGAGCTCGATCTGTTCCAGGGCGTGGTGACGAGCTGGGAACGCGACCACCTTCTGCTGAAGGTGTGATCATGGCTTCCAGTTCAACGGGTTTCAATTCGGGCCTCGACATCGCCAAATCCTATTATGTCGCCACCGCCAAACCGGCGCCGGACCATCCGGCGCTTGTCGGCGATGTCGAAGCCGACCTGGTGGTCGTCGGTGGCGGCTGCACCGGCCTGTCAGCCGCCCTTCACGCCGCCGAGCGCGGGTTGAAGGTGGTGCTGCTCGAAGGCGGCAAGATCGGCTGGGGCGCGTCGGGCCGCAATGGCGGCCAGATGATCCCCGGCCTGCGCAAGGGCGCCAAGGGCCTGGTCAAACTCTACGGGCCGGAGCGGGCAAAGGTGCTGTTCGATCTTGCCTTCGAGGCACGCGGGCTGGTGCTCGATATCATTGAGCGCCACGCCATCGATTGCGATCTCAGGCTGACCGGCCATCTGGTCGGCGCGGTCAACGGCTCCGACCTCAGGGATCTCGAGGAAGAGGCCGAGTGTCTGGCCACGGTGATGAAATTTCCGCATGCCGAGATCCTGTCGGCGGCGGAAGCCCGCGCCAAGGTCGACACGTCATATCATGGCGCGATGTACGAGCCGCTCGGCGGCCACATGCATCCGCTGAACTACACGCTCGGCCTTGCCCGTGCGGCAGTTGCGGCCGGCGTCATCATCCACGAGAATTCGGTGGCGGTGAAACTGGAGCGCGAGCCTTCGATCCGGGTCTCGACGGCAAAGGGATCGGTTCGGGCCAGACATGTCGTGCTGGCGGGGGACGCGCTGCTCAATGGGCTGGAGCCGCGCGTCAACAGCCGCATCATGCCGGTCGGCAACTATATCGTCGCCACCGAGCCGCTGGAGGGCAAGCGCTATGTCATCCCGGCCAATGTCGCGGTGTCCGACACCCGCTTCGTCGTCAACTACTACCGCATGTCGGCGGATGGACGCCTGCTGTTCGGCGGCGGCGAGCGTTACACGCCGTCACCGCCGGCCGATATCGCCGGCTTCGTGCGGCCGCACATGGAAGCCACCTTTCCGCAGCTCAAGGGCTGCCGCATCGATCACGCCTGGGGTGGGCTGGTGTCGGTGACGACATCACGGCTGCCGCACGTCGGGCACTATGGCGAGGTGTATTTCGCGCATGGCTATTCCGGCAAGGGCGTCATCCTGTCGACGCTGTCGGGCAAGCTGCTGGCCGAAGCGATCACGGGTGATGCCTCGCGGCTGGATTTGTTCTCGACGCTGAGCCCGATGCCGTTCCCCGGCGGCACGGCGTTGCGTGGGCCGCTCTATGTGCTGGGCATGCTGTGGTACGCGATGCGGGATCGTATCAAGCATTGATCAGAGGCAATTGTCGTTAGCACTGCCCCTCACCTGCCTGCCGGCATCCTCTCCCCGTCAACGGGGCGAGGGACGCTGTTGTCGCCGGTATCGCCAATGTTGCAGGAAAGGCGATGGCGTTGCGCCAGCTACTTTCTCCCCGTCACTATACGGGGAGAAATGCCCGGCAGGGCAATGAGGGGCGGCGCTGGCGTTTGAAGAGGTTTCGGGCGATTGATTAGACGACAAAAAAATCCTCGATGCGCTGCCTGGCCTCAACCAGCACCGGCAGTATCTCCCGCTCCATCTCCGCCACCGAAAAACGCGCCGACTGAGTCGAGACGTTGATGGCCGCGACCGTGCGCTCCGCGCGGTCGCGGATCGGCACCGCGATCGAGCGCAGGCCGAGCTCCAGTTCCTCGTCGACGATGGCAAAGCCGTCCGCTTTCGCCTTGCCGATGGCGCCGGCCAGCAGCCTGATATCGGTGATCGTCTTCGGTGTCCGTCTCTCGATGGTCGCCTGACCGAGGAATGCGTCCAATTCCCCTGATGTCAGGCCGGCAAGCAGGATGCGTCCCATCGAGGTGCAGTAGGCCGGCAGCCTGGTGCCGACGTCGAGCGACACGCTGAGGATGCGGCGGCCGGGAATGCGGGCGACATAGACGACATCCTCACCCGACAGGATGGCCGCCGAGCAGGCCTCGTTCAGTTGTGCTGCCACAGAGCGCATGATGGGCGCGGCGAAGGCCCATAGCGAGGCGCCGCCGAGCCAGGTGCGGGCAACCGTCAGCAGGCGCGGCGACAGCGAGAACACGCGGCCGGCCTGTGTTGCATAGCCGGTGGCGGTGAGTGTCAGCAGGAAGCGGCGGGCGCCGGCGCGGGTGAGGCCCGCTTCCTCCGCCATTTCTGTCAGCGTCGTGCCCGAGGGATGGCGGGCCAGGATCTCCATGACGGCGAGGCCGCGCTCGAGCGAGCCGACATGATCACGGGAAACAGCCGCTTCGTCCATCTTGTCTCCGCGGAACGGCATCGGCGTCAGGATTGACTCCTCGCCCTCGCTCAGCGTAGAAAGTATCGCATACAAAACATATGTTCGCAATACGAACTCTCTGAAAACCCGGAGCCGATGCGATGGTCAAGTTCCTGCCGCTCAAACAGGCCGTGGCCGAGAATTTGAAAGATGGCGACTCCGTCGCCTTCGAGGGCTTCACCCATCTGATCCCGACGGCGGCGGCGCATGAGGCGATCCGCCAGGGTTTTCGCGACCTGACCCTGATCCGCATGACGCCGGACCTGATCTACGACCAGATGATCGGCATGGGCATGGCGAAGAAAATCGTCTTCTCCTATGTCGGCAATCCCGGCGTCGGCCTGCTGCGGCGCGCCCGCGATGCCATCGAGAACGGCTTTCCGCGCTCACTCGAAATCGAGGAGCACAGCCATGCCGGCATGGCCAATGCCTATGAAGCGGGTGCTGCCGGCCTGCCCTGCGCGGTGTTTCGCGGCTATCGCGGTGCTGGCCTCGCGGCGGTCAACCCGAACATCAAGTCGGTGACCTGTCCGTTCACCGGCGAGGTGCTGGCCGCTGTCCCTTCGATCCGGCCTGACGTCACCTTCATCCATGCCCAGAAGGCCGACAGGAAAGGCAATGTGCTGGTCGAGGGCATCATAGGCATTCAGAAGGAAGCGGTGCTGGCGGCCAAACGCGCTGTGGTGACCGTCGAGGAAGTCGTCGACAATTTCGACGATCTGCACCCCAATCTGACCGTGCTGCCGCGCTGGACGATCGCGGCGATATCGGTCGTGCCCGGCGGCTCGCATCCGTCCTACGCGCACGGCTACTATGCGCGCGACAATGCGGCCTATCTCGAATGGGACGAGATCGCCGCCGACCGCGAGAAATTCCAGGCGTGGATGCAGGCCTACGTGATCGAGAAGAGCGCCGACGATTTCGCGGCCCGGGTCGAGCATTTGAGGAAAGCGGCATGAGCGACAATCCGGGATTCACCCCCAACGAGATGATGACCATCGCCGCCAGCCGCGCGCTGCGCAACGACGATGTCTGCTTCGTCGGCATCGGCGCGCCATCGGCCGCCTGCAATGTGGCGCGGCTGACGCATGCGCCTGACATCACCCTGATTTACGAGAGCGGCACGATCGGCACCGCGCCTGACGTGCTGCCGCTGTCGATCGGCGACGGCGAATTGTGCGAGACCGCTATCACCACCGTCGCGGTGCCGGAGATGTTCCGCTACTGGCTTCAGGGCGGCCGCATCTCGATCGGCTTCCTTGGTGCGGCGCAGCTCGACAAGTTCGGCAACATCAACACCACCATCATCGGCGACTATTTCCATCCCAAGACCAGGCTGCCCGGCGGCGGCGGCGCGCCGGAGATCGCGACGTCGTCGAAGGAGATCTACATCACCATGGCGCAGACCAAGCGCGGCATGGTCGAGAAGATCGACTTCTTCACCTCTTTCGGCCATGGCGAGGGTGGCGACCATCGCAAGCGGCTTGGTATAGACACCGCCGGCCCGACGCTGCTGATCACCGATCTTGCCATCTGGAAGCCGGACCCGGTGAGCAAGGAATTCACCGTCGTGTCGCTGCATCCTGGCGTCACCCGCCAGCAGGTGCAGGAGAGCTGTGGCTGGGTGGTTAAGTTCGCCGAGGCGCTTGACGAAACGCCGCCGCCAAGCGAACTCGAACTCAAGACATTGCGCGACCTGCAGGCCCGCACCAAGGCGGCGCATGAGGGAACCGGAAAAGCAAAGGCTGCATGACATGGCCGAGGCCTATATCTGCGACTACATCCGCACACCGATCGGCCGCTTCGGCGGTTCGCTGTCTTCGGTACGATCAGACGATCTTGGCGCGATACCGCTGAGGGCATTGGTCGAGCGTAATCCCGGCATCGACTGGCAGGCTATCGACGACGTCGTCTATGGCTGTGCCAACCAGGCCGGCGAGGACAACCGCAACGTGGCGCGCATGGCGCTGCTGCTGGCAGGTCTGCCGAAAGAGATTCCCGGCTCGACGGTCAATCGCCTTTGCGGCTCCGGCATGGATGCGCTGACCATCGCAGCCAGAGCCATCAAGGCCGGCGAGGCGGAGCTGATGGTCGCGGGAGGCGTCGAATCGATGAGCCGGGCGCCCTTCGTCATGCCCAAGGCCGACACGGCGTTCTCGCGCAATGCCGAGATTTACGACACCACCATCGGCTGGCGCTTCGTCAACCCGCTGATGAAGAAGCAGTACGGTGTCGATTCGATGCCGGAGACCGGCGAGAACGTAGCGGAGGAGTTCGCCATCTCTCGTGCTGACCAAGACGCCTTTGCCGTACACAGCCAGGAGAAGGCGGTCGCGGCCCAAGCCAATGGAAGGCTGGCGAAGGAGATCACCTCAGTGACCATCCCGCAGCGCAAGGGCGATGCGATCATTGTCAGCAAGGATGAACACCCCCGCGCTGGCTCAACGGTCGAGGCGCTGGCCAAGCTGCCGACGCCGTTCCGCCAGGGCGGCACAGTCACGGCCGGCAATGCCTCCGGCGTCAATGACGGGGCGGCGGCGCTGATCGTCGCTTCCGAGGCGGCGGTGAAGACATATGGCCTGACCCCGATCGCCCGCATTCTCGGCGGGGCCGCCGTAGGTGTGGCGCCGCGCATCATGGGCATCGGCCCGGCGCCGGCGACGCAAAAACTCTGCGCGCGGCTTGGGCTGACCCCGCAACAGTTCGATGTCATCGAGCTCAACGAAGCCTTTGCCTCGCAAGGCATAGCCGTGCTGCGCCAGCTTGGCATTGCCGAGGATGCGGAACACGTCAACCCGAATGGCGGCGCCATCGCGCTTGGCCATCCCCTGGGCATGTCGGGTGCCCGCATCTCCGGCACGGCGGCGCTGGAGCTGCGCGAGCGTGGTGGCCGCTATGCGCTGGCAACCATGTGCATCGGCGTCGGCCAGGGCATCGCGATCGCGCTCGAACGGGTTTGATCGGCGGCCCTTGCCTGACCGGCTAAGATCAAGAATCCGGTGCGCGGTTCAAATTTGACCACGTGGACAAAAGTCTGGCGTCGTTCCATACTTCCCCGTCTGACATTTTCACGAACAGCCGGCTCGACACGGCTGTCGAACAGAGGGGAATGCAATGGAAAACCGGAACAATAAATCGCAGATAAAACGCGAAGGGCTTTCGCGACGCAATGTGCTGGAGCTGGGCGCGCTTGGCTTGGCGGCAACGATGCTGCCGGGCGCAGCCTTCGCGGCGGACAAGAAGCTCAAGGTGGCGGCGATCTTCGCCACGCCGATCGAGGAGCCGTGGGACAATCAGATCCATGTCGCCTTGCAGAGGGCCGAGAAGGAACTCGGCATCGAATACAAATGGTCCGAGAAGGTGCAGACCGCCGATTTCAGCCGCGTCATGCGCGAATATGCGCAAGGCGGCTATGAGCTGGTGCTGGGCGATGCCTTCGCCGCCGAGCGTGAATCGCGCCGCACCGCCAAGCAATTCCCGAAGACCGCCTGGCTGTTCGGCTCCGGTGCCGGGCCGGCGGAACCCAATTTCGGCGTCTTCGACAACTGGATCCACGAGCCGGCCTATCTCTCCGGGCTGATCGCCGGCAAGATGTCGAAGTCGGGCACGATCGGCGCCGTCGCGGCGATGGGCATTCCGGAAGTCAACCGGCTGGTCAACGCCTTCTTCGCCGGCGCCAGGGAGGTCAACCCGAACATCAAGAAGAAGGTCGCCTTCATCGGCTCGTTCTTCGATCCGCCCAAGGCCAAGGAAGCGGCGGTCGCGCAGATCGACGCCGGTGTCGACGTCATCTATGCCGAGCGCTTCGGCGTCATCGAAGCCGCGGTCGACAAGAAGATCCTTGCCATCTCCAACATGTCCGACCAGTCGAGCCTCGGCCCCGACACGGTCATCACCGGCCCGGTCTGGGACATGTATCCGACGGTCGAGCAGGCGATCAAGCTGGTCAGGGCCGGCGTCTTCACCGCGCAGGACTATGGCGATTTCTCGCGCATGGCCAAGGGCGGCTCGCATCTGGCGCCCTACCACAAGTTCGACAAGACGCTGCCAGCCGACGTCAAGGAGCTGGTCGAGAAGAAGAAGGCCGAGATTCTGGAAGGCAATTTCCGGGTGGATGTGGACGAGAATACGCCGGTTTCGGATTGACGCTCTGGCTTTTGGGGGTTGGTGCTAGGCGCCCCCCCTCTGTCCTGCCGGACATCTCCCCCTCAAGGGGGGAGATTGGCGGCTTTGTCGGCGGCACTCCTGCTTCGGCGTAGAAAATTTGCGAAAGCCGAAATGACATCCGATCTCCCCCCTTGAGGGGGAGATGGCCGGCAGGCCAGAGGGGGGTGCAGCGCATCCCTCTCAATCAAAGCTGAACCGCAAAGCCAACTCCGATCAGGAGCATCCTTGCCCTTGCCCGCCCCCCTCATCGAAATGCGCGGCATCACCAAACACTTCGGCGCCGTCAAGGCGAACGAGGCCGTTGATCTCAGCGTCGCGCCAGGCGAAATCCTGGGGTTGCTGGGCGAGAACGGCGCCGGCAAGACGACGCTGATGAATGTGCTGTTCGGCGCCTATGCGCCCGATGCCGGCGAGATACTCATTCAGGGCAAGCCGGTCAGGATCACCAGTTCGGCCGATGCGCTGGCCGCCGGCATCGGCATGGTGCACCAGCATTTTCACCTCGCGCCGCGGCTGACTGTGCTGGAAAACCTTTTGATCGGCATTCCCGGCAAGACAGGACGGATCGACCGCGCCGGCGGGCTGGCGCGGCTGGCCGAGATCGGCCGCCAGCATGGGCTGATGCTTGACCCGAACCTGCCGGTCTCGGCGCTGTCGGTCGGCGAGCAGCAGCGGCTCGAAATCGTCAAGGCTCTGTTTCGTGGCGCCAGGCTGCTGATCCTCGACGAGCCGACAGCGGTGCTGGCGCCAAGCGAGGTCGACGGGCTGTTTTCGGCGTTACGTTCTATGGCGGCGCAAGGTCTCGGCATCATCTTCATCTCGCACAAGCTCAATGAGGTGCGGGCGCTGACGCATCGCTGCACGGTGCTGCGGCATGGCCGCGTTGCCGGCCGCGTCGATGACCCGGCCAACACGACGTCGTCCGCAATGGCGCAACTGATGTGCGGCCATGAGATCGTGCCGCCGGCGCGGGGACCATCGGCGCCGGGTGCTGCGGTGCTGACACTCGACGGCATTTCCACCTCGCATCATTCCGGCACGCCGCTGCGCGACGTATCGCTTGCCGTCCGTGCCGGCGAAATCCTCGGCATTGCCGGGGTGTCGGGCAATGGCCAGCGGGCGCTGGCGGAGGTGATCTCCGGCGTGCGGGCGCCCGATGCCGGACGGATGACGATTGCCGGCCAAAAGGTCTCGCGGTTTTCGCCGCGCGAGGTGCAGGCGCTCGGGCTCGGACGTATCCCGGAAGACCGCATGACCACAGGGCTGGTGACCAATCTGCCACTCGCCGATTCGATGGTGCTGCCTCGCATCGGCACCGCGGCGTTCAGCAGCAAGGGCCTGCTCAAGCCGGATGCGATCCGCGCCTTTGCCGAGGCGCAGATCAAGGCCTATGATATCAGGTGCCCTGGGCCGATGACCCGGGCCGGCGCATTGTCCGGCGGCAATCTGCAGAAGGCATTGTTGGCACGCGAGCTTGCCTTCGATCCGAAAGTGCTTGTTGTCTCGCAGCCGACGCGCGGGCTTGACATCGGTGCCGCCCGCTTCATCCATGAAAAGTTTCTCGACATGCGGGCCAAGGGCTGCGGCATCATCGTCATTGGCGAGGATCTCGAAGAGCTGCTGGTGCTCTGCGACCGCATCGCGGTGATGTATGAAGGCCGCATCGTCGGCACGCTCGACAGCGCCGATGCGACGATCGCGCGGCTCGGCCTGATGATGACCGGGGCGGAGGGAAGAGCCTAGATGGACCTTCCGGCGGCGCTGACCCCCACCCCTAACCCCTCCCCACAAGGGGGAGGGGGATGCTGCCGCGCGCCGCTCACACAGCTTCCAAGCCCGGACTTCTGCTGTTTTGTCGTGGTCGGCGCCTGCGAGAGTTCCCCTCCCCCTTGTGGGGAGGGGCTAGGGGTGGGGGTCCCTCTTCGTCAGAATTCTTGTTCGACAGACAGAACAGAGGGTGCCGCCTAATGTTCCGCCTGGAGGCCCGCACAAGCACACCTGCCTGGTTCAACCTCGCTCTGCCATTGCTGGCGATCGGCGGGACGCTCATCCTATGCAGCGGCCTCATCGCGCTGGCCGGCGCCGGCGTGCTCGAAGCTTATGGCGTGATGTTCACGGCGTCGCTGGGCGACAGCTATGCGATCACCGAAACGATGGTGCGTGCAACACCCATGATCTTCACCGGACTGGCGGTCGCGGTCGCCTTCCGGGCCAAATTCTGGAACATCGGCGCCGAGGGGCAATTGCTGGCCGGCGCGGTGGCCGGCTGCTTTGTCGGCGCCATTCCAATGCCGGGGCCGCTCGCCATGGTCTTGATGGCGGTGGCCGGAGCCGCAGCGGGAGCTGCGGTCGCGCTGGTGCCGGCGACGCTCAGAGTAAAATTCAAGGTCGACGATGTCGTCAGTTCGCTGCTGCTCAACTCGGTCATCTATTATGCGCTGATGGCGCTGATCGAAGGCCCGTGGAAGGACTCCTTCAGCGGCTATCCGATCTCGCCGCCGATCGAGGATTCGGCCAATTTCCCGGTGCTGCTCGAAGGCACAAGACTGCATCTCGGCGTCGTCGCGGCGCTGATCGCGGCGCCGCTGATCTGGTTCCTGATCGTGCGCACGACGCTCGGCTTCAGGATCAGGGTCACCGGCGAAAACCCGGAAGCCGCCAGATATGGCGGCATCCATGTCGAGCGGGTGCTGATCTCGACGGCGCTGCTGTCCGGCGCGCTGGCCGGGCTGGCCGGCGTCGGCGAGGTCGGCGGCGTGCATTTCCAGGTGATGAGCGACATCTCGCCGGGCTACGGTTATTCCGGCATCGTCGTTGCGATGCTGGCGCGGCTCAACCCGCTCGGCGTCGTGCCGGCGGCGATCTTCCTTGCCGCCGTGATGACCGGCGCCGAGGCGATGTCGCGGGCGACCGGCGTTCCGGCCTTCCTCAGTGACGTCATCCAGGGCACCGCATTGCTTGCCATGCTGGTGGCGCTGCTGTTCACCGCCTATCGCATCCGCCGCGTCGGAGTTGCCCGATGAGCGCGGTGTTCGAACAGATCTTCCAAGTCGGCTTCCTGGCCGCGATCATCCGCATTGCCACGCCGCTGGCTTTCGCGACGCTCGGCGAAATGTTCTCGGAGCGGGCTGGCGTGCTCAATCTCGGCATCGAAGGCATCATGCTGTTGTCGGCGATGACCGGCTTTACCGCCGCCAGCCTCAGCGGCAGCCTGTGGCTCGGCGTGCTGGCGGCAGTGCTGACCGGCATGCTGATGGGCGCGCTGCATGCGCTGTTCACCGTGGCGCTCGGCCTCAGCCAGCATGTCTGCGGCATCGGCGTGACGCTGTTCTCGTCGGGCCTCGCCTATTTCCTCTACCGGCTGATTTTCGGCCAGCAGTCGGTGCCGCCCAACATCAAGGGGTTTCAGACACTGCCGATCCCGCTCCTGTCGGACATCCCGGTGCTCGGGACGGCGGTGTTCAACCAGTTCGCGCTGGTCTACATGGCGATCCTGGCCATTCCGCTGGCCGCCTTCGTGCTCTACCGCACGCCATGGGGCCTGTCGGTGCGTATGGTCGGCGAAAACCCGCGCGCCGCCGATTCGGCGGGGGTCAGCGTCATTGCCACGCGCTTCCAGGCAGTCATCCTCGGCGGTGCGCTGATGGGGCTGGCCGGCGCCTTTCTGTCGATGGCGCAGTTCAACGCCTTCACCTTCGGCGTCGTCTCGGGGCGCGGCTGGGTGGCGATCGCGCTGGTCGTGTTCGGCCGCTGGGATCCGTGGCGCTCGGCGGGGGCGGCGCTGCTGTTCGCCTTCGTCGATGCGCTGCAGTTGCGCATGCAGGCCAGCGGGCTCGGGCACATTCCCTACGAGGCGTTCCTGATGCTGCCGTTCATCTTCACCATCGTCGCCATGGCTGTGATGTCGCGCAACGCGGTGGCACCGTCGGCGCTGCTCAAGCCGTTTCGTAGGGAAGAGCGGTAGACGAGTAGGGCTTGATCCTTTCCTCTCCCCCGATCGACGGGGTAGAGGAAGGGCGACAAGCTGTCCCTGGGACGAAGAACCTGTCCCTGGAAAGCCTCACATCGCCGTAAAACCGTTGTCGACGAACAGATGCGTGCCGTTGACGAAGCTCGACTCGTCGCTGGCCAGGTAGAGCGCTGCCCTCGCCACCTCTTCCGGCTCGCCGATGCGGCCCTGCTGCGCGGCCAGTGCCGCGTCGGAGACGTCGACGCCGAGCCTGCCGAGGTCGGCGACCTCGCGCAGGCCGTGCGGTGTGCGGATGAAGCCGGGGCAGACGGCGTTGCAGCGGATGTTGCGGTCGCGGAACTCGACGGCGATGGCGCGGGCGAACATGTGGCAGGCGCCCTTGGTGGTGTCGTAGAGCACTTCGTTGGGAGTCGCCGCCACCGCCGAGATCGACGAAGTACAGACGATCGAGCCGCCGCCGGCCGCAATCATGCCGGGCAAAACGGCGCGCGTCATCAGGAACATCGAGCGCACATTGACGGCATGCAGCCAATCCCATTCCTGCACCGTGGTCTCCAGGAAGGGCTTTATCACGATGGTGCCGGCGTGGTTGAACAGCACGGTGACCGGTCCGAGTTTTTCGATAGCACCCTTCACGGCCGCTTCGACCTGTGCCTCGTCGGAGACGTCGGCGACAAAATGCTCGGCGAGATGGCCGCGCGCCCTGATTGTCGCTGCGGTTGCGGCGGCCGCCTCGCCGTTGCGGTCGATGATCGCCACCTTGGCGCCTTCGGCGGCGAACAGCTCCGAAGCCGCTCCACCCATTCCCGTCGCGCCCCCCGAAATGATGGCGACCTTGCCGGCCAGTCTTGTGCCCATTTTTCTGCCCCCTGTGTGGCGATTTCGCTTTGCTGGTGGGCGATGCTACCGCGCCGGCGCCGGGCGGCCAATCCACGAATTGAGCGCAGCGAAAGCAAGGTCATAGGTCCATTCGGACGCAGAAGCGAAAACGGACGCTCCATATGGATCGGCCGTTGGAGTGCTCCCTCTAAGCAAGTGCCTACCAACTTCCAGCACCATAGGAGAAAATTATTCCATCTTTGGCCAAAAAATAGCAATCGACAAAGTCTACAAGTTTTATAGATTAACCGCCGAGACGGAGGTCGATATGTCCTATATCCAGAACGCCCAGACGGATCGCAGTGATCAGCGGTCGGCCAATGCCCAGGCCTTTCGCCCGGCCTATGCCGGGGCTTTCGCCTATCTCGTCTTTGCCCTTGCGTTCGTGTTCACCGGGGCCGTTGTGCTGGGCCTTATTCCCTGAGTCGTCAGATCGACCGGGCTTAGCTGCCCACCGCTTTCAGGCAATCGGAGTTGAATGAACCGAATCCTCGGCGTGCTTTCGCGCGCCCGACACCACGGAGGACATGGCAATGCCGATCGAGTTCACGCATATTCCCGGTAAGACCGCCGATGCCGCGGTTCCCTTTTTCTACGACTTTGCCGAGACCGCGACCAAGCTCGGGCTGATCGAGGATGGCGGCTTCCGCAAGATCGTCATCGACGATTCGGCCGGACTGCTGACCAACATGGATCTTGCGGCCCAGGTGCTCGATCGCACCTCGTCGCTGGAAGTCGTGCTCACCCATTGGGCGGGCGTGGTCGAACCGACCGTGGCGGCCCGCCAACTGGCGTCGATCGACAGGAAAAGCGGCGGGCGCCTGGCGCTGAGAATGATCAGCGAGCCGCTGAGCGACGCCGACGCCGAAACACGGCCGGTCGGGCACACCGTCATCTGGCAGCGCATCGACGAATATCTGGTGCTGCTGAAGCGGCTGTGGTCGAACGACCGGCCCTTCGACCACGAAGGAACGTTCTACAGCATCAAGGGCGGCTATGTGCCGCGCAAGGGACCGCACGGCGCCGACCTGGTCATCCGCATGGGCGGGCAGTCCGGAACGGCACTCAAAGTTGCCGGCCGGCATGCCGATGTCTTTGAATTGGCGCCCGGCTCGATCGACGAGATCCGGCAATTGATGGAGCGGGTGCGCCGCTCCGCCGCCGAACATGGTCGGGCCGGCAAGCTGCGCTTCGCGCTTCCGGTCGGGATTCACCAAGGTGCTTCCGCCTCCGGCCACAAAGCGGTCGATGTTGCCGGGCCGCCAGCCCAGGCCGCCCTGTCGCTGCTTGCTTATGCAGCCCTTGGGATCGATGAATTCATGATTGTCGGCGTCGACACGCCACGCGAGATCGCAACGCTCGGCCGGGAAACGATCGCTCTGCTGCGCAATTCGCTGGCGCGTCGCGAACACGAGGCATTCCAGCCTGGGGCATATGCGTCTCGTGCAGGATTGGAGACGCGCGCAACGGGTTGAATTGCGCTGAAAGCCGTTCCGTAGCGATCCTCCACACCCCCCTCTGTCCTGCCGGACATCTCCCCCGCAAGGGGGGAGATTGGCAGTTTCGGCGCCGTGGCTCTCCCGCCCCACGTCTAAGATTGGCGAAAGCGGTTGAGCGCTCAATCTCCCTCCTTGCGGGGGAGATGGCCGGCAGGCCAGAGGGGGGTCTGTCCCGCCGGCGTCAACAGTCGGCATGGTGCCCCAGTAGGACAACACCCGATCCTGGCGCTCTAACTCCTCCTGCCGGACAACAACGACAGGCCTTCGATGACGGCGGCTGAATCCGCCAGCACGCCGAAGACGCCGTCTTCGACCGTCACCATGTGGAGCGCGCCTTCGTGGGCTTGTCTGTCGCCGCTGGCGCAGGCATCGGAAATCGTCAGGCATTGAAAGTTGCGGTCGCAGGCTTCGCGCAGCGTGGTGTGCACGCAGACATCCGTCGTGCATCCGGAAAACATGAGATGCGTGATGCCTTGCGCGCGCAGCACGTGTTCGAAATCCGTGTAGGTGAAGGCACTGTTGCAGGTCTTGTCGACGATGATGTCGTGCGGTGCCACGTCGATCTCCGGAACGATCTGGAACCCCTTGCCCGAGCGCAGCAGGATATCGGTGCCGTCGAGACCGGCACGCTTGCGGCGCCATTTTTCGTAAGGCGTCATATCGGCCATGTCGGTCCGATAGCCCTGCCTCGTGTGGATGACCCTGACGCCGGCCTTGCGCGCGGCCGCGATCAGCCGGCTCACCGTCGGCAGGATCGCCCTCAGAGGCGACGGGTCATAGCCCTGCCTGGCGAAGTAGCCCGTCGTCGACAGGAAATCCTGCTGCAGGTCGATGACAATCAGCGCGGTGTTTTCGGCCACCAGCCTGCCGTCATAGGGAAAGTCGAAGGGCGTTGCCTTGATCATCGGGAGCTCCCTGCTTTGGGCCGCTACCATAGTGGATCAACGCGACGACACCAGATGCTGGGCGTCATGCAGGCGCCGATAGATGCCGCCGGCACGGATCAGTTCGCTGTGCGACCCCTGCTCGACGACGCCCGACTCCGAGACGACGACGATGCGGTCGGCGCCGCGGATCGTTGCCAGCCGGTGTGCGATGATGAGCGTGGTTCGGCCCTCGGCAAGTTCGGCCAACGACTTCTGGATTTCGCGCTCGGTCTCGGTGTCGAGCGCCGACGTCGCCTCGTCGAGGATCAAGATCGGCGGGTTCTTCAGGAACATGCGGGCGATCGCCAGCCGCTGCTTCTGGCCGCCGGACAGTTTGACGCCGCGCTCGCCGATGATCGTGTCATAGCCGGCCGGCAGGCCCGATATCATGCCGTCGAGCTGCGCCCGCCGCGCGGCATCGGCGATAGCCTCGTCGGAGGCGCCGAGACGGCCATAGGCGATGTTTTCGCGGATCGAGCCCCCGAACAGGAAGACATCCTGCTGGACGATGCCGATCTGGCCGCGCAGCGAAGCGAGCGTCATGTCCCTGATATCGATGCCGTCGATGCGGATCCCGCCGGCGCTGACCTCATAGAAACGCGGCAACAGCGAACAGATGGTGGTCTTGCCGGCGCCCGACGGGCCGACGAAGGCGATGGTTTCGCCGGCGTGAATGGTGAGATCGATACCCCTGAGCACCGGCTTGCCGTCGCCATAGCCAAAGCTCACGCCGCGATATTCGATATCGCCCTTGAGGCCGCTTACGGTCACGGCACCTGGCCGGTCGGCGATGTCGGGTTCGGTGTCGAGCAATTCGGTGTAGCGGCGGAAGCCGGCAATACCCTTGGGGTAGGTCTCGATCACCGAGTTGATCTTCTCGATCGGCCGCACGAAGACGCCGACCAAAAGCAGGAAGCCGACGAAGCCGCCATTGCTGAGGCCTCCCGTGATGACGAGATAGCTGCCGGCGATCATGACCACGAGCTGGATCAGCCTTATGCCCATATAGTTCAGCGAATTGCTGGCCGACATGATGCGGTAGGCGTCGAGCTTGGTCTGGCGGTAGCGCTGGTTGTCATGCGCGAACAGCGTGCGCTCATGCTCCTCATTGGCGAAGGCCTGGACGACGCGCATGCCGCCGACATTCTCTTCGATGCGGACGTTGAAATCGCCGACTCGGCCGTAGAGCGCCTGCCAGTTGCGCTCCATGCGGTCGCCATAGCGCATCGTCACCCAGGCGATCAGCGGTACGATCACCGCCGTGATCAGCGCCAGATGCATGTTGACGGTGAACATCAGCACGAAGGCGCCGGCGAAGGTCATGATGGCGATGAACAGGTCCTCGGGGCCATGATGCGCGATCTCGCCGATCTCCTCGAGATCCTTGGTGACGCGACCGACGAGATGGCCGGTCTTGTGGTTGTCGTAGAAGCGGAACGAGAGTTTCTGCAGATGATCGAAGCTCTTGCGCCGCATCTCGGTCTCGATGTTGATGCCGAGCATGTGGCCCCAATAGGTGACGACCGCCATCAGCACCGTGTTGAGCAGATAGATCACCAGCAGCCCGGCAGACGCGATGATGATCAAGGTCCAGTCCTGCTGCGGCAGCAGCTGGTCGACGAAGGTGCGGACCGCCATGGGAAAGCCGAGTTCAAGCAGGCCGGCCAGCACCGCGCAGGAGAAGTCGAGCGCGAACAGCCCCTTCCAGGGCGCGTAGTAGGAAAGGAAACGTCTGATCATCGAGGTGAACCGCAAGCTGTCTTGACGGGCGCTGTGAGCGCGCCGGCCGTCATCCGTGGGCGCTGCTTACAATCGGCAGCGCAAGGGGGGCAATAGGCCAGGACGGACTTCATTGCCTGCCTTTCCACATCAGCGCCATGAAATAGGGGCCGCCGACGAAGGCGGCGATGAGGCCGGCCGGCACTTGCCAGGGAAAGATCAGCGTCCGCCCTGCCCAGTCGGCGGCAACGAGGATCAGCCCGCCTGTCATGGCCGAGGCCAGAAGCTGCGGCACGGCGCGGCGGAAGCCAAGCATGCGTGCGAGGTGCGGCGCCATCAGGCCGACGAAGCTCAGCGGGCCGATGACCAATGTCGCGGTTGCGGTGGCCAATGCGGTGAGCGCAAGCAATGTGGCGCGAACACGTCCCAGTCGCAGGCCAAGGCCACGCGCGGCGGTTTCGCCGAGCGGCAGTATATCGAGCCAGCGCGCGGTCAGCGGCGCCAGCGCGAGGACGGTGACCGCGACCGTTGCGGCGGTGAAGGCATCCGTTGGCGTTGCGCGATAGGTCGATCCCGACAGCCAGGCGAGCAGGAAGTCCATGCGCGGATCGCCGCTGGCCAGAAGCAGCGCGGCGAAGGCGGACGCGACTGTCGCAACGGCGACGCCGGCAAGCAGCAGCCGTTCCGGCGACAGGGCATTGCGTCGCCCGACCAGCACGACGATCGTCAGCGCCAGCAAGGCGCCGGCGAGGGCGGCGCCGAGCATTGCCGCGCGTTCGAAGCCGTCGCTGAGCAACAGCAGCGCCAGCACGCCGAAAGAGGCGCCGCCGGAAATGCCCAGGACCTCGGGTGCGGCCATCGGGTTGCCGGTCATGCGCTGCATCAGCGTGCCGGCGACGGCGAGCAGGACGCCCGCCGACAGGGCGACGACGACGCGAGGCGCGCGCAGGACAAGCAGCTCGGTCAAATCCGCGGATGCGATCCAGTGCCAACCGCCTGCGCCACGGCCAAAGCCGATGGCGAGGACAACCGCGAGGATGAGCGCCAGCAGGCCCGCGATCAACGGCAGGCCGTTTGTCGGCAGGCGTATCGACGACACCATGTCGGCCTGCCTTTCGGGGGTGGTTCGCATTCGCGGCAACAGGAACAGCAGCAGCGGCGCACCGAGCAAAGCGGTCGCGGTGCCGGCGGGGATTTCGCCGGTGAACGGCAGATGCTGCACCAGGCGGTCGGTGAGCCAGAGCAGGGCACCGCCGACCAGCGGCGACCAGACCAGACGGCGGCCAAGCGTGCGCGCTCCGGCCAGCCGCGCCAGCGCCGGGGCGGCGAGCGCCACGAAACCGATGACGCCGACCTCGGCGACGACCAGCGCGCTAAGCGAGACGGCGACTGTCATGCCGGCAAGGCGGATGACGGCCGGCCGGGTGCCGAGCGATGCCGCGCCGTCGTCGCTGAGGTCGAGCAGGCGTAGCGGTCGCCAGAGCAGGAGCGCGGCGCAGATGCCGGCCAGCAGCCATGGCGCCAGAACAAGGACCGCCGCGTCGCCATTCTGCACCAGCGAGCCGCTCTGCCAGATGAACAGCTCCTCGGTGTATTCGCGGTTGAGCGCCATCAGCAGCGCGCCGGCCGAGCCGAAAGTGAGGCTGACGACGAGGCCGGCGATGATGATCGACACTGGCGAAAAGCTGCGCCCGCGCGCCAGTGCGAAAACGGCTGATGTGGCGAGCGCGCCGCCAGCCAGCGCCACGCCTTCGCGGCCGCCTTCCAGCAGCCATGGTGCGTAGAGGGTGGCGGCCGCCAAAGCGAGGCTCGCTCCGGCATTGGTGCCGATCGTGGTCGGCTCGGCCAGCGGGTTGCGCAGCACATGCTGCATGATGACACCGGCGAGACCAAGTGCCGCGCCGGCCAGCATGCTGACGGCGACACGCGGCAGGAAGGCATAGCGATACAGCAACTGCGCTGGATCGGATGTGTCGGGGGCGGTGAGCGCCTGCCACCACAGGTGCGTCGGGAAAAGGTTGATGAGATCGAAGATGGTCAGCATCAGTGCCAGGCCCGCGGGCACGGCCACCAGCAGGATGAGCGCGCCGATGCCGTCGCGCTGTCGCGGCAGGGACATTGCCTGAGCGATCATGCCGCTGCCACGAATTCGGCGAAACGCGCGGCAGCAGTGAGACCGCCGAACGGCCAGACCGGCGGAATGGTCCGCACCTGGCCGTTCCGGACGCAGGGCAGATTGGCCCAGAGCGAGCTGCGGGCAATCCTGATCCTGACGTGCGGCGGGATCGGATCGAGCGAGATCAGTTGCGCCTCGCCTACGGCGACCAGTTCCTCGATGCCGACCGTCGAAAAACCCCATTCATTGGTGGCGCCGGTCCAGGCGTTGACGAGGCCGAGCCGGTCGAGGACATCCTGCAGCAGGCTGCCGGCGCCGTAGACGCGGACATGGCGATCGTCGAACATGCTGACGACGCAGACCGGTTTTTGCACCGCCCGCTCCAGCCTGGCACGCGCTTGGGCGATCGAGGCTTCGGTGCGCCCGACAAGGTTTTCTGCTTCCGTCCTGCGGCCAAGCATGTCGCCAAGCTGCAGCGTCACCTGTTGCGCCTGCGCGTAAGGTGGAGCCTTGCCGCTGTAGAACGGCACGTTGAAGGTCGGCGCCAATCTGGTGAAGCTGTTCTCGTCCAAGCCATAGCCATAGGCGCCGACGATCAGGTCGGGCCGCAGTTCCCGAAGCAGTTCGAGATTGGGCTCGCTGCGCGATCCCAGGTCGATGGTGGCCTGCGGCAGCGCCGGGCCCTGCACCCAGTCGCCGTAACCCCTGGTGTCGCCGACGGCGAGCGGCGACAGGCCGAGCGAGACCACCAGTTCGGCCGATGTCCATTCCAGGCAGACGACGCGGGCAGGTGCCGCGCGTGCCATGCCGCCCGGCAAAGCGAGGCCGGTCGCGGCGAGGCCGGCAAGATACTGGCGCCGTGTCAGCGCCGCCATTTTGGGCCGGCCCGCCACATTGCTTCTACCATGTATATTTCACCGAACCGTTGATCCTGCGGCCTTCGCCGTAGAAGCAGCCGAAGCCCGAGGAGAAGCAGGAGGCGACGTAGCGTTTGTCGAACAGATTGCTGGCATTGAGGCTGAGCGTGGCGTTCTGCCAGGCGTAATGCACCGCCGCATCGGCGAGCACGACCGACGGAACCTTGAAGCTGTTGGCGTCGTCGCCATAGGTCGAGCCGACATAGCGGACGCCGGCACCGAGGCCGAGACCTTCGAGCTTGCCGCTCATGAAGGTGTAATTGGCCCAAAGCGATGCGGAATGGGCCGGCACGCCGAAGGGCATGTTGCCCTCGTTGCTGACCCAGACGCCGTTGACGTCTTCGACAGCGGTCGCCTTGGTGATCTTGGTGTCGAGGTAGGTGTAGGCCGCTCTCAGATCGAGGCCCGCATCCAGGCTCGCCACGGCTTCCAGTTCCACGCCGCGCGAACGGATCTCACCGGTCTGGAACAGATCGTTGGGTGAGCCCTCATTACCGGAACGCACGACATTCTGCCGGGTCAGGTCGAAGGCCGAGACCGTGATGAACGAGTTCCAGCCGGTCGGCTGGTATTTCAGCCCGATCTCGTACTGCCTGCCGGTCTCGGGCACGAACAGATTGCCGTCGCTGTCGGCGCCGGCCACGGGCTGGAACGATTCGGAGTAGCTGACATAGGGCGCAAGCCCGTTGTCGGCGAGATAGACGAGCCCCGCCCGGCTGGTGAAGGCGTTGTCCTTCTGCTCGGGAATGTAGCCGCCGGCCAGATTGTCGTAGACCTTGGCGTCCGACCAATCCTGGCGGCCGCCAAGGGTCAGCCGCCAGTTGCCGAGCTTTACCTGGTCCTGCGCATAGAGACCGACTTGCTGCTGGGTGGTGTCGGTATCGGTGTAGGGCGTCAGATCGGTGATCGGGTACCCGTAAACCGGATCGAAGACGTTGAAACCGTCCTCGACGGTCCCTTCCGAGGCATAGTCGCGGTAAGTATAGCGTTTGTAGTCGAGGCCGACGAGCAGCGTGTGGGCGAGCGGCCCGGTGTCGAAATCGGCTTGTGCCTGGTTGTCGATGGTGACGCCGCTGAGTTTGGTGCCGCCGGCATCTGCATAACGGTAGTAGTCGCCGCTTGAAGGTTCCAGGCCGTTCGAGTCCGTCAGTCCGCCACCAAAGACGCCTTCCTCGGTGTGGGTAAGGTGGACGTAGCGGGCATGCTGTCGAACCTGCCAGGTTTCGTTGAAACGGTGATCGAATTCGTAGCCGATCGAAGCCTGGTCGTTGTTGTAGGAGTCGAAGCCGGGTTCGCCGACGAACATGCTGTTCGGCAGGTACTTGCCGTCCTTGCCCGGTATGACCGTGCCGTAGGCAGGCAGATACTGCATCGCCCAGCCCGAGCGATCGCGCTGATAGTTGGCGAGGATGGTCAGGCTGGTGTCGGCATCGGGCTGCCAGGTGATCGCCGGCGCGATGAAGATGCGGTCGTCCTTGACGAAATCGGTCTGCGTGTCGCCCATGTGAGCGGCACCGGTGAGACGAAACAGCAGCGACTTGTCGGCGTTCACCGCGCCGCTGAAATCGAACTTGCCTTCATACCGGTTGAAGCTGCCACCACCGAATTCGACCTCGCGCAGGTTTTCCTCGGTTGGCCGCTTGCTGACATAGTTGATGATGCCGCCGGGGCTTGCCTGGCCATAAAGCACCGACGCCGGTCCGCGCAGCACCTCGTAGCGTTCCGCGCCATAGGAATCGAGTGCGGTGAACAGTGTGAAATTGCTCTCCTTGAGCTGCAGCCCGTCCCTGTAGAAGACGCCGCTGGCGTTCGAAATGCCGCGCAACTGCAGGCCGAGGCCGCGATTGTCGGTGCCGTAGAGATTGCCGGTGGCGCCGGGTGTGTAGCGCAACGCGCTGTTCAGGCTGTCGACGGCCTGCGCTTCCATCTGGTCCCTGGTGATGACCGATATCGATTGCGGCGTCTCGATCAGCGGCGTGTCGGTCTTGGTGCCGGTGGAGCCCTTTGTGGCAACGTAGCCCTTGACCGGCCCGAAAGCGCTTTCGACACGTTCCTGGACTTTGATCGGGTCTAGGGTGGTGGTGACCGTCTCCTGGGCCAGTGCATGGCCGCAGCCAAGCAGGGCCGGCAGCGACACCGTTGCGATCAGCAGGCGCTTGCGCGCTATCCGGTTCTGCCAAATCGGTCCATGTCCTGAAATCATCTGGTGCGCCCCCTGTTTCCAAATTTTCGTGCCGATATTGCCGGTCGCGACGATTTGTTGATCATTGTAGTCATCTTCAATGTTGACTAGTAAGGTCATGTTTCATAGTCAACCGGGCACGACCCGTCGAAATGCCGGAATCTGGAAATGCGGGCGGCCGCACTGGAGAAAAGCCATGAGCATGGCTGGAATTGATGCCCAGACTGCCTTCCATATCGACGCGGTGCGCTTTGCCGTCGGCGAGCGGACGCTGCTCGGTCCGGTTTCGCTCGAACTGGAGCGCTCGCGCGTCTATGGGCTGATCGGCCACAATGGTTCGGGCAAGTCGACGCTTATCAAGCTCATGGCGCGCCAGCAGCCGGCGAGTTCAGGCGCCATCACTTTCGCCAGACGTCCGTTGCCGCAATGGGGCGCCCGCGAATTTGCCCGCGCGCTTGCCTATCTGCCGCAGACGACGCCTGCGGCGACCGGCCTGACCGTGCGCGAACTGGCGACGCTCGGGCGCTATCCCTGGCATGGCGCGCTTGGCCGTTTCCGCGCCGAGGACAGGCAGCATGTCGAGGAGGCGCTGGCCCTGACCGATATGGAGGGTTTTGCCGACCGGCTGGTGGACGAATTGTCGGGCGGCGAGCGCCAACGCGCCTGGCTCGCCATGCTGGTGGCGCAGAACGCCGGCGTCATGCTGCTCGACGAGCCGATTTCGGCACTCGACATCGCCCATCAGGTCGAGGTGCTCGGGCTGGTCAAGGAGCTCAGTCGCAAACGCGACCTATGCGTCGTCGTCGTGCTGCACGATCCCAACATGGCGGCGCGCTACTGCGACGAACTGATCGCGCTCAAGGACGGCAAGCTGCTGACGCGCGGCACGCCAGGCGAAATCATGCGCAGCGATGTGCTGAAAGGCATTTTCGGTGTGGAGATGGGCGTGTTCGCGCACCCCGTCACCGGCCAGCCTGTCGGCTATGTGCAGTGACAATGCGGCGGCGGGAAATAGAAGGCGGCAGGCCGCTGTGAGAACAAGGAAGAAGCTGTTGTCGAGAACTGGTTTGTTGGCGGCGTTGGTCGCATCCGTCATCCTGTCGGCCGGCAGTGCGATGGCCCAGGAGCAACCCGCCGGTGCCGCGCCGGCGGTCGAATCCCCCACCCCGGCTGCTCCCGCGGCCCCAGCGCCGATTGCACCCGCACCCGACGCACCGGCAGTCGCTCCGCCGGCCACGATGGCGCCTTCGCAGCCAGGCACCCAGCCGAACACGGCCGCGCCGTCCGAGGCTGGACCTTCGACGGCGATGGAGTTGACCTTGCCGCATGACCTGTCGCCATGGGGCATGTTCATGGCGGCCGATATCGTCGTCAAGGCGGTGATGATCGGGCTGGCCTTTGCCTCCCTCGTCACCTGGACGATATGGTTGGCCAAGTCGCTGGAGCTTTTCGGCGGCAAGCTGCGCATCCGTCGCGCCGTGCGGGCGATCGGCGAGGCCGCCACGCTGAAGCAGGCCAGCCGTACCCTCGACCGCAGCGGCGGTCCCGGCGCGCTGCTGGTGCGGGCGGCTGAGGAGGAGACCGCACTCTCGGCCGGCGCGCTCGATCATGTCTCGGGCGATGGCCTCAAGGAGCGTGTCACGTCGCGCCTGTCGCGCATCGAGGCGGCGGCGGCGCGGCGCATGTCGCGCGGCACCGGCGTGCTGGCGACGATCGGCTCGACCGCGCCCTTCGTCGGCCTGTTCGGCACTGTCTGGGGCATCATGAACGCCTTCATCGGCATCTCGCAGGCGCAGACCACCAATCTCGCTGTGGTCGCGCCGGGCATCGCCGAAGCGCTGCTGGCCACCGCGATGGGCCTGGTCGCGGCCATACCGGCCGTCGTCATCTACAACGTCTTTGCACGCTCGATAGCCGGCTATCGGCAGATCCTCGCCGATGCCTCGGCCGGGGTCGAACGACTGGTCAGCCGCGACCTGGACTTCCGCACCGTGGCGCCGGCAACGCCACTGGCGGCGGAGTAGCGCCATGGGAAGCAGAATCCGACAGACCATGGATGACGATCTCGAGGAAAGCCACGAGATCAACGTCACCCCGTTCATCGATGTCATCCTGGTGCTCTTGATCATCTTCATGGTCGCGGCGCCGCTGGCCACGGTGGATGTCAATGTCGACCTGCCTGGTTCGACGGCAACGCCCGCGCCGAGGCCCGAGACACCGCTGTTCCTGACGCTGAAGGACGATCTGACGCTGGCGATCGGCAATGACGGCGTGCCGCGCCCGGCTTTCGCCACGACGCTGGACGCCAAGACCAAGGGCGACAAGCAGACGCGCATCTTCCTGCGCGCCGACAAGGCGGTCGCCTATGGCGACCTGATGGAGGCGATGAATCTATTGCGCGGTGCCGGCTATCTGAAGATCGCGCTGGTCGGCCTGGAGACGGCTCCCGCGTCCAATGCCCCGGCGCCCGCAGCCACTGGTGCGGCGGCGCCATGACGCAAGCGGTCGCCGTGCCCTCGGTCCAGCTGTCGCGCTTCGGTTGGCGCGACCTTGGCTTGTGGGCCGGTGCTGCCGCGCTGGTCCTTGGAGCCCATGTCGCGGTCGCCTACGCAGTGCAGAACCTCACAATGGTCACCGAAGTGGATGGCGGTCCACCCCCCGCGCAGATGATCGAGATGGCACCGATGGTGGTGATGCCGGCCGTGGAAGAGCAGGTCGCCGCGCTGGACGCGGTGACGCCAGATCAGACCGAACCGACACCGACGACCGAGCCGACACCTGAAGAACCGGTCGAAAAGGCGGAGCCGGTTGTCGAGCCGCCGGAAGCGGTCGCGCCAGACGAGACCGAAGCCACCCGGACCGAACCTACCCAGGCCGAAATGGCTGAACAGGTCGATCAGCCGCCGCCGGATGAGGTCATTCCGGATGTGGTCGAGGCTGTCACGCCCGACGTCGTCATTCCCTTGCCGCAGCCGAAACCGGTCGAAATTATCAAAGACAAGAAACCGGTCGCGGCCAAGGCGAAAAAGCCTGTCGAGAAGGCCACGCCGCGGCCTAAGAAGGAGAAGGCGGCTCCGCCGAAGACGGCAACCGTGGCCAGCGCCGACGCACGGCCCGCGGCCAGGACCGCCGCGCCGAAGGCGGCGGAATCGACGTCTCGCTCCGGCGACTCCAGCAAATGGGACTCCCGTCTGGGCGCCTGGATCAAGCGGCACACGCGCTATCCCAGCTCTGCCAAGGCCCGACGCGTGGAAGGCAGGCCGTATGTCGCATTCACGGTCGACTCGTCCGGCCGGGTCCTGTCTGCCAGGCTCTCTCGTTCCTCGGGGGATGCGGATCTGGACCGTGCGGCGCTCGCCGTGCTGCAAGGCGCCACGGTGCCGAAACCGCCACCGGAACTCGGCTCGCGTCTGAGCCGTACAGCGCCGTTCGTGTTCAGCCTGCGCAACTAGAGCAGTTCACCGTTTCACGGAAACGGCTAACTGCTCTAATTCTTTGGTTTGACGCAATTCCCAAGGGAAAACGCTCTGCGTTTTCCCGGGAAAACCGTTTCACACTTTTCCTGGAATTGCTCTAGGACCGAATTTGTTCGGGCCGGCCTGTCAATAGGCCAGTGACAGGCTCAGGGCCTCGACCTGTTCGAGATAGAAACGGCATTTCGTGCGCAAGGGCCCGAGGCCCGGGTCATCGGCGCCGTTGATCTCGATGGTCTGCATCATGAAGTCGAAATGGGCGTGGAAAGCGTCCACTGTACCCCAGAGACTGTCGGCCTGGCAGCTGTCGGCAATCGCCATCGAGACGAGTTGGCGGGCCTCGACCCGCGCGGCGTCAGGCGATGGCGGCCGCCTGGCGATCAAGACGTCGAGCCGGCTGAAAACGCTTTCCCTGGCATCGACGCTTCTGATGTTGGCTATCATGTTCATGTGCAGGTCCCCTGGGCATTCCAGACGCGCAATAGGTTCCGGTCTGAAATTGAAAAACTGGTGATCAGAGCATTTTCAGCGGCGCCAATGAACGCGTCGCGTTTTGGCGGGCGACATGCACCAAGCTTGAGCGACCGGATGCCGGTCCTGCGGGCAGGATGCAATCAGGGCCGGGATTGCGGTTGCATCGGAGGGGTGGCCCCTGATGATGTTGGCGACCTCGGCATCGGCCTGCTCTAACCAGTAGACCATGTCGGCGCGGCGCAGGTCCGTCGCGGCCTTCTTCAGCAACGGCAGCAGGCTTTGCAACGCGCACAGCGTCTCCCAGCGGTTTGGCCGGGAGGTCGAGCCGGCCACCGCGCATGCGGCTGACGATTGCATGTCGCTACGCTCTCCGTGGCTGGGCGGCCCGAGTGTCCTTTGCCTGCGCCTTGGGGTGCAGCGGGTTGCCGCTGAGCTGCGCATGCCTGGCCGGCCGTGCGCCGCGAAGAACGTCGAAGGCCTCTGCATAGGCCATGCCCAGCAGATAGGAGATCATCGGAAAACGGCTTGCTTCGGCCATCTGCACGAGCTCATTGGTCATCGACGAAATATATTGAAGGCTATCGATTTCCGACTGGCGTAAGGATTGATTTGGCACGTGCTGCTCCTGTCTCTGGTTATACCCTGGGGAACGCGTTATTGGCTGTGATGCACATAGTTGGTCGGCTAATTGATGGACTGGCCCGCCGTGGACGGATCTCTTTCCGGCGTCGAGAGGGTCAAGGCATAGATCGGTGCGTCGGTGAAACTGTCGAGACCAAGCAGCCGCTTGATGGCGGAATGGCTGAGCGCGGCTGTCGGACACGCCGACAGGCCATGATTGGTCGCTGCCAGCATGATGTTCTGGCCGATATGGCCGGCCTCGATCAGCACGACACGATAAGCATTGGCGTCCTCATATTTCCACATCGTGCGATCGAGCTTGGCGCAAAGCAGGACCAGGCACGGCATGGCGTCGGCCCACTCCTGTCCGCCGACCAGTTCGGAGATCTTCGGCAGATGGTTTGCGGAAATCCTGCCAAGGTCGTGATCCGCGGCGGAATAGTGATAGACACCGGGTTCGAGGCCATCGACGCCGAGCGCGACCACATAGGCCTCATAGGGATTTCGCGCGCCGCCTGAAGGGGTCATGCCGAGCGGCAGGGTGCCAACGCAATTGGCGGTCTCGCCGATGATGCCGAGCCCTGCGAACAGGCAATCGGAAAGCTGTTTGGCCGTGATGGTGGGCTGAGCCGCCGTGCGGTTGGTGCGGCGCCGCGCCATCAAGCTGAGAAGTTCATTGTCTTCCAGTGCATTAGGCAGCTGGATGGCGCCTGCGGAATTCTTGAGCATGAGGTTCGGCTGCGGCGTATGGCCGGCGCGTTCTATCTGCCGCTCTTCCGCTTGCTCGATGGTCATGTATTCGCTGTCCTGGACGCAGAAATGCATCAGCGCCGTCGGAAGCCCCCAACTCCATTGTCCTGAAAACTGTTCCTCCTGCTCGGCGAGAGGCGATCCGGCTGTGACCAGCGCGGAGAAATCGAGCAACTGGGGAACGACAGCCTTCAACTCGGACTTCGACCATCCATGGGCGCGGGCAATGTCCGCCGTCGATGCCCATTTGTCCCACGATGCGAGAAGGCCGACCATCTCAGGACTGCATTCAAACACGCTTCTGGTCAGGAAGTTGCATGCCGTGACCTTGTTCGGTCCGGGGTAGAAAACAAGCGTTTTCGAAGAGCGCATTTTCATGAAGCTGGTTGCCATCTGCGGAGCCGAGGCGCCGACAAGCAAGACGCTCGTCGGCGCAGAACGGCTTCAGCGCTTGTTGTAGTGCATGCCCTGCGAAAAGAAGACGGTCTGCGTGCCGGCGGCAATCGTCAGCTTCGGAGCATTGGTCACTTTCTTGGCCATTTTCATCCCTTTCCTGACCCCAATTTGGGATCCGTTGAAAGACCCCCGGAACGGGATCCGCGTGAAGAAAGGTAAGGTCGGAAGAGTTAATGGTTTGTTAAAATTATAGTAAAACAACGAGCCTAAGACGGACCCGTGGATTATCTTTCCTGGCATTAAAGTGTAAAATATCGATTTTATTCAGATACAGAGTAGACAATCGTTGGCATACGCTTAATCGGCGTACGCTTATTCTTATTTGGCGTAAGACACGGCGATCCGAGGGGTTAGCCCAACCCGTCCCGGGTGAGGCTGACAACCAGTTGATCGACGCCCGGATCGTCGAGATTGATGACATGCGCCATGCTGATGGCATCCCTTGGGTGGATGTTGGCAATGTCGCGCCGCATGATGACGGACACGAATGCCGGGCCGGCCTCCGTCAGAAGCATGGCCTTGCCCATCAGCACCGGTTCGGAGATGGGAGCCCATTGCACGGAGATCAGCGAGGGCTCCCCGGTCTGGCGGCGATTGATGCCGCTGAAATAGATCCAGTTCAGCCGCGAGATCGCCACGCCATAGTGATTGCCGCGCGCTCGTGCCCAGGTCGATCCCCGGCGCTCCGACCATCCGGTGACCCTTCGGAAGGTGACCAGTTCGGCTTCGCGCCTCACGAAGGTCACCGAGCGCATCAGGAGGTCGAGGCGGCCCGGGATCGAGAAATAGGTGAAATAGGTGCCGCCCGCGATCGAAGGACTGGGGGGGCGGATCATCTGGTTGAACAGGCTCTCGGAAACCGGCGGCAGGCCACGCATCGCCGGCTCGGGTGCGCCGGGATCCTGGTACAGTTCGGCTTCGTCGATCCGAAAGTAATCGCATATCAGCTTGGCGGTAGCTTTGTTGGGAACGGTCTGCCCTTGCAGATAGCGTTCGAACTGCGTGCGATTGATGCGCAGCTCACGGCATACCGCACTTACGGAGGCATGGTCCTTGCACAGCCGTCTAAGGTTTGCAGCGAGATTGTCGCGAATTGACACGTCTTTGCTTCCGCAGGCGGATTTTTCATTTCGACTCGAAATCGATATAGCGTCTCCGGTCGCCCCCGCCGAAACGCCCTGGTCACAACGCACAGAAAAAACTGATTTGGTAACGTCAATTTAGTGGGGTGGTTTCCAAAAAAAACGGAAACAATCAGCGAGCTCTTCCGCCATAAGTCCAATTGACAAAAGTTTTGCCGGATATCGCGAAATAGGCGATGTAGCGCGGCCTTTTAAGGTGCGCTGGCACAGCAAATGCCAACCGCGGGGGCAAGCCGGGACGAGCGTCGCGGACTGCATGTGGCGCAGAGATGGGCATCTGGCGCGCAGCGTGGAGAATTATTCCGCTGGTGGAGCTGAGGAGGATCGAACTCCTGACCTCGTCATTGCGAACGACGCGCTCTCCCAGCTGAGCTACAGCCCCGTCCAGCGGATGGGCGCATTTATCGGGCGCCGCGGTTTCCTGTCAAGGCGGAGGTTTGCCGAAATCCAGTGCCGTCAAGCGTCGAGCTGGCGCCGGCGGAAAGCGGCCCTTGCCGGTTTTGTGTATTCGCGCCTTCGTTGGGGTGTCGGCGACATGCCCTACAGTCCGACCGGGCCGGTATTGGCGCTCCACAGAAAGGCGGCCCTTGCCGGTTTCGCGTGCAATGGCTACATGTCGGCAACAATTGGAGACCGGCATGCTCGCCCTCATTCAAACAATCGTCATGGCGCTTGACCTCTACTGGTGGATCATCATCGCCTCGGCGATCTTTTCCTGGCTCTACGCCTTCAACGTCGTCAATTCGAAGAACCAGTTCGTCGGTTCCATCGGCAACATGCTCTACCGGCTGACCGAGCCGGCGTTGCGGCCTATCCGCCGCTTCATGCCGGACCTTGGCGGCATCGACATCTCGCCGATCATCCTGCTTCTGATCCTGTTCTTCCTGCGGCAGTTTCTGCTCACCACGGTGGCGCCTCTGATCCTGTGAGCAGGATGACCTTATGAGCACGCCGTTTCGCCTGCGCGAAAACGGCGCCGAGCTGTTTGTCCGGCTGACGCCAAAGGCTGCGCTGGACAGGCTCGAAGGCTTCGAGGCCACGGCGGACGGGCGAAGCCATCTGAAAGCGCGTGTCCGCGCCGTGCCGGAAAACGGCGCCGCCAATCATGCGCTCGAAAAGCTTCTGGCCAAGGCTCTGGGCGTGCCCGGGTCCGCTGTCTCGGTTGTCGCCGGCGGCACCGCGCGGCTGAAGACCGTGCGCATTGAAGGCGATCCGGCGAAATTGGCGAAAAGCATCGAGGCGCTCGGCCATCAATCCTGATGTCCTTGGCCGCAGGGGTTCAATCGCCCAATGGCAAACGCGGATCGTCGACTTTCAACGTGTTAACGCTCTGCTTGATGCGGCGCAGATTCTCCAAAACCCTCGGTCCGCGCGTCTCGGCGACCGAGGTGACGATCATGTCGACGATCGACAGCAGCGCATAGCGCGACGATGTCGGCTTGTAGATATTGCCGTCCTCGAGCGACTGGAAATGGATGACCGTGTCGGCGACCTTGGCGAGTGCGGAGTCCGGCGGGGTGATGGCGATCGTGGTGGCGCCATATTGCTGGGCGACCTGCACCGCATCGATGACCGATCTGGCATAGCCGGAGACGGAGAAGGCGATCAGCGTTGTGTCGGGGGTGGCAACGGCGGCGTACATGCGTTGCAACTGTCCGTCGATCTGCGCCAGCACCGACACGCCAAGCCTGAACAGCCGGTTCTGCATTTCGGTCGCCATCATGGACGAAATGCCACCGGAGCCGATGCACAGCACATTACCGGAAACAGCGATGCGTGCGGCGACGGCGACCAGCGTCGTCATGTCGAGGTTTTCGCTGGCGCGCTGGATGGCCGATATCGCCGCTTCGGTGATGGCGGAAGCGATGCGCTGTTCGCGGGCATCGCGGCTCAACGGCTCCGGCGACAGATACTGGCCGCCGATGGCGATGGCTTGCGCCAGATAGAATTTGAAGTCGCGCAGGCCCTCGCAGCCGAGGTTGCGGCAGAACCGCGTCACCGTCGGCTCGCTGACACCGACGCGCGCGGCAATTTCCGAAATCGCCGCCTTGGAGACGAAATCGAGGTCTGCCAGGACGAAGCCGGCCAGCTTGCGATCCGACTTCGTCCCGTCCTGCGACATCAGCTGCAGGCGCGTGATGATGTCGGCCGGCGTCTTCATGCTGATATTCTCATAGAGGCAGGCCCGTTGCCTTGTCGAACAGATGGATGTTGCCGGGGTCGACCGAGACCGGCAGCAGGTCTCCCGGCCTGACCGGCACCCTGTCGCGGAACACGGCGCGTACCGTATCAGCACCGATAGCGCCATAGACATGTGTTTCGGAGCCGGTGGGCTCGACGACATCCACTCTGATCGCCATCGCGTCGACAGCCTCGCCGATGACAAAATGCTCGGGCCGGATGCCAGCCTCCACCGCGCTGTCCGCCGGCACCTGTTTGCCGGCAAGCGCAAGCCGCCCGCCACCGGCCGATTCGAACCAGGTTTTCTCAAGCGCCGTCTTGAGCGAACCGGACACAAAGCTCATCGACGGCGAGCCGAGGAAGGAGGCGACGAACTTGTTGGCAGGCCTGTCATAGAGTTCCAGCGGCGCCCCGACCTGCTGGATTCTGCCGCGGTCCATCACGACGATGCGGTCGGCCATCGTCATGGCCTCGATCTGGTCGTGGGTGACGTAGACGATCGTCGATTTCAGCCGCTGGTGCAGCGCCTTGATCTCGACGCGCATCTGCACGCGCAATTGCGCGTCGAGGTTGGACAGCGGCTCGTCGAACAGGAACACCGACGGCTCGCGCACGATGGCGCGGCCCATGGCGACGCGCTGGCGCTGGCCGCCCGACAGCTGGCGGGGATAGCGGTCGAGATAGGAGAAGAGATTGAGGACGCCGGACGCTTTCTTGACCTTCTCATCGATCACCGTGCGCGTCTCGCCGCGGATCTTCGGGCCAAAGCCGATATTGTCAGCTGCCTTCAGATGCGGAAACAGCGCATAGGACTGGAACACCATGGCGATGTTGCGCTGCTGTGGCGGCAGCGCGTTGGCGCGCACGCCGCCGATCAACAGGTCGCCGGAGGTGATCGTCTCCAGGCCGGCCAGCATGCGCAGCAAGGTCGACTTGCCGCAGCCGGACGGGCCGACGAGGACGACGAACTCGCCGCTCTTGATATCGAGGCTGATGTTCTCGAGGATCTTGTGCTGGCCGAAGGATTTCGACAGATCGCGAAACTCGACATCGGTCATTGTCACGCTCCCAGGATGTCGTCGATGAAGGGCAGGCAGCCGGCGGTCAGTCCCGCGTCCACGGGCATCACCACGCCTGTTATTCCCGATGCGCGATCGGACGCAAGGAAGGCGACGGCTTCCGCCACTTCCGCGGCGTTGACGATGCGGCCGAGCGGATAGAGCCGCTGCAATTTGCCGAGGATTTCGGGATCCTTGGCAAGGCGGTGGTCCCAGGCGGCGGTGCGGATCGATCCGGGGCAAACGACATTGGCGCGCAGGCCGCTGCGGCCGAGCTCGACGGCGATCGCCTTGGCATAGGCGTTGATGCCGGCCTTGGCGGCGGCATAGGCCGGATTGCCGAAATGCGCGATGGCGTTGACCGAGGAGATGAAGACGACGCTGCCCGAGCCGCGGCCAGCCATCGCCTTGACCAGCGGGTCGGCGAAATTCATCACGCCAGTCAGGTTGAGATCGAGTTCCTGCTCTATTCTGTCGGGATCGAGTGCCGAAATCGTCTCGGCGCGCGTCCAGCCGGCATTGTTGACGAGAATGTCGGGCACGCCATCCCGGTCTAGGATCGTGGCGACCGCCGTGGCTATCGATGGCTTGTCGAGAAGATCGAAGACATGGCGGGAGGCAAGGTGCGGACTGTTCAGCGCCTCGCTCGACTGATCGCAACCGACGACCCTGGCGCCTCTTTGCGCCATCAGCGCCACGATGGCCGTGCCGAGACCGCCGCCGGCCCCCGTCACCACGACGGTCTTGCCCTCGAACTCGGCCCTGCTTTCGAACTCGGCCCTGCCTTCGAACTCGGCCCTGCCCTCGAACTCGGATTGCGAAACCACCGTGCGTCATCCTCCGGGAGTTCTGACAGATCGCATAAGGCCTAGGCCTGTAAATGTAATTAAGCAACACAATAATCCGCTTGCAAGCCTTCAAATCATCGATAATGTAGGAAAGTCACATAAATCTTCTGCTCCGGCACGGAGAGGCGCGCAGGCGCAACACCAATGGGAGAGATCAAATGAGCCTTGCAAAATGGACTGTCGGCCTGATGGCCGGAATGAGCATGCTGGCAATTGCGGCGCAGGCGGATGCGGGCGAGGTGCGCGTCACCGTGGCCGAGTACAGCGCCAAGACTGCTCCCTATTTCGCCGACGTCAAGAAGGAATTCGAGGCGGCGAACCCCGGCATCACCGTCAAGTTCGAAGTGGTGCCGTGGGATGTGCTGCTGCAGAAGCTGACCACCGACATCACCGCCGGCACCAATGCCGATCTGTCGATCATCGGCACGCGCTGGCTGATCGACTTCGTCCAGCAGGATGTCGCCGAGCCGCTCGACGGCTACATCAAGCCCGACTTCAAGGACCGCTTCATCGACACCTTCCTGTCGCCCTCGATCATGGACGGCAAGACCTACGGCCTGCCGATCGCGGCCTCGGCGCGCGCCATGTACTACAACAAGGAGCTGTTCGAGAAAGCCGGCATCGCCAAGCCACCGGCAACCTGGACCGAGCTGCAGGAAGATGCGCGCAAGATCAAGGCGCTGGGGTCGGGCACGTTCGGCTTCGGCCTGCAGGGCAAGGAGATCGAGACCGACGTCTATTACTATTATGCGATGTGGTCGCAGGGCACCGAGATCCTCAACAAGGACGGCACTTCGGGCCTGAGCACGCCAGGTGCGCTTGAGGCCGCGAAGCTCTACAAGTCGATGATCGACGAAGGCCTGACCGAACCCGGCGTCACCTCCAACAACCGCGAAGACGTGCAGAACCTGTTCAAGCAGGGCAAGGTCGGCATGATGATCACCGCACCCTTCCTGTCCAACCAGATCAAGGACGAGGCGCCGAACCTGAAATACGGCGTGGCAGCCATCCCCGCCGGCCCGACCGGCGCGCGCGGCACCTATGGCGTGACCGATTCCATCATCATGTTCAAGAACTCCAAGAACAAGGACGAAGCCTGGAAGCTGCTCGATTTCCTGTTCACCACGGAGCAGCGCGCCAAGTTCACGCAAGGCGAAGGCTTCCTGCCGGTGAACAAGGAAGAGGCCAAGATGGACTACTACGTCAACAATGCCGATCTGGCAGCGTTCACCGCGCTCCTGCCCGACGCCCGCTTCGCGCCGGTCATTCCGGGCTGGGAAGAGGTCGCCCAGATCACCTCGGACGCCATGCAGAAGATCTATCTCGGCGGCGACCCCGAGGCGGGCTTGAAGGACGCGGCCGCCAAGGCCAACACCGTGCTGAAGAAATAGGGCGTATCTCCCTGCGCCCGTGGCGCGCCCCAGACTCAGGCGGGGCGCGCCACACCTAGGTTCCCGGCCCGGTGAGGCGGATCCGAAATTCGCATAAGCAGAACCTTCTGATCCAGCGCGCCGAGGTTGCAGGCCAGCAGATGCAAAATCGTTTCTTGCCCTATCTCCTGACCTTGCCCAGCCTGTTTCTGGCGGCGGTGGTCATCTTCTGGCCGGTCTGGGACCTGATCCAGATCTCGACGCATGAGGTCAGCCGCTTCGGCCAGCTTCGCGACTTCAACGACTTCGCCAATTTCGCGGCACTCGCTGCCGATCCCGATTTCACGGCCGCGCTCTGGCGCACCGGCCAATGGACGGTGATGGTGGTCGGCGGTGCGCTTCTCTTGTCGATCCCGGTGGCGATGATCCTCAACACCGATTTCTATGGCCGCGGCATCGCCCGCGTCATCATCATGCTGCCCTGGGCGGTATCGCTGACCATGACCGCGGTGGTCTGGCGCTGGGCGCTGAGCGGCGAAAGCGGCATGCTCAATTCGGCGCTGATCGGCCTCGGGCTCATCGATCACAACATCCAATGGCTGGCGAGCGCCGAGACCGCTTTCCCGATGCAGGTGCTGATCGGTATCCTGGTGACGGTGCCGTTCACGACGACGATCTTTCTCGGCGGGCTGTCGTCGATTCCGGACGATCTCTACGAGGCGGCGGCGCTCGAAGGGGCGACGCCGCTGCAGCAGTTCCGCGAAATCACCTTTCCGCTCCTGAAACCGTTCATCAACATCGCCATCGTGCTCAACACCATCTACGTCTTCAATTCCTTCCCGATCATCTGGGTGATGACGCAGGGCGGCCCGGCCAACTCGACCGATATCCTGGTCACCCATCTCTACAAGCTGGCCTTCCGCATCGGCAAGCTGGGCGAAGCATCGGCGGTGTCGCTGGTGATGTTTGCCATATTGCTGGTCTTCACCATGATCTATGTGCGGCTGGCGATGCGGGAGCAACGCACATGACGAGCAAGCTGAAGCGCTCCATCATCGCCTGGCTGCTGCTGGCGCCGCTGATCGTGGTGACGCTCTTTCCCTTCGCGGTGATGTTCCTGACCGCGGTCAAGCCGAGGCAGGAAGTGCTGTCGCCGACCTGGTGGCCGAGCGAATTCCGCTGGTCGAATTTTTCCGATATGTGGGTGGCGACCGGCTTCGGCCAGGCGCTGCTCAATTCGCTCTACGTGTCTGTGATCGCCACGGTTGGCGCCATCCTGATCTCGGTTCCGGCGGCCTATGCGATGTCGCGCTTCCGCTTTGCCGGCTACGGCGCCTTGCGCCAGTTCCTGCTGATTTCGCAGATGATCTCGCCGATCGTGCTGGTGCTTGGCCTGTTCCGGCTGATGGCGGCCTGGGGCCTGGTCGAGAGCACGACGGCGCTCGGCTTCATCTACATGGCCTTCAACGTCGCCTTCACGGTGTGGATGCTGCAGAGCTATTTCGACACCATTCCGCGCGATCTCGAGGAAGCCGCCTGGATGGAGGGCGCCGGCCGCTGGCTGACCTTGCGCAAGGTGTTCCTGCCGCTGTGCCTGCCGGCGATCGCGGTGACCGCGATCTTCACCTTCATCAATGCCTGGAACGAATTCGTCGTGGCGCTCACCATGCTGCGCAGCCAGGAAAGCTATACGCTGCCGATCCAGGTGTTTTCGCTGGTCGCCGGCCGCTACACCATCGAATGGCACCACGTCATGGCCGCGACGCTGCTGGCGACCTTGCCGGTGGCCATCCTGTTCATATGGCTGCAGCGCTACCTCGTTCGCGGGCTGGCGCTCGGGGCGGTCAAATAACGCCTATTCACGGACGGAGCTTTCATGCGCATTTTCACCGCCTCGCTGGCGACGGAAACCAACACCTTCTCGCCGGTGCCGACCGATAGGGCCTCGTTCGAGATGGCCTTCTATGCCGGGCCCGGCAAACATCCGGACACGCCGACGCTGTGCTCCTCGCCGATGGTGGCGCTGCGCCGGCGGGCAGCGGCCGAAGGCCTCGATGTCATCGAGGGCACCGCCACCTGGGCGGAGCCGGGCGGCCTGGTGCAACGGCAGACCTATGAGGCGCTGCGCGACGAGATCCTTGGCCAGCTCGAGGCAGCGCTGCCGGTCGATGCCGTCATCCTCGGCCTGCATGGCGCCATGGTGGCGCAAGGCTATGACGACTGCGAGGGCGACCTGCTCGAACGGGTTCGCGCAATTGTCGGGCCGGAGGTGGTGATCGCCGTGGAACTCGATCCGCACAGCCATCTGACGCCGAAGCGAGTGGCCGCCTCCGACATCCTCGCCTACTTCCTCGAATTTCCGCACACCGATTTCTACGAGCGCGGCGAACACGTCGTCGAGCTTGGGCTTGCGGCGGCGAGGGGCGAGATCAAGCCGGTCATCTCGACCTTCGATTGCCGCATGATCCAGGTGCTGCCGACCAGCCGCGAGCCGATGCGCTCCTTCGTCGACCGCATCAAGGCGCTGCACGGCAAGGACGGCGTGCTGTCGGTCTCCGTCATCCATGGCTTCATGGCGGCCGACGTGGCCGAAATGGGCACACGCATCCTGGTCGTCACCGACGATGACAAGGCCAAGGGTGACGCGCTGGCGGAAAGGCTCGGGCGGGAACTCTACGCGCTGCGCGAAAAGACGGCGATGACGATGCTGAGCGCCACCGACGGCATCGACCGGGCCTTGGCCGTGCGCGGCAAGAATCCGGGCAAGCCGGTGGTCATCGCCGATATCTGGGACAATCCCGGCGGCGGCGTGCCCGGCGACGGCACCTTCGTGCTGCGCCAGATGCTGGCGCGTGGCCTGGACAGGTTCGCCGTGGCGACGATCTGGGACCCGATCGCGGTCACCTTCTGCCTGGCGGCGGGCGAGGGCGCCGTTATCAACCTGCGCTTCGGCGGCAAGGCCGGGCCGCAGGCCGGCGAGCCGATCGATGCGCGCGTGCGCGTGCTGAAGGCGGTTGCGGAGGGCTGGCAGAGTTTCGGGCCAAGCCGCGTGACGCTCGGGCCGACGGCGCTGGTCCGCCTCGAAGGCACCGAGGTCGACATCATTCTCAACACCAACCGCACACAGACCTTCGAGCCGGATATCTTTTCCAACATCGGCGTCGATCCGATGACCAAGGACATGCTGCTGATCAAGTCGACCAACCATTTCTACGCCGGCTTCGAGCCGATCGCCGCCGAGATCATCTATGTCTCGGCGCCGAGCTCGTATCCCAGCAATCCGGCGGTGACGAATTATACCAAGCTGACGCGGCCGGTGTGGCCAAGGGTGACGGATCCTTGGAAGGATGCTGGCAATCTCCCCCCTTGAGGGGGAGATGTCGCTGAAGGCGACAGAGCGGGTCGCCTGACATAATGCGCCAACCTTCTTCTGCCGCAACAGGCCGAGCCCGGTCGAACCGACCCCCTCTGGCCGCTTCGCGGCCATTTCCCCTCGAGGGGGGAGATTATCCGGTGCTACACCAATCCCCGCTTCACCATCATCGCTTCGGGCGACGGCATCTTGCCGCGGAAGGCGGTGTAGAGTTCTTCCGGATCCTTCGAACCGCCGGCGGCGTAGATGTTCTTGCGCAGCCGTTCGGCGAGCGACGGGTTGAAGGGGTCTCCGGTTTCCTCAAAGGCAGCGAAGGCATCGGCGTCGAGCACTTCCGACCACATGTAGGAATAATAGCCGGCCGAATAGCCGTCGCCGGAGAAGACGTGGCCGAAATGCGGGGTGCGGTGACGCATGGCTATGGTGTCCGGCATGTGCAGCTCTGCAAGCGTTTCGGTTTCGAAACGAAGTGGTACTTCAGGCGCATCCGGCCGTGCGTGATAAGCCATGTCCATCAGCGCGGATGCGGTGAACTCTACTGTTGCAAAGCCAGCGCCAAAAGTCCGCGCGGCCAGCATCTTGTCGAGCAGCGCCTTGGGCATCGGCTTGCCGGTCTTGACGTGCAGCGCGTGTTTTTCCAGCACCGCCGGCACGGTCAGCCAGTGCTCGTAGAGCTGCGAGGGCAATTCGACGAAATCGCGGCTGACCGAGGTGCCGGCTACCGAGGGCCAAGTGACATCGGTCAGCATGCCGTGCAAAGCATGACCGAATTCGTGGAACAGCGTTTTCGCCTCGTCGACCGACAGCAGCGCGGGCTCGCCGGCCGGCGGCTTGGCGAAGTTCATGATGTTGTAGATGACCGGGCTCGCACCGTGGCCGAGCCTGTAGCCGGACTGCAGCGCGCTCATCCAGGCGCCCGAGCGCTTTGACGGTCGCGCGAAATAGTCGGCGAGGAACAGGCCGCGCTCACTGCCGTCGGCATTTTTCACCACGAAGACGCGGGCGTCAGGGTGCCAGGCAGCGATGCCCTTCTTCTCCTCGAAGGTGATGCCGAACAGCCGTGTCGCCACATCGAAGCAAGCGTCGATGATGCGGTCGAGCTGCAAATAGGGCTTCAGTTCCGCCTCGTCGAAGGCGAATTTTTCCGCGCGCAGTTTCTCCTGGTAGAAACGCCAGTCCCAGGCAGCAAATTTTTCGTTGCTGCCGGCCTCCGTCGCCAGCCGTTGCAATTCGATCTGGTCGCTTGCTGCCTTCTCCAGCGCCTTTTCCCACACCGGATCGAGCAGCGCGTGCACGGCCTTCGGCGTCTTGGCCATGGTGTCATCGAGCTTCAGTGCGGCGAAGGAGGCGTAGCCGAGCAGCTTTGCCTTCTCGGCGCGCAGGCGCAGCATGTCGCGCACCACGTTCGTGTTGTCGGTGGCGCCGCCATTCTGGCCGCGCATGGTGAAAGCGCGGAAGGCGATCTCGCGCAGATCGCGGCGCTCGGAGAAGGTCGAGAACGGCTCGTAGATCGAGCGCGACAGGGTGACGGCGTAGCGGCCCTTCTGGCCGCGTATCTCGGCGGCTTCGGCCATCGAGCTTTTCACGAAGTCCGGCAGGCCGGCAAGGTCGGCCTCATCGAGGAACAGTGCCCAGTCGCTCTCGTCGGCCAGCACATTCTGGCCGAAGCTGGTACCGAGCGAGGACAATTCCTCGCTGATCTTGGCCAGCCGCTTCTTGCCGTCGGCATCGAGTTTGGCGCCGGAGCGGACAAAACCCTTCCAGGTCTTTTCCAGCACCCGCAGGGTTTCTGCGTCGAGCTTCAGGCTCTCGCGGCGCTGGTAGAGATCGTCGATGCGGGCAAACAGCCGCTCATTCATCGAAATCGCCGAGAAATGCCTGGACATTTTCGGCGAGATGTCGCGCTCCAGCGCCTGGATCGTCTCGTTGGTGTAGGCGCCGGCGCGGCACCAGAAGATCGACGAGACGCGATCGAGCGCTTCGCCGCCGAGTTCCAGCGCGGCAAGCGTGTTCTCGATGGTCGGCGCATCCTTGTTGCCGGCGATCGCCTCGATCTCGGCCTCGTGCGCCTTCAGCGCCGCGTCGAAGACCGGGGAAAAGTCGCCATCGCCAATGCGCGTGAAATCGGGCAGGCCGAGCGGCCCCTGCCACGCGGTCAGCGGATGGGCGGCGAGGTCGACGGATTTCGTGGAAGGCATGGACAGTCTTTCGATCGTTGACGGGGAGAGGTTTGGTCGTCCCCGATGTAGGGCGAGGCCTCGCAAGGCGCAACGGCTCGGCCCTCAGGATGGCGTCAGAAGCCGTCGCACGTCTCGGCGATTGCCGCTTGCGAACTGGCGGTGATGCGGTCGTCGGTCACCGCGAAAGTCTCATGCATGAGCTTGTCATTGTTGGGAAAGTCGTAGCAGGCGACCACGGTGGTGACCCCGCCTTCGCTCTTTTCGATCCGATGCCGGATCGCTGCGCCCGCAACCGCACCTTTCCATTCGTCCATCGAGGCGATGAATTCCTGCTTGCTTTGCACGATGCCGAGGTCGTCCAGCTTGATGCGGACATCATCGGCGAGCAGGTCGGACAGTTCGGTGCGGTCGGCGACCAGCAGCGCCGAATACCAGCGGCTGATGAGGGCACGATCATCGGCGCGGGCGGCAATAATCGCTATCAGCAGCGCGGCCGCCGTCAAAGCGGCCGACCTGATGTTTACCACCTTGCGCGCCGCTGTGTTCATCCCAGCTCCGGCCGTTCGAAATCGCCGGTTTCCTTGTTCATCGTCCAGAGTTCGCCGGTCGAGATATCGAACCAGGCCCCATGCAGCGACAGTCGCCCCTTGCCCTCGAGAATCGAGACGCAGGGAAAGGTTCTGAGGTTGGCGATGGAATAGCGGATGGAGATGCGCTCCAGCGCGGTCTGGCGCTCCGACGCGGTCATGAAGGTGCTGGAGGAGACGGTTTCGGCCGCCGGCGCGATCAGGCTCATCCACTTGCCGATGAAGTCGCCCGGCGAAAGCGGCGCGGAATTGGTGTCGAGCGCTGCACGGATGCCGCCACAGCGGCCATGGCCCATGACGACGATGTTCTTGACCTTGAGGCTCTGCACGGCGAATTCAAGCGCCGCCGAGGTCGAATGGAACTCGCCATCGGGAGCATAGGGCGGCACCAGATTGCCGACATTGCGCAGCACGAAGAGTTCGCCGGGCCCGGCGTCGAAGATCGCCTCGGGCGCCGAACGCGAATCGCAGCACGCGACGATCATCGTCTCCGGCGCCTGGCCTTCGCGAGCGAGATCGCGATAGCGCCCGCTCTCTGTGAGATAGCGGCCATTCATGAAATTGCGGTAGCCGGCGAGAAGATGTTCAGGGAGATGGGACATGGGCGGCGTCTGGAGCCTTTCCGGGTTGGATGCGGCAGCTCGTTGCGGTCTAGAGAGGCTCTAGCGGCAAAAGCCGGTCGCGAGCAATGCAGAATTATGAGGGCTGGCTAGAAATGCCATGCATCGAGCGCAACCTTGGCCAACAGCGTTACGCCCAGATGGCGACAGGAATGCCAAAGCTGTCGCGGCCCGGCGGGTCGGGCAGCGGCCGTGCCTCACCGCTGGCGATGCGACCGGCGATCAGCGTCATCGCGGCCGCGTCGAGGAAATCATCGGCGGCTGCGCCGCGCGGTGGCGGCTGGTCGAGAAAGGCCGTGTCATAGCCATGCCGGCAAAGCAGAGCCTTGCGTTCCGCCATGCCGGCCGGATTGATGCCGCCCTTGATCTTCTTCGGCAGTTGCATGGCCTGATCGCCGTTCAGGCGGCAGAAAGCGACTTCCGGATGCGATTCGAACACGCGGCCGCGCAGATCGGGTCGCGCGATCAGCAGGGCGTCGATCTCGCGGATCTTGGCAAAAATGCCGAACGCCTGGATCGAGACTCCGCGCGGCGGGTCGGATGTGGTCAGGGCCACCGCACTTGCCCTGATGTGCGCGGCATACCAGGCTTCGATGGTGGTGAAATCATTGGTCTCCGCATAGAGCGTGGCACGGGAGGGGATCGAGAAGACGCTGGATTGGCGCGCCCCGAGCAGCGGCCGCACCAGCGCTTCGGGGCCGCGACCGCCCTTGCCCGAAAAGTCGGGTAGGCCGATCGGCATGTCGACAGCGATGACAGCGTCTTCGGGAAGGGATGCGAGCAGGGCAGTGAAGGTTGCAAAGACACCGACCGACGGTGCCATGCCAAAAGCGCACCGGACGGCGATCCAGCCGGCCTTGCAGCCGTCGACGCCGACAAGCACGGCCTCAGTCGACGTCACGCCCGGCGGCCCCGCCCCGGATGCGTGAGGTGGCGAAGCTGGACCATCGCCATCGGATGCGACAGGCTCTGCGCATCGGTTTCGAGCTGCAGTTCGTCGCCGCCGCGCTTGGCGGTGCGCGCCAGGATCTCGTAGACCGCCGCCGTCGTCGATTGCAGCGCCTTGACCGGCGGCTGGCCGGATAGGATACGTGCCAGATAGACGGCCGCCGTCAGATCGCCCAGGCCATTCGGCGGCTTGTCGATCAGGCGATGTTCGGCGAGCAGCGCCTGGCTGCTATCGAGCAGCAGATTGCCGGTGCCGCCCGTCATCATCGACGGCGCAGAGGTGACCAGCATGGTCGATGGTCCGGCGTGGAGCGCTGCCGCGATCGCCGATTTCAGGTCGGGCAACGCGGCGCCGGCCATCCATTCCAGTTCGTAGCGGTTGGGGGTGGCTATGTCGGCGATCGGCATCAGCCGGTCGCGCATGGCGATGGCTGTCGGCTCGGGCACGTAGAGGCCGCCCGAATCACCCATCACCGGATCGCAGATATAGACGGCGCCGGGCGTCCTTGCCTTCACCGCGGCGACCAGCGAGGCGACGGCCTCGGCCTGGCCGGCCTCGCCGAGATAGCCGGACAACACAGCGCCGACTTCACCCAGCCATGGCGCCCGCTCGAGATCGGCCATCAGCGCCTTGAACTGGTCGAGCGGCGGTACGATCCGTGTTGCCCGTCCATGCCCGGGATGCCAGGGCAGGATGACGGTCGGCACCGCCCAGACCGGGAACCCCAGGGTCTCCAGCGCAAACACGGCTGCACGGTTGCCGACCGAGCCGCGCGCGACATGGCTGGAAATGACGATGACCGCACGCGGCGCGTCGGTTTGTTCGGCGCTCATTGTCGTTTGATTCCTAACTGCCCCGGATGACGTAAAGCACGAGCCAGACCATCAGGCCCAGCGCCAGCAGCAGGCCCAGCGTGCGGCCAAAGCGGGTGCCCCAGACTTCGATCGGATCGGCGCGATCGGCATCGGCCGCGGTGACGTGATCGCGCATGCCTTTCGCGGCCCGCCCCGCAAACGAGTCGCCCGCCGGATTCGTCTCGTGCGCGATGCGATCGAGGATACGGCGCGATTCCTTCTCGCTGTCCTGGCGCTCCGCCATGATGATGTCCCGTTTTGCGGACCTTATCGCGTTCGTACGGCCAATCACAGACCCTTGCAGCGGCATTGGGCATGGCAGGCGAGGGGCTGCCGGCCCGGGCGGTTTTCTTGCGCGCTGATTGTGGTAATGCTTCGCGTGCAACTTCTACCGAGGGACCCCATCATGTTTGCCCAGCGCCTTGCCTCGCCGTCCATTTTCCGCACGCTGCCCGCCTTCCTGATGATGGCGATCGTGCTGCCGCTGCTTGCCGGCTGCGGCTACAACACCATCCCCACAGCGGAAGAAAACGCCAGGGCGGCATGGAGCGAGGTGCTGAACCAGTATCAGCGCCGCGCCGACCTCATCCCCAATCTGGTCGAGACGGTGAAGGGTTATGCCTCGCACGAAAAGGATACGCTCGACGCGGTAGTCGAGGCACGCGCCAAGGCAACGCAGATCACGGTAACACCGGAAACGCTGAAGGATCCCGAAGCCCTCAAGAAGTTTCAGGATGCCCAGGCGGGGCTGACCAGCGCGCTGTCGCGGCTGATCGCGGTCTCGGAGGCCTATCCCGACCTCAAGGCCAATCAGAATTTCCTGGCGCTGCAAGCCCAGCTCGAAGGCACCGAGAACCGCATCGCGGTGTCGCGGCGCGACTACATCCAGGCGGTCAGGGACTACAATCTGACGCTGAGGACCTTCCCCTCGGTGCTGTGGGCGACCTTCTGGTTCCGCGGCAATGAGCCCTTTGCCAATTTCACTGTCGCCGAAGACAAGATGCAGCCGCCGAAGGTCGATTTCGGCACGAAGCAGGGCGGGTGAACGTCGACTGTCATCGGAATAAATCCCGCGAAATGACGGGCTGCTGGCGTGCAAACACCCCCCTCTGTCCTACCGGAACCGGCCCTTCGCTGCCGCTTCGGGCGTTCGTTGTTCGGAAAGCCAAGCAATTGGCTTCCCGTCCGCTACGCGGATCAGTCCTCACCCCCCTCAAGGGGGGAGATTGGCAGCTTCGGCGCTGACGCCGATCTTGCGACGTTGAAAATTGGAGAAAGCGGAGATGGCGGCCAATCTCCCCACTTGAGGGGGAGATGCCCGGCAGGGCAGAGGGGGGCGCCCCGGAATGCAAGCCTAGGGTTCCCTTTCGCTCTTCTAAGCCTCCTCTTCCTCCCCTTCACCGCCCTCGCCGCCGATCTCCCCGCGCTCACCGGCCGTGTCGTCGACAATGCCGGCATCATCGATGCCGCGACCAAGGCGGCGCTGACACGGAAGCTTGCCGATTTCGAGACAAAAGGCTCCGACCAGATCGTCGTGGCGACGATCCCGAGCCTCGAGGGCGAGGAGATCGAGCCTTACGCCAACCGCCTGTTCCGCTTCTGGAAACTTGGGCAGGCGAAGGAAAACAATGGCGTGCTGCTGCTGGTTGCGCCGAACGACCGCAAGATGCGCATCGAGGTCGGTTATGGGCTGGAAGGTACGCTGACCGACCTGCACACCAAGCTGATCATTGAAAACGACATGGTGCCGGCGTTCCGCGCCGGCGATTTCTCCGGCGGCATCAGCAAAGCCGTCGACGACATGGTCATGGTGCTGGAAGGCAATCCGGAGGAGCTGGAGGCGCGCGGCGAGCGCAACCAGCAGGCGCCCTTCGAGTCCGACGACCTGTTCTTCACCGTGTTCATCGGCATATGGATAACCATTATGGTCGGCAGTCTTGCTGTCTCCATCTTGCCGCCGATCTTCGGCCAGAAGCTTGGTCCCGGCCGTTACCGCTGGCTCGGCATGACCTTCGAGCCAAGCCGGCGATCCTCCCGTAGTGGCTGGTCGTCGGGAAGTTCCAGCGGCGGCTGGTCTTCGGGGTCAAGCAGCGGTGGAGGCTTTTCCGGCGGCGGCGGTTCGTCCGGCGGCGGCGGCTCGTCGGGAAGCTGGTGATGGCATGACGATACCCAGCATCAGCCTGTCGAAACGCGACCGCCTCGCCTCGGCTGTCCTGATTGCCGCGGTCGTGCTGTTCTCCTGCGTCATGTCCTACGCGGCCGACCTGCCGGCGCTGACCGGCCGTGTCGTCGACAATGCCGGCATCATCGATGCCGCGACCAAGGCGGCGCTGACGCGGAAGCTTGCCGACTTCGAGACAAAAGGTTCCGACCAGATCGTCGTCGCGACGATCCCCAGCCTCGATGGCGAGGAGATCGAGCCCTACGCCAACCGCCTGTTCCGCTTCTGGAAACTTGGCCAGGCGGGCGAGAACAATGGCGTGCTCCTGCTGGTTGCCCCGAACGACCGCAAGATGCGCATCGAGGTCGGTTATGGGCTGGAAGGTACGCTGACCGACCTGCATACCAAGCTCATCATCGAAAATGACATGGTGCCGGCCTTCCGCGCCGGCGACTTCTCCGGCGGCATCGGTAAAGCCGTCGATGACATGGTCATGGTGCTGGAAGGCAATCCGGAGGAGCTGGAAGCGCGAGGCAAGCGCAATCCCGCCGATGACGGCACGTCCATCGATCCGATCGTTGCCGTGTTCCTGATCCTGTGGGCGACGATGTTTTTCGGCGGGTTGGCGATGGCGTTCCTGCCGCCGATGTTCGGCACGAAGCTGTCCCCGGGCGTGTACAGATGGCTGGGCATGACGTTTCGTTACGGCCGTGGGCCGAGCGGGTACTCGGGCAGCAGTGGCTGGACAACGGGTTCGTCTTCGGGCGGCTGGTCGTCGGGGAGCTCCGGTGGTGGCTGGTCTTCGGGATCAAGCGGCGGTGGCGGGTTTTCCGGTGGCGGCGGCTCATCGGGTGGTGGCGGTTCTTCAGGAAGCTGGTGAGACATATCATGGCAACACGACCAATCAGCCCGCAGGACCATGAGCGCATCGCAACCACGATCCGCGCCGCCGAGGAGAAAACCGACGGCGAGATCTACTGCGTCGTGGCGCATGCCAGCGACGGCTATTTCTTCCCGGCCGCCTTCATGGCGACCGTGTGCATGCTGATCGTCAGCCTGGCGGTCGGCTACGGTCTGGAGGCCTGGTGGCTGTCGATCCGGCTGCCGCATTTCGTCCTCGCCCAGCTCCTGGCGCTTGCCTGCGTGCTGGCCTTGTTGTGGGCGCTGCCCGGCCTGCGCATCCATCTGGTGCCGAGGCGGCTGCGCTACCAGGCGGCGCACGCCAACGCGAGCAAGCAGTTCCTTGCCCGCAACGTCCACCGCACCACGGCGCGCACCGGCGTGCTGGTCTTCGTCTCGATCGCTGAACGCTACGCCGAAGTGGTTGCCGATTCGGGCATCGACGCCAAGGTCGGCCAGCATGTCTGGGACGGTGTCGTGCGCGACCTTACCGCGCATGCCGGCGACGACCGGCTTGCCGACGGCTTCGTCAAGGCGATCGAGCAGGTGGGTGCGGTGCTGGCCGAGCATTTCCCGGTCACGGTGGGCGACAGCAACGAACTTGACGACCATCTGGTCGAAATCTGAAAGCCCGCCTGCAAACGCTACTCAGCCGGACGCCTGACGTGGTTTTCTGCGCTTCCGGCCTTCGCCGGCCGAAGCACTCACACATGAGCGGCCTTGGCAGGCCGGCTTCGGCCGGCGTTCACGTGTAAAGCTACGCTCCGCTCCGGTTCTCGAAAGCCCACGCCATCCGCCTCGGCTGAGCGCGTTTTCAAGCAGGCTTTGCCTGATGTCATCAGTGTCATGATCGCCTGTGAGAAAGCAGCCGGCGGGCCGCCGGGACTCTTGCAATCGGGCGATGCGGGTTTATGGTTAACAAATCATGAATACGCTGACGATCGACATCCGGAAAGCCGACCCGCGCGATGCCAGTGCCATCGCCGAGGTGCATCTGGAGGCCTGGCGCGGCGCCTATTCCGGCATCATTCCGCACCGCACCCTGACATCGATGATCAACCGTCGAGGCGCCGACTGGTGGGCGAATGCGATTCGCCGCGCCGCCACTGTTCTGGTGGTCGAGATCGGCGGCAAGATTGCCGGCTATGCGACGATCGGCAAGAACCGCGCTCGTGAACTCAGGCAGCAAGGCGAAATCTACGAATTGTACCTGCGCCCGGAATATCAGGGCATCGGGCTCGGCAGCCGCCTGTTTTCGGCAGCCAAGGCGCGGTTGGCCGATCACGGGCTGAAAGGCATGGTCGTGTGGGCGCTGGAAGACAACCAGAACGCGCTTGCCTTCTATGCCGGCGCCGGCGGCCGCGATGTTGCGGAAGGCGTCGAGATCTTCGAGCAGAAGGCGCTCAAGAAGGTCGCTTTCGTCTGGGAATGACAGCCCGGCCTTTCGGCCATTGCGTCTCCCGATTTCAGCCAGCACCATTCGCCGCATTGCACCATGACGCGCCGCCCGCTATCGATCGTCCATCGAGAGAGGGATTTAAGCCATGCGCATTGAAGCCATAGCCAGCGGAAAGAACCCGCCTGAGGACGTCAACGTCATCATCGAGGTGCCGATCGGCGGCGAGCCGATCAAGTATGAGATGGACAAGGAAGCCGGCACGCTGTTCGTCGACCGCTTCCTGCACACCTCGATGCGCTACCCCGGCAATTACGGCTTCGTGCCGCACACGCTGTCGGGCGACGGCGATCCGATCGACGTGCTGGTCTGCAACACGCGTGCCCTGGTGCCGGGCTGCGTCATCAACGTCAGGCCGATCGGCGTGCTGATCATGGAAGACAATGCCGGCCAGGATGAGAAGATCATTGCCGTGCCGTCGCCGAAACTGACGCTGCGCTACGAGAACGTTACCGAATACACCCAGCTGCCCGACATCACGCGCCAGCAGGTGCAGCACTTCTTCGAGCACTACAAGGATCTCGAGCCCGGCAAATGGGTCAAGATCGAAGGCTGGCACGATTCCAAATATGCCAAGAAGATGATCGTCGACGCGATCGAGCGGGCCAAGGCGAGCAAGTAGCCCAACTTCGTCATACCAGGGCGGAGCAGCCGCAAAGCGGCGTCGCGGAGACCCTGGTATCCATGCCGTGACGCCAGGCGACGTGTGCGGCGGAACGGAATTCTGCACCGCCGCGGCGGTGTTGATGTCGCGGCATGGACCCTCGGGTCTGCGCTGCGTCGCTACGCTCCTTGCTCCGCCCGTGGATGACGAAGCTACGGGTGCGATGCCCAATCTCCGCCGTGCTCAGTTATCCACCCGGCCGAAAGCCGGCACATTGCCGATGACAGTGCGCCTGTCCTTGCCGCAGGCGAAGGTGCGTGCCTTGTCGTCGGCAAGCTTGCGCGCCTGATCGTTGGCGGTGGGATTGCCGGTGGCCAGCACCAGGCCGACGGTGCAGCCGTCGCGGGCGCCCATCTGGCCGACCTTGGCGACGAGCAGCACCTCGGTCGGCTTTTTCTCGTCCTCGGGATTGCTGATCGAGCGGCGATGGATGGCTGCATAGGGCACAGCCTTGTCGCCGGTGGTTTCGATGCGCCATTCGATCTTGGCTCCGGACGAATTGAAACCCGAAAAGCTCTCCCAGACCGTTGTCATGTCGCCGCCGGGGGGAAAGCCGTAGAACAGCGATTCACGGGCATCGTCATAGGCTATCAGTACGGGATAGCCGCGATAGCCCGAACAGGCGAGTTCGGCCCAGTCGCCGTCGCCTTCCTCGGCCTGCGCGTAGGTCACGCAATCCTTTTTCGAATCCAGATCGGTGTAAGCGCTGGAAATGCCGTCGGCTTGCGCAGCCTGACCCAGACCGACCAGAACAAGCGGGATCAGAATGGCACGCATGGCGGTCAATCTCCGTTGCAAGCTGCCGCAGCGTAGCGCCAAACGTTATTTCTTCAAGCTCGCTTCAATCAGCAGGTCGGCGTTGCGGGCGACCGCTTGCGCCGGGCCGCCGAGCCCGAACAGCTGGCCACTGATATAGGCGCCTTCGATCAGCAGCAGCAGGCCGTCGCCGAGCGTGTCAGGGTCTTGCGCGCCCATCGCAACCGCCATGGCGCGCAGGCGGCGGCGCAATTCCTGCTTGTTGGCCTCGCTGACCACACGGGCCGGATGGCTGTGGTCGGGATATTCGACCGCCGCGTTGGTCATGCCGCAGCCGCGATAGTCCGCCACTTGCGTGCGCTTGCCGATGCGGGTCAGGAAAGCCTTGATCTGTGCGCGCGGGTCGCCGGGATGAGCGGCAACCGCCTCGTCGAAACGCTCCCAATATTCAAGATCGTACTGCCTGAGATAGGAGGCGGCCAGTTCATCCTTGGACGGAAAGCTGCGATAGAGGCTGGGCTTGGTGACACCGGCGCGTTTGACGATCTCGTCGACGCCGATCGCTCTGATGCCGCGCCGGTAGAACAGGTCATAGGCCACATCGAGGATCTTTTTGGCGGCTTTCGGCGGCGCCGATGCATGATCGTCGCTGATGGTCAGATCAATATTTTTGTCCGTTGGCATCGTGTGGCTCGATTGACAATGTTACCGATCGGTACGTATACATGCTCCCAACCTGCAACGTACCGGTCAGTAACATGATAGCTCAATCCCGCCCATTTGGCCAGCGCTACGCTTTCGTCGTGGTCGGCGTCATCTTCCTTAGCCTGCTGGTCGCGGCCGGCCTGCGGTCCGCGCCCGCCGTCATGATGCTGCCGCTGGAGAACAGTTTCGGCTGGCGGCGCGACATCATCTCGCTGGCCGCCGGTGTCGGCATCCTGCTTTACGGCCTGACAGGGCCATTTGCCGCAGCCCTGATGGAGCGCATCGGGCTTCGCCGCACGCTGCTGGCCTCGCTGGTGGTGATGTCGGGCTCGACCGCGCTCAGCCTGCTGATGACCAAGCCGTGGCATCTGTTCATCACCTGGGGCGTGTTCTCGGGCATTGGTTCCGGTGCTGTCGCCAGCGTGCTCGGCGCGACCATCGTCAACCGGTGGTTCAAGACCAATCGCGGGCTTGTCATGGGATTGATGTCGGCCTCCAGCGCCTCGGGCATGCTGGTGTTCCTGCCGCTGATCGCCGCGCTGGCGCAGTCGGGCGGCTGGCAGCCGGTTGTCATTGCGGTCGCGATCGCGACCGCTGCCCTGATACCGCTGGTCTGGCTGCTGGTGCCGGAGCGGCCGGCATCGATCGGCATGGTGCGCTACGGCGCCGAGGCTGACGACGTGCCGCCCACTCCGCCTGCGTCACAGGGCAATTTTCTGGCGCATACGTTCTCGACGCTGCGCCGTGCCGCCGGCACGCGGGTGTTCTGGTATCTGTTCGCCACCTTCTTCGTCTGCGGCTTCACCACCAACGGGCTGGTCGGCACGCATCTGATCGCGTTCTGCGGCGACATGGGCATCGGCGAAGTGCAGGCCGCCGGCCTGCTGTCGATGATGGGCATCTTCGACCTGATCGGCACGACGTTGTCGGGCTGGCTCACCGACCGCTACGATCCGCGCAAGCTGCTCGGCGTCTATTACGGCATTCGTGGCCTGTCGCTGATCTATCTGCCGTATTCCGGCTTCTCGGCGACCAGCCTGATCATCTTCGCTGTGCTCTACGGCCTCGACTGGATCGCCACCGTGCCGCCGACGCTGCGGCTCGCCAACGAGGCGTTCGGCGACCGCAGCGGGCCGATCGTGTTCGGCTGGATCGTCGCCGGGCACCAGATCGGTGCGGCCGCTGCCGCCGCCTTTGGCGGCACCATGCGCGAATTGCAGGGCAATTACGAACTGGCGTTCCTGATCGCCGGCATGACGGCAATCGCCGCCGCCTGTATCTCGCTGCTGATCAACACCAGCAAGCCGGCGTTCGATCCGGAGCCGCAAGCGGCTTAGGCGCGACGCTAATCTCCCCCCGAGAGGGGGAGATGGCCGCGAAGCGGCCAGAGGGGGGTTGGTCCGACTGGGCTCGGCCTCTTGCGATAGAAGGAGGTTAGCGCTCCACGCGCGGCGACCCCCTCTGTCCCCTTTGGCGACATCTCCCCCTCGAGGGGGGAGATTACCCTGTTCATTGTTATCAAACCTTCATCATCCCGAGATGCGCCTGAAACATTGACGCTGGATTTTGGTGGCACCGTTCAAGCCATCCAGGAGACAGCCGTGAACAAGCTTTCGATGACCCGCCGTGCTTTCGTCACTTCCGCCGGTGCCGTTGGCCTGGCCGGCGTTTCCGGCCTGGCGCTACCCTATTATTCGCGCGCCAATCAGCGGCCTTCCTTCACCCATGGCGTCCAGTCGGGAGATGTCGACGCCACCAGCGGCATGGTGTGGACGCGCACCGACCGACCGTCGCGCGTCATGTTCGAAGTGTCGTCGACGGAGAATTTCGCCAATGCGACACGCCTGGCGCCGCTCGATACGTCGCCGGCCAGCGATTACACGGTCAAGCGGCTGCTCACCGACCTCGCTTCCGATCAGGATATCTTCTATCGGATGACGGCAGCCGATCTCGCCGACATCAACGCCGTTTCGGAGCCGATCACCGGGCGCTTCAGGACGGCGCCGGCCTCGAAGCGCGACATCCGCTTTGCCTGGTCGGGCGACACCGCCGGCCAAGGCTGGGGCATCGACGAGACCGGCATGAAGACCTACGCCACGATCGGCAAGCACACGCCCGACTTCTTTCTGCATTCAGGCGACACCATTTATGCCGACGGCGCCATGAAGGACGAGGTCGACCTGCCCGGCGGCGGCAAGTGGAAGAACGTCGTGCTGATCGACGGCAAGCGTAAGGTCGCCGAGACGCTGGACGAATACCGGGACCAGTGGAAATACAACATGATGGACAGGAACGTGCTCGGCCTCAGCGCCATCTGCCCAACCTTCTACCAATGGGACGACCATGAAGTGCTGAACAACTGGTCGGATTCCAAGGATCTCAGCGCCGACAACCGCTACACGGAAAAATCCATCCACGTGCTGGCGGCCCGCGCGGCGCGGGCTTTCCACGAGATGACGACGATCCGCTACGAACCTTCCGAGCCCGGCCGCGTCTATCGCAAGATCGCTTATGGGCCGCTGCTCGACGTGTTCTTCCTCGACATGCGCTCCTATCGCGGCCCCAATGGTCCCGACATGCAGGATGAGATGACGCCGCAATCGCGCATGCTCGGCGAACAGCAGACGAAATGGCTGAAGCGGGAGCTGGCAAATTCGAAGGCGACCTGGAAAATCATTGCAGCCGACATGCCGCTCGGCCTCGTCGTCTGGGACGACGGTACCAAGAAGGTTGGCGCCGAAGCGGTCAGCAATGGCGACAATGGCTTGCCAAAAGGGCGCGAGCTCGAGATCGCCGACCTGCTGCGCTTCATAAAGAATGCCGGCATCAGCAACACCGTCTGGCTCACCGCAGATGTGCATTACACGGCTGCGCATTATTACAACCCGGACAAGGCACAGTTCCAGGAGTTCAATCCGTTCTGGGAATTCGTCTCGGGTCCGATCCATGCCGGCACGTTCGGTCCCAACGATTTCGACATGACGTTCGGTCCGGAGCTGAAGTTCATCAAGGCGCCGACCGCCGAACAGGGACAGAACCTGCCGCCCTCGGCCGGGCTGCAATTCTTCGGGCTCGTCGATATTTCAGGCGCCAGCGAGCAGATGACGGTGCGGCTGATGGATCGCGACGACAACGAACTCTACAAGGTGACGCTCGACCCGGTGCGGTCGGCGTAAGCGCGCTTCTCAACCCTCCCCCTTGTGGGGAAGGTCGGCGGCGGCTTCGCAAAGCGAAGCTGGCGAGACGGGGCGGGGGGTGAAGCGCTGACTAGTCCGGGTAGCAGACCATGGGGATATTCGGCCAGACGGCGCTGTCGCAGTTGGCGGCGTCCTGGCGCTGCTTGAAGGCGGCGCTGACCGGGCCGGTCACCATCGGGTCGACGCCGTCTGGTGCGTCGGCGAAAATCTGCTCGGCCGACTGTGCCTCTGACGGCAAGGCAGGCCGTGATTCCTTCATCGTCGCGGCTGACTGTGCGGCGTTGGCCGCCAGCAGGACGGCGAAGGCAACAGACGCGATGAGCGGCCAGAATCGGTTGAGTTTATCGGTCATGACGTTTGAACTGCCCGGGCCCCAAAGGGTTCCCGCCTTGGTTAACAAAATCATCTCACACGCAGATGCTTAAGATTTGATGAGTATTTGGTGACGCTCCTCCTCTTTCGCAACTGCGAAAAACCCTGTATGAGCCGCGCAACCGAAAGAGGCAGCGCCTTTTGGCCTGCTGCCTGCAACGCTTCCGAGACCAGAACATGAAAATCCGTAATATCGCGATCATCGCGCACGTCGACCATGGAAAGACCACCCTGGTCGACCAGCTTTTGAAGCAGTCCGGCTCCTTCCGAGACAATCAGCGCGTCGCCGAGCGCGCCATGGATTCCAACGACCTCGAAAAGGAACGCGGCATCACCATCCTGGCCAAGGCGACTTCGGTCGACTGGAAGGATACCCGCATCAACATCGTCGACACCCCCGGCCACGCCGATTTCGGTGGCGAGGTCGAACGCATCCTGTCGATGGTGGACTCAGCCATCGTGCTGGTCGACGCAGCCGAAGGGCCGATGCCGCAAACCAAGTTCGTCGTCGGCAAGGCGCTCAAGGTCGGCCTGAAGCCGATCGTCGTCATCAACAAGATCGACCGTCCGGACGCCCGTCACGTCGAGGTGGTCAACGAGGTGTTCGACCTTTTCGCGGCGCTCGACGCCACCGACGAGCAGCTCGACTTCCCGATTCTGTACGGTTCAGGCCGCGATGGCTGGGTTTCGGAAAATCCGGAAGGACCCAAGGACCAGCAGCTGGGACCGCTGTTCGACCTCGTCATCAAGCATGTGCCGGAGCCGACCGTTCATCCCGGCCCGTTCCGCATGATCGGCACCATCCTGGAAGCCAATCCGTTCCTCGGCCGCATCATCACCGGCCGTATCGAGAGCGGCACGCTGAAGGCCAACCAGCCGGTCAAGGTGCTGCATCATGACGGTACCCAGATCGAAACCGGCCGTATTTCGAAGATCCTGGCCTTCCGCGGCCTCGAGCGCCAGCCGATCGAAGAAGCGCAGGCGGGCGACATCGTCGCCATTGCCGGCCTGTCGAAGGGCACCGTCGCCGACACGTTCTGCGACCCGAGCGTGAGCGAACCGCTGCATGCGCAGCCGATCGATCCGCCCACCGTGACGATGTCGTTCCTGGTCAATGACAGTCCGCTGGCCGGCACCGAAGGCGACAAGGTGACCAGCCGCGTCATCCGCGACCGCCTGCTGCGCGAAGCCGAAGGCAATGTCGCGCTGAAGATCGAGGAATCGCCCGACAAGGATTCGTTCTTCGTCTCCGGCCGCGGCGAATTGCAGCTGGCCGTGCTGATCGAGACGATGCGCCGCGAAGGCTTTGAAATCGCCGTGTCGCGTCCGCGCGTCGTCATGCAGAAGGGCGAGAACGGCGAATTGCTGGAGCCGGTCGAAGAAGTCGTCATCGACGTCGACGAGGAGCATGCCGGCGTCGTCGTGCAGAAGATGTCCGAGCGCAAGGCCGAGATGGTCGAACTGCGCCCGTCCGGCGGCAACCGCCAACGCATCGTCTTCCACGCGCCGACCCGTGGCCTGATCGGCTACCAGTCGGAGCTTTTGACCGACACGCGCGGCACCGCCGTGATGAACCGGCTCTTCCATGCCTATGAGCCCTACAAGGGCGAGCTGCCGGGCCGCACCAATGGCGTGCTGATTTCCAACGAACAGGGCGAATCGGTCGCCTACGCGATGTGGAACCTGGAAGATCGCGGCCCGATGGTCATCGATCCGGGCGTCAAGGTATATCAGGGCATGATCATCGGCATCCATAGCCGCGACAATGATCTTGAAGTGAACGTGCTCAAGGGCAAGAAGCTGACCAACATCCGTGCCGCCGGCAAGGACGAGGCGGTCAAGCTGACGCCGCCGATCCGCATGACGCTGGAACGCGCCCTGGCCTGGATTCAGGACGATGAACTGGTCGAAGTGACGCCGAAGACCATTCGACTGCGCAAGCTCTATCTCGATCCGAACGAGCGCAAGCGGTTCGAGAAGTCGTCCAAGGTGGTCGGCGCGGCGTAAGCTCTCTATTTCCCAACAATCGAGAGGGGCGGAGCAACCAGTGTTCCGCCCCTTTTTCGTTCATCCACCGGCAGCCGAGATGATGGCCTGCCGATCGGCCTCGCCGGCCAGATCGATGCGGACCGCGATTCCCGCGCGGGCCGGCTTGCGCAGGGCCTTTGCGCCATCCGGGTCAACGATGAGCAGCCGCGTCTCCTCCAGCGCCTGAAGCCGTGATCGCGAGATGCCGAGTTCGCCGGCGAGCAGCCGGTCGAGTCGCAGCGATGTCGGCATTTCCAGCCCAAGCTGGATCTCCAACACGGGCGCGGCTTCCCCGGTGTCGCCGAGCCTGCGCTTGTGAATGCTGACATCGGAGAACTCCTCGACGCGCCCGATCCGGTTGCGCAACGCGATTACATCGAAGGCATGACGGTGAGCGAGTGCAGAATCGTTGCGTTCGAGCGCCGCCAGCAGCGCCGGGTCGATGTCGCGGCGGTTGCAGCGCTCGAAAATGCCGAAATTCCAGGAGTTGTCGCAGTCGATGCAGCGATAGATCAGCCACACGTCGATGCGTTTGCCGTTGGCGTTGACGCGGAATTTCCCGCTGCTGCAATAGGCCTTCACAGTGCCGCCACGATTGCAGCTGATGAGCGGCCGAGGTGGGGTTTGGGGTGCGATCGTCCAATGGATACGCTGAAGTCCAGACATGCCGATAAGCCCTTCCCGTCGGGAAGTTCATCAGGCCGGCGATGTCGAGATGCCCATGCGGGCGCGGCGTGGCGGTCGCTTGCTATGATCGGAAATCGGATGTCACGGGCGGCAGCGCGCAACAACGGTTCAGCAGTGCCAAACCGGTCTCGAACCGCCGCCCAGAAGAACACATGAAAATGAAAACAGACACCGCGAATGCGGTGTCATGCAGTGTGTCGGGGGAGTTGACGAGACCGGCGGTTACGTAGGCAAAGTGACGCTCAAAATTGTTTCGCGGCGGCCTTTCTAGCCGCGAGATGCTGGACCGACAAGGGTCTTTTGTCGGTGCTACCGCAGCCGAGCCACTTGCGCTAATATCCGAAATCAAAGGTTTTCAACCAGAGACCCCGGTTATGCACGCCACCTCGCTCCTGATTTTCGCCGCCGCTCTGTTCGTTGCCGCCGGTTCGCCCGGTCCCTCGATCGCGGCGCTTGTCGCGCGCGTCATCTCGAAAGGGTTTCGCGACGTGTTTCCGTTCCTGCTCGCCATGTGGATCGGCGAGGGCATCTGGCTGTCGCTGGCGGTGTTCGGCCTGGCTGTCGTGGCGCAGACCTTCCATTTCGCCTTCGTCGTGGTGAAATGGGTCGGCGTCGCCTATCTCGCTTACCTCGCCTGGAAAATGTGGACCGCGCCTGTCGATGCAGAAGGGGGCGAGATGCCGCGCGAGGATTCTCCGGCAAAGCTGTTCTTCGCCGGCATGGCGGTGACGCTTGGCAATCCCAAGATCATGATGTTCTACCTGGCGCTGCTGCCGACCATCATCGACCTCGCTTCGGTCAGCATCGTCGGCTGGGTCGAGCTGACGGCGACCATGGCCGTGGTGCTGGTCGCCATCGATCTCGCCTGGGTGCTCGCCGCATCACAGGCGCGCAAGCTTTTGAAGAGCAAACGCGCCATGAAGATCGCCAACCGCGTCAGCGCGACGACGATGGCCGGCGCCGCGGCGGCGATCGCTGCTCGGTGACGTTCCCTCGCCCCGCTTACGGGGAGAGGGTGTCCCGAAGGGTCGGGTGAGGGGCAGCGCAAAGTTGGCCCTCGATTCACAGACGTTGGTGCCCCTCGCCTGCCTGCCGGCATCTTCTCCCCGTAAAAAGGGGAGAAGAAAGCAAATTCACCGTGCCATGGCGTGGTATTCGTCGTTCGGGCGCATGTCGATTGCCGCGGCCACGCGGTTCGACATGTTGAAGAAGGCAGCGGTCGAGGCGATGTCCCAGATGTCGCGATCGGTGAAGCCGGCCTGACGCAGCGCGGCCCGGTCTCCCTCGACGATCTTGGCCGGCTCTTGCGTCAGCTTGACGGTGAATTCGAGCATTGCCACCTGCCTGGGCGAAAGATCGGCGGCGCGGAAATTCATCACCATCATTTCGCCGAGCGGCGGGTCGCCGGAGAGCTGGCGCACCGCCGCGCCATGCGCGGTCAGGCAATAGTAGCAATGATTGATCGAGGAGACGGCGACCGCGATCATCTCGCGTTCCAGCTTGGTCAGCCCGGACTCACCCAGCATCAAATCGTTGTACATGTCGGTGAAGGCGCGCAGCTTTCTGTCGTCGAAGGCATAGGCCCTGAGCACGTTGGGGACGAGGCCGAGCTTCTCCTCGCATTTGGCGAAATAGGTTTTTGTCGCCTCGCTCAGCTCTCCCTGGCCAAGATCAAGCGCGCTGATTTTGCCGGTCATGGGTCATTTCTCCTCGTTGCGCGGCATCTTGTCGCCAAATTCCGATAATTCTTGGCAAGCCGTCAAACCTTTGTCGCCAAACAGCGGTCATCTGCTACCATAATCGTAAAAGCATTCGACGGGAGGGACGTGCGTCATGGCCAGCGTGAAATCCGCGAGCAAGCCGAAGAAAAAAGCCACGGCAGCGATTAAAGCGGAGGAAAGGCCGGCCAGGCTTGCAGACTATCTGCTCGCCCGCGCGCCAGCTGAAGACATAGCTCCCTACGATGTGGCCGACCTGGAGCGGGCTGCCGATCTCGCCGGCCAGGCAGTCGCCACTCACAGGAAAGGCGAGTGCGTCGTCGCCGTCGATGCCGATTCGGGCGTTGTGCGAGACGGCCGCCCGATGACGGTTGTCACAGTCGTCAACGACAACATGCCGTTCCTGTTCGATTCCATCCTCGGCGAGATCACCGAGACATCGGGCGAACCGACCCTGGTCACCCATCCGGTTATCGTGGTGCGCCACGGCAAGGGCGGCGTGGAAGAAATCCTCGGCGACGGCAATTTCGCCAAGGACGATGGCAGCCACGACCGGCTTAGCGTCATCCATGTCCACATCCCGCGGCTGACATCCGAGCAGGCGAGCGGATTGAGCGAGCGGCTGCGCAAGATCCTTGGCCAGGTTCATGCCGCCGTTCACGACTGGAGGCCGATGCTGGCCCGCCTCGATCAGGCGATCTCGGAATTCCGCTATACGGCCGTGCCGCTCGACAAGAAGAGCGTTGCCGAGGCCCTCGCCTTCCTGGAGTGGCTGCGCGACGACAATTTCACCTTCCTTGGCATGCGCGAGTTCAAATACACCGGCGGCGAAGAAAGCGGTACGCTGGAGCGCGCTGAAAAGCCCGGCCTCGGCATCCTGTCCGACCCCGACGTGCTGGTGCTCAGGCGCGGCACCGAAGCGGTGACGACGACGCCGGAGATCCGCGCCTTCCTGCATGGGCCGGAGCCGCTGATCGTCACCAAGGCCAATGCCAAGTCTTCCGTGCACCGCCGCATCTATCTCGACTATATCGGCGTCAAGACCTACACCGCCAAGGGCACGCTCGCGGGCGAATTGCGCATCGTCGGTCTGTTCACCTCGACCGCCTACACGCGCTCGGTGATGAAGATCCCGTATCTCAGGTCCAAGGCCGAAACCATCATCGCCAAGTCCGGCTTCGACCGGCACGATCACTCCGGCAAGGCGCTGATCAACGTGCTGGAAAGCTATCCGCGCGACGAATTGTTCCAGGTGCCGGTGCCGGTCCTGAGGAAGCACGCCGCTGCCATTCTGGGCCTAGTCGAGCGGCCACGCGTGCGGGCGCTGGTGCGCGCCGACCAGTTCGACCGTTTCGTCTCGATCCTCGTCTTCGTGCCGCGCGACCGTTACGACAGCGTGGTGCGCGAGAAGATCGGCTCGTATCTGAAGACCGTATTCGAAGGCCGGCTGTCGGCCTATTACCCGGCCTTCCCCGAGGGCGGGCTGGCGCGCGTGCACTTCATCATCGGCCGTTCCGGCGGCAAGACGCCGAAGGTCGAGCAAGCGACGATAGAGGCGGCGATCCGCGACATCGTGCGTACCTGGGAGGACGCCCTTTCCGATGCGGCCGAGGCCAGTGGCGGCGACCAGGCTTTGAAGGCGATTGCCGCGCGGCTGCCGGAAAGCTACCGCGATTCGTTCAGCGCGGCGGTGGCGCTGGCCGATGCCAGGCGCATTGCCAAGATCAGCGCCGGCAATCCGATCGCCATCGATTATTATCGTCATGCCGAGCAGAAACCGCATCAGGCGGCGCTGAAAATCTATCACCATGGCAGCCCGGTGGCGCTGTCGCGGCGGGTGCCGGTGCTGGAAAACATCGGCTTCCGCGTCATCAGCGAGCGCACCTTCGAGGTCGGCGACGAACAATCCGGCCTGGTCTTCATCCATGACATGGAGTTGGAGAACAGCTACGGCAAGCCGATCGACCTGACTGATGGCGGCGCGCTGTTCGAGGACGCTTTCCTCTCTGTCTGGCGAGGCGATGTCGACAATGACGGCTATAACGGCCTTGCCCAGACCGCCGGCTTGTGGTCAGGCGAGATCACGATCCTGCGCGCCTATGGCCGCTATCTGCAGCAGGTCGGCATCCCGCAAAGCCAGGATTTCATCGCCGCCGCGCTCAATCGCTATCCCGACATAGCGCGGGGCCTGCATGCGCTGTTCATCGCCCGGCTTGGCCCGACAGCCGAGACCGAAGGCGTGGTGGCCGCAAAGCACCTCAAGGCCAAGATCAAGGACGCGCTGGAGGATGTGCCGAACATCGATGACGACACCATCATCCGGCGCTATCTCAATCTGATCGAAGCCTCGCTGCGCACCAATCATTTCGTTTCCGATACGAAAGAGAAAGGCCAGTCGCTGGCGATCAAACTCGATTCGCACGCGGTCGAGGGTTTGCCGGCGCCGCGGCCGTGGCGAGAGATCTTCGTCTACGGTTCCGAGGTCGAAGGCCTGCATCTGCGCTTCGGTCCGGTGGCGCGCGGCGGCCTGCGCTGGTCCGACCGCGCCCAGGACTACCGCACCGAGGTGCTCGGCCTGGTCAAGGCACAGCAGGTCAAGAATGCCGTCATCGTGCCGGTTGGCGCCAAGGGCGGCTTCTATCCGAAGAAGCTGCCGATGAGCGCCGGTCGCGACGCGATCTTCGAGGCCGGCACCTCGGCCTACAAGAATTTCGTCTCCAGCCTGCTGTCGATCACCGACAATATCGGTCTCGACGGTGTCATCCCGCCGGCCGGCGTCATCAGACGCGACCCGGACGATCCGTATTTCGTCGTTGCCGCCGACAAGGGCACGGCGACCTTCTCCGACACCGCCAACGCGATCTCGGAGAAGCACGGCTTCTGGCTCGACGACGCCTTCGCCAGCGGCGGCTCGGCCGGCTATGACCACAAGAAGATGGGCATCACCGCCAAGGGCGCCTGGGAAGCGGTCAAGCGGCATTTCCGCGAGATCAACCGCGATATCCAGACCTCGTCCTTCAGCGTCGTCGGGGTTGGCGACATGTCGGGCGACGTGTTCGGCAACGGCATGCTTTTGTCGCCGAAAACCCGGCTGATCGCCGCCTTCGACCATCGCGACATCTTTATCGACCCCGATCCCGACATGGCAGCCTCGATGGCCGAGCGCGAGCGCATGTTCGCGCTGCCGCGTTCGAGCTGGCAGGACTACGACAAGACGAAACTGTCGGAAGGCGGCATCATCGTCTCGCGCAACCAGAAATCGATCACCTTGCCGGCAGCGGCCGCGGCGGCGATCGGCCTGGCAAAGACCACCGCCACGCCGGTCGAGATCATGACCGCCATCCTCAAGGCACCGGTCGATCTCCTGTGGTTCGGCGGCATCGGCACCTATTTGCGATCATCGACAGAGACCAATGCCGAGGTCGGCGACCGCGCCAACGATGCCATTCGCATCACCGCGCTCGATGTCCGGGCGAAAGTGATCGGCGAGGGCGCCAATCTCGGCCTCACGCAGCGGGCGCGCATCGAGTTCGGCCTGAATGGCGGCCGCTGCAATTCCGATGCCATCGACAATTCGGGCGGCGTCAACTGTTCCGACGTCGAGGTCAACATCAAGATCGCGCTGGCGTCCGCCATGCGCAAGGGGTCGTTGACGCGCCCGGCACGCAACAAGCTGCTCGCCGAGATGACCGACGAGGTCGGCTCGCTGGTGCTGTCCAACAACTACCAGCAGACGCTGGCGCTTTCGATCGCCCGCAAGCGCGGCCTCGCCGACATCGCGCATCAGAGCCGTTTCATGACGGCGCTGGAGGCGCGCGGCCTGCTTGACCGCACTGTGGAGACGCTGCCGTCCCCAGCATGGCTTGCCGAGCGCGAGGCGCGTGGCGAACCGCTGACCAGGGCCGAACTTGGCGTGCTGCTCGCCTATGCCAAGATCGTGCTGTTTTCCGACATCGTCGCCAGCGACGTGCCTGATGACGCGCATTTCGATCGCGATCTGATGGGCTATTTTCCCGACCGGATGGCGAAGAAATACGCCACTGAGGTCCATGGCCACCGGCTGCGCCGCGAGATCATCACGCGGGTCGTCGCCAACGATCTGGTCAATCGCGGCGGCCCATCCTTCGTCAACCGGCTGCAGGAAGCCACGGGGCGCACCGCCGCCGACGTGGTGCGGACCTTCGCCTTGGTGCGCGACGGTTTTGCGCTGCCGGCGCTCTATCGCGAGATCGATGCGCTCGACAACCAGATCGACGGCCAGGTGCAACTCGATCTCTATCAGATGGTCAGCCGGCTGATTTATGTGACCAGCGGCTGGTATCTGAAGAACGATGCCGGCACGGCACCCCTCGGCCAGCGCATCGCCGAACTGCAGGAAGCACGCAAGGCGCTGGAACCCAAGCTCGTTTCGCTGCTGCCGGCTTTCTCGCGCGAGCGCATCGAGGAGAAGCGGCACGGGCTGTTCAAGAGCGGCGCGCCGGAAGGGCTGGCCGGGCAACTGGCGCTCAGCGAGGTTGCGGAACTTATCCCCGACATCGCGCTGACGGCGCGCACCGCCGGCGCCGATATCGTCGCCGCGGCCAAGGCGTTCTTCGCCGTCAGCGATGCCTTCCGCATCCCGCGTGTCGAGGACGCCGCACGCTCGATCACGCCTTCGGACTACTATGATCAGCTTGCACTGTCGCGCGCCACCGACACGATCGGCGCGGCACGGCGCGGCATCGCGGTGGCGGCACTCACCGGCCACGCCAAGACGGCCGATCCGGTGGCGGCCTGGCTGGACGCCGGTGGCGAGCGGGTGGCGCGCATCCGCGAGCGGCTGCAGGCGCTGACCGAGGGCGGCGACATCACCGTGTCGCGGCTGTCGGTGGCGTCGGGGCTGATGAGCGATCTGACGGGGATGTGAACCGCCGATGATCACCACACGCATCACCGGATGCGTGTGGCTCTTTTCGAATGCCATCCGCTTCGAAACCGGCGTTCAACAAGCTCACCAGGAATGTTTGAGCGTGCCGACGATCTTCAGCCGGTCGCCGTAAAATTCGGTTCCGTAATAGCTGGTTGTCAAATACTTCCGGTCGAACAGGTTCGTTGCGTTCAGGGCCAACGTCACGTCCTTGGTCATCTTGTAGCTGATCGCCGCATCCACCAGTGCGTAGCCGCCAATCGAAGTCGTGTTCGCGTCATCCCCGTAGGTTTGTCCGATATAGCGCACGCCTCCGCCGATGGTCAGGTCGCCACGCCGTCCCTCCTCGGGTAGCGTATAATCAACCCAGGCCGAAGCCAGGTGACGAGGGACACGCTGCGGCCGATTGCCGGCATTTCCTCCAATACCGTCTTCCAGGATCTCGGCATCCCAGTAGGAATAGGCAAGCGTCAGGTTCAGGTTTTCCGCAATGGCGGCCTTGCCCTCGAGTTCGATGCCGCGGACGCCAACCTTGCCGATCTGCTGCTGGACAACAGGCGTGACATAGGTCGGAACATTGGTTTGGGTAAGGTCGAAGACCGCGGCCGTGAACAGGCCGTCGAAGCCGTCGGGCTTGTACTTGATACCTGCCTCATACTGCCTGCCCTCTTGAGGCTTCAGCGAACCCAAGACCGCATATCCGTTGGCGCTTGGCGCCACGAGCGGCTGGAAGCTTTCCGAATAGTTGGCGTAGACCGCGAGGTTCGGAGTGAATTTGTAGGTCAGGCCGGCGCGCTTGGTGAAGGCGGACGCCGTGTCGTCGTCCTGCGTTCCCGAGTCGGGATAGTCCGCCGTCGTATGCACGCGGTCCCAGCGCCCGCCCAGGGTGACGATCCAGCGGTCGTCAAACGTCAATTGCTCCTGGGCATAGACACCGACCGCCTGTTGCTTGACCCGCCAGTTCACGTAGGGGCCGAGATTGATGCAGGACAGACCGCAATAGGCCGGATTGTCGATGTCGATGGGACCGGCGGTGCCGAAGAGGATGTTTTCACGGGTGTTGTCGTTGGCGTAGTCGACGCCGACAAGCGTCTTGCTGCCGATCCCGTCCCAGCCCGTATCGTATTGCAACTGATTGTCGAAGGCATAGCGGTTGGACAGGCCATCGACGGAAAATGCCGTGCGGTCCGCCGTGGGGTCAAGCGACGCGCCGTAGACCTCGGCGTAGTCGAGGCTCAAATGCGTGTAGCGGGCATTGGAGCGGAAGGTGAGGTTCTCGTTGAACTCGTGCTCGAACTGGTAGCCGAGATCGACCTGCTCGGTGTTGAAGCGGTTGAAATCCGGCTCGCCCAGGAATGTGCCGATGTCGATATTGCCGCCAGCCGGGGTGCCGCGTGCGCCTGTGCCATCTCGCTTGTAATAGTCAGTCAGGATGGTGAGCGACGTTCCTTCCTCGGGCTTGATGGTCAACGCGGGCGCGATGTAAAGCCGATCGTCGTTGGAATAATCCCATCCTTGATCGCCATCCTTGGCCAGCCCGGTGAGCCGATAGGTCCACACGCCATCGGGGTCGATTGGCCCGCCAAAATCAACGCCAACCTCCTTGGTACCGTCGCCATAGGACGTGTAAATCTCCCCCTGCTTCTGGTCCAGCGGCCGCTTGGTGATGGCATTGACCAGTCCGCCAGGACCGTTGAGACCAAAAAGCGTCGATGTCGATCCCTTCAGGACCTCCACGCGCTGAAGTCCGTAAGGCTCGAGACGGCTGGCCGTGAACCAGGCGGGGATGCGCGCCGTGAGACCATCGCGATAAGTGCCGAGCGATGTCTGGTCGAAACCGCGGATACGAATATAGTCGTATCGGTCATCGTTGCCGAACTCGTCGGTGAGGACGCTGGATGTGTAGGCCACGGCCTGCTGGAGGCTTTCGACATGGCGTGCCTCCAGTTCCTTCTGGGTAACAACTGAAACCGAGGCGGGAAGGTCGACGATGGGCGTGTCGGTCTTGGTGCCGGTCGCCGTATCCTCGGCGACGATCGTTTGATCGGGCCCGACAAGGCGGTCCGACTTGCCGGTGACGACGATGGTTTCCAGTTGAGTTGCATCGTCCGGCGAAACCACCTGGGCCCGGCCGGCCCCCACCACTCCAAAAGATGCCGCTATCAAGGCACTGCTCGCAATCAATCGCCTTGCCTGAGTGCGCGACAATGCCTGTCGACCAATCGTCATCTCTTATTCCCTGTCAGACCAATATCGAGCCGTTCGACCGGCGACTTTCCGGCCCTGCGCGAGCGCAATTAGTCAAACTGGATAAAAAGAGTCAACTTAAATAATCAAGAAATTCGCGCCGGCGGCAATCGCTGCGAAGCAGGGGGTGGAGGACGGCGCCTGACCTTCGGTCCGACTTCCCCCACGAGGAAAAATAGGGCTTGGTCGCGCGTCGCGGACGAAAGCCAATTGCTGGGTTTTCGAACAACGAACGCCCCGGCAGGGGCAAGGGACGGCACCAAGCTTCGTTCATTGCATGAGCGCATGAAACATGCAGACATGGCGCCCGACACGGAACCGGTGCCGGGGGATCATCATGACGGTAGAGACAGTGCAGCGTGCGTCCGGGCGCGGCATCTGGGGATGGATGTTGTTCGACTGGGCGGCGCAGCCGTTCTTCACCGTCGTCACCACCTTCATCTTCGGGCCTTACTTCGTGTCGCGGATGGCGAGCGATCCGGAAACCGGGCAGGCGGCCTGGGGCTACGGCATTGCCGCGGCCGGCCTTGTCATTGCAGTGCTGTCGCCGATCCTCGGCTCGATCGCCGACCAGACCGGACCGCGCAAGCCGTGGATCGCATTCTTTGCCGCGGTCAAGATCACCTGCCTTTGCATGCTTTGGTTCGCGGCCCCCGGTTCGAACCTTTTCCTGGTCGTGCTGTTCTTTTCGCTGGCGTCGGTGGCGGCGGAGTTTTCGACCGTGTTCAACGATTCGATGATGCCGCGCCTGGTGCCGAAGAGCGAGATCGGCCGGGTTTCCAACATGGCCTGGGGCCTTGGTTATCTCGGCGGCATGATCGTGCTGGTCTTCGTCGTCGCCTGCCTGGCCGGTTCGCCTGAGACCGGCAAGACGATCATCGGCATCGACCCGCTCTTCGGGCTCGACCCGAAGCTCGGCGAGGACGCACGCGCAACCGGGCCTTTGTCAGCCGGCTGGTACTTCCTGTTCATCCTGCCGATGTTCTTTTTCACCCCCGACGCCATCAAGGGCCTGCCGATCGGTCCGGCTGTCCGAGAGGGGTTGGCGGAGCTGAAAGTGACACTGGGTGAGGTGCGTAAGCGCAGCGGTATCTTCCGCTTCCTGGTCGCCCGCATGATCTATCAGGACGGCGTCAACGCGCTGCTGGCGTTGGGTGGCACTTTCGCCGCTGCGATGTTCCACTGGTCGATCACCGAGATCGGTATTTTCGGCATCATTCTCAACGTCGTCGCCATCTTCGGCTGCCTGGTTGCAGCCCGTCTCGATACGGCGCTTGGCTCAAAAACCATCGTCATGATCTCGCTGGTCCTGCTCAGCATCGCCACGATCGGCATCGTCTCGACCGGGCCGGGCTACACGTTGTTTGGCCTCTGGATGATGCCTGGGCCGGACAGCGGCGGCCTGTTCGGCACGGCAGCGGAAAAAGCCTACATCTTCTTTGGCCTGTTGATCGGCGTGGCTTTCGGGCCGGTGCAGGCGTCGTCGCGATCCTACATGGCGCGCAGCGTCACGGCGGCAGAATCCGGCCGCTATTTCGGCATTTATGCGCTGGCCGGGCGGGCGACCAGTTTCCTGGCGCCGTTCATGGTCGCGTCGGTCACCCTGGCCAGCGGCTCGGCGCGGCTCGGCATGGCGGTGATCGTGCTGTTCCTGGGCATCGGCATGGCGATCCTGGTCAAGACGCCCTATCCGGCGGACCGGCCGGTGGGATAGGAGCGCCTCTTTCCTTCTCTCCCTGTGGGAGAAGGTGGCCTCGCGAAGCGAGGTCGGATGAGGGGTGTTCCAGGGAACACCAACGTCTCACTTCGCTGGACACCCCTCAACCGTCTCGGCGCTACGCGCCGATCCACCTTCTCCCGCAAGGGGAGAAGGAAGAAGTGCGTCAATGCCGGAAATGCCTGATCCCCGTAAACACCATGGCGATGCCGTGCTCGTCGGCAGCGGCGATGACGTCCTTGTCGTTCATCGAACCGCCCGGCTGGATGACGGCGGTGGCGCCGGCGGCGATTGCCGACAGCAAGCCATCGGCGAAGGGGAAGAAGGCGTCGGAGGCGACGACCGAGCCCTTGGTCAGCGGTTCGGCGAGGCCGGCGGCCTCGGCGGCGTCGAGTGCCTTGCGGGCGGCGATGCGTGAGGAATCGACCCGGCTCATCTGGCCGGCGCCGATGCCGACGGTGGCGCCGTCCCTGACATAGACGATGGCGTTGGACTTGACGTGCTTGGCGATGCGGAAGGCGAATTTCAGGTCGGCCATTTCGGCCGGCGTCGGCGCCCGCTTGGTCACCACTTTCAGTTCGAGGTCGTCGACGACGGCGTTGTCCCGGCCCTGGATGAGCAGGCCGCCGGCGACGGATTTGACCGTCGTACCCGGCGTGCGCGGGTCCGGCAGCCCACCGGTGACCAGCAGGCGCAAATTCTTTTTCGCCGCCACGATGGCCGCTGCCTCGTCGGTGGCGCCGGGCGCGATGATCACCTCGGTGAAGGTTTTTACGATCTCTTCCGCCGCCTCGGCGTCGAGGGTGCGGTTGACGGCGATGATGCCGCCGAAGGCCGAGACCGGGTCGCAGGCCAGCGCCTTGGCGTAGGCGGCTTTCAGCGAGTCGCCTTCGGCAACGCCGCACGGATTGGCGTGCTTGATGATGGCGACGGCGGCGGAAAGGTCGGGGTCGAACTCGCCGACCAGTTCGAAGGCGGCGTCGGTGTCGTTGATGTTGTTGTAGGATAGCTGCTTGCCCTGCAGCTGGCGCGCCGTGGCGACGCCCGGGCGCTTGTCGCCGTTGACGTAGAAGCCGGCGCTCTGATGCGGGTTCTCGCCATAGCGCATCACCTCGACCAACCTGCCGCCAAAGGCGCGCCATGTCGGATGTTCGATCTCGAGCGCCTCGGCGAACCAGCCGGAGATCGCCGCGTCATAGCTGGCGGTGCGGGCAAAGGCCTTGGCCGCCAGCTTCTTGCGGAAATCCAGCGAAAGCGAGCCGATGTTCATCTCCAGCGCATTCAGCACCGAGGCGTAATCGCCGGGGTCGGTGACGATGGCGACATAGGCGTGGTTCTTGGCCGAGGCGCGGATCATCGCCGGCCCGCCAATGTCGATGTTTTCGACGATCGACGCGTAGTCGGCGCCGGAGCGGCGGACCTCCTCGAACGGATAGAGATTGGAGACGACGAGATCAATCGGCTCGATGCCGTATTTGCGCATTGCCGCGGAATGCTCCGGATCGTCGCGCACGCCAAGCAGCGCGCCATGCACCCCAGGATGCAAGGTCTTGACGCGGCCGTCCATGATCTCGGGGAAACCGGTGAGCTCGGAGACGTCGCGCACCGGAAGGCCCGCGTCAGCGATCGCCTTTGCCGTGCCGCCGGTCGAGACCAGCTCTACGCCTGCGGCTGCCAGCGCTTTGGCGAAATCGATGAGGCCGGTCTTGTCGAAAACGGAGAGCAGGGCGCGACGCACGGGAACAAGGTCTGGTGCGGGAATGTTCTTGGCGGCGACGGCCATGGGCTGGCAGCCTTTCACGACTGGTGTGATGGATGCCCGCGCCCGTAGCACATGCCGTCCGGAAATCAAACCGGCGGTCAGGTGGGGCAAGGCAACGAATCCGTATTAAAACGAAAAACCCGCCTGTGTGGCGGGTCACTGGCGCAAATCAGCACCATGGGCGAATTTGTACCATAGCTGAGGTCACCGAGTCAAGAAAAAATTCCTATCGCTGCCGACGAAAGCTGCCGATGCCGCCGAACTGGTTGTCCTCAGGCCTTCTGTTAACCTGCGTTGGAAGCCCTGCCAGGAGGATCAGTTGTTTTCCGGATGACCGGCGATGCTGGTGCGCGTCAGCTGCCAGTGGACTTCGGCGATTTCCGAGGCCTTGAAGGCAAGCACGATCTGGCGGCTGCGGCGCGGGCCGCCAAGGCCGGCGAAATAGATCGATTCCTCGACTTCCGGCACCACTTCGGCTGCTGTGAACACCCAGGTGTCGGCCTGATCGGCGGCCAGCACTAGGCGGTCATGCTCGTCCTGCAAAAGGTTGACGTCGGGGTGAACGTGGAAACGGACAGTGACGAAGTCGCGGCCATTGTTGCGGATCGCGGCATTGCCGGGCCGCTGGAAGCGGTCGCGGCCGGCCAGCACGTTGCCGTTCGACGACAGTTTCAGCTCGCGCTCATGCAGGAAGCCGAAGCGCGGGACATAGCCGTCATGGCGGGCGATGAAACCCTGAATGCCCTTCTGGTCGGTGCGCTTGCACTGCACATGCTGCGGGCCGCCGATCAGCGGGGAACCGAGCAGGTCGTTGACGCGCAGTGAATGGCTGAAGCGCGCCGACGAGGTGTCGTTGATGGTGGCGGTCGAGTGCGCGGCGGTGGCGCGCGCCAGCGGCCGGAATTCAGCCGCGCCATAGGTGTCGATGCCGGCATTGACGATGTAGTGCTGGCGGCCGGACGACAGTTCGAAGGCAAGGCAGCTGGCGTGTGCGGCGTTGGACACATCGACCGGCGGCGGCGGGCCGGTGTCGGCGATGACTGTGGTGCCGCCCATCGACAGGCGCTCATAGCCGGAATGCGGCGCATGCAGCAGCGGCGCGCCAGCGGTGTCGTCGTGGCGCAGAATGGTGGCGATGCGGTCGTGGATGGTGGCGCCCATGCCGTTGAAGCGGGCGAGGCTGCCATCCTGATGGCGAAAGAAGCGCAGCGCCGGCAGCATGCGGTCGATGGCGCCGATCAGCGCCTGCGGCGGCGTTTCCGCCTGGTTGGCATAGGTCTGGCGCAGCGGCAGAAGGTCGGCGAGGATTTCCAGGACGACCATCGGATTGCGCGAAATGTGCCCGCCATCGGCGAGGATCTGGCGATCGAGTTCCTCGGCAAGATTGCGGGTCGCGCCACGCAGGGCCGATGCCGGCGCCGGCAGGGACAAGGCAGCGAAGGCGAGCGCGATGCGGGCCCGCAGCCTGTCCTTGCCGTCGGGCATTTCGCGCGCCATCGACCTGAGATAGCGGATCTGGATGGCAACCGACTTCAGGAAGGCGCGGTAGAAAGGGAACTCGGCGCCCTGCAATACGACCGAGGAGTGCTGCAGCCAGGCGATGATGCGCTTGGCCGTCGTGCCGGGCTCCCAGGCGATGCCGGAAATATGGCTGCCATGCATGGTGATCCAGTCGGAGACCAGGGCGCGGGCATTGGCGGCGGCAAGCTCGGTGCCGGCGGCGCGCATATGGCGCAGCCAGCGAAAGCCGTGCAGCGTCTTCTGCCAGCCGTGATTGGGCACGCTGATCTGGAAAGGCGACTTGCCGCCGGTCTCGACGAGATGCCCCGACAGGGGATAGCGGCCGTAATAGATCTCGAGTGCGATCTGCGGGTCGGCGAGGCGCAGGTCCGGCGGCGCGATCAGCACACGTTCCGGCGTGCGGCCGGAATAGCGCCAGCGATAGATAGGCCCGGCGCGCAGGCGCCGGCGCGTTTTGCGCCAGAACTCCTTCGCGACAAGCGTCCACAGACGCGTCGTGCTGCTGGCAGCAAGTGCCAAAACCCCTCCTGATCGTCCTCTACCCCGGCGCCGAGTCTACATGATTGCACGATTCGTGCGAAGGCGAATTCCACGACCCCACGCCGGTTCACCTGGCTTTGCCCCCGATCCTACCCCTAACAGTCAGTAAATCCGGGCAATTCAATCGCTAGCCGGCTCGCCGCATGCGAGCGGCGAAGAAACCATCGAGGCCCGAGCGTTCCGGCGCGCCGAGCTCCAGGTCAGCGGGCGTGGTGCGCAGCGTGCCTTGCGGCGTCAGGAACGGATCGATGCCGGCGATCTCGCCTTGCCGCAACGGATCGTTGGTGACTTCAGGCGTGCCGGCCAGAAAGGCGCGATAGAGATCCTCGCCTTCGAGCGGATCGAGCGAACAGTTGGAAAAGACGATCCTGCCGCCGGGCTTCACCAGCGTGACGGCGCGGGCGAGCAGCCTGCGTTGCAGGTCGGCCAGTTTTTCGACATCGGCCGAAATCTTGGTCCATGGCACGTCTGGATGCCGCCGCACCGTGCCGGTCGATGAGCAGGGCGCGTCGAGGAGCACGGCGTCGAACAAGTCCTTCGGCTCGTATTTGAGCAGGTCGGCCTGAACGATTTCGGCGGACAGGCCAAGACGGTCGAGATTCTGCGTCAGCCGCACGAGCCGGTTTTTCGAGGTGTCGACGGCGGTGACCTTCGCGCCGGCAACGATCAGCTGCGCGGTCTTGCCGCCGGGCGCGGCGCAGAGATCGGCAACCCGCAATCCCGCGACATCGCCGAACAGCCGGGCGGGCAGGCTGGCCGCGGCGTCCTGGACCCACCAGGCGCCCTCGGCAAAGCCAGGCAATTCAGTGACGGGACCGACAAGATTCTCGACTCGCACCGTGCCTGTCGGCAGGACGATACCGCCAAGTTTTTCGGCCCAAAGACCGGGATCGGCCTTGACCGAGAAGTCGACCGGCGCCTCAACGCGATGCGCTTCGAGGATCTGTCCGGCCTTCTCGTTGCCGTAGGTGGTCTTCAGCCGATCGGAAAACCACTTTGGCGCTTCGTCGGTGGCGGCAAGGGCGGCAGGCAATTCTGTTTCCTTGGCACGTGCCAGTGTGCGCAGCACACCATTGACGAGGCCGGAGAAGCGCACCGTGCGCGGATCGGATTTGGCATGGGTCACCGCAATGTCGACGGCGGCGCTGTCGGGAATATCGAGGAACAGGATCTGGGCTGCGGCCACATGCAATATGTGCGACAAAGCGGTGGCGTTGGGCGGCAGCGGTTTTTCCAGGCGCCGCGCCAGCAGCCCCGATATGGTCATGCGGTAGCGCAGCGCGGTGACCAGGATGGCGCGGACCAGGCCGCGATCGCGCAAGTCGAGCGCCTTGTATTGCGGGTGGCCGTTTTCGTGATCGGTCAGCCCATCAAGCGGGGTCCTGGCGTCGATGACGGCGGCAAGCAGGCGCGCCGCTGCCTTGCGTGCGGCGAGGCCGGCAACGAAGTCCCCGCCGTCCCTGTGTTCCTGATCACCTGAAACCGTGCGTCGTGGTCCTCTGTCCGCCACGCTCACGACCACCGGCCCTTGGGCCCGGTCGGATTGCGACCCCATGGGTTGGATTTGGGCTTGGCGGGCTCCGCCGGCTGCTCGGGCTGCGCTGCCTCGCCCCACGGGCCGGATGGCCGCGGTTGATCTGCCTGCCGTGGCGTCGATGCCTGGCGCGGGGCGGCCTGGGCTTCGCCTTGCATCTGCTGCGCCATCGCCTGCAAGGCTGCGATGCGGTTCTCAGTGGCGGGGTGGGTGGAGAACAGGCTGTCCATGCGCTCGCCGTGAAGGGGATTGATGATGAAGAGATGCGCGGTCGCGGGATTGCGCTCGGCATCGGGGTTGCGGATGCGTTCGGCGCCGCGGGCGATCTTGTCAAGCGCCGATGCCAGCCAGAGCGGGTGTCCACAGATTTCAGCGCCACGCCGGTCGGCCTCGTATTCGCGGGTGCGGCTGACCGCCATCTGCACGACCATCGCGGCAAAGGGCGCTACGATCATCGCCGCCAGCACGCCGACAAAGCCGAACGGATTGTTGTCGCGATTGCCACTGAAAAAGAAGGCGAAATTGCCGAGCATCGAGATGGCACCGGCAAAGGTGGCGACGATCGTCATGGTGAGCGTGTCGCGGTGCTGCACATGGGCGAGCTCGTGCGCCATGACGGCTGCGACCTCTTCAGGCGTCAGCGCTTGTAACAGGCCGGTGGAGGCAGCAACCGCCGCGTTCTGCGGGTTGCGGCCGGTGGCAAAGGCGTTCGGCTGCGGGTTGTCGATCAGATAGGTCTTCGGCATCGGCAGGCCGGCCTGTTTGGCCATTGCCTGGACGATGGCGTAATATTCGGGCGCGTTCCTTTCGTCGACCTCGACGGCACGGTTCATCGACAGCACCATCTTGTCGGCATTCCAGTAGCTGAACAGATTGGTGCCGGCCGCGAACAGGAAGGCGATCATCATGCCGCCGGTGCCGCCGATCAAAAAGCCGACGCCCATGAACAGCGCCGTCATCGCGGCAAGAAGCATGGCGGTGCGGATGGTGTTCATCGTCTGCTCCTGTCGAAATGGCACCGAAAAGGGGTCGATCGTCGTGGGTTCATGGCTATATGATGGGAAACGCCAGTTCCTGTTTCAATTGACTGGGCTCAATCTGCCGAGATTATCGCATGACCGACGAAATCAGTAAAACAGGCGCCGCTTCTGCCGAAGCGGCATCGCAGAGAGAGCTAACGCCGGCCGCACGCCGTGCGTTGGCCGAGGCCGCAGCGCGGCGGGAAGACTACTGCGAAAAGGAGGCCGCGCTGCCGAAGGAGATCGGCGGCCGCGGCGGCAAGGAGCCAGGGCGCTACGGCGACTGGGAGGTAAAGGGCCTCACCAGCGATTTCTAGATGCCGCCTAGGCGGCGTTGCGCTGCGGCTCGAGCGCGATCCAGCCACGCTCGTCGACGGTGATGCCGACCATGTCGTAGCCTGCGATCGCGGCATGTTGCGTTGGCAAGGGGTGCTTGTGCGTGGCGCTGATGACCATGACCGCGGCGCCCGCCGCTTCGGCTGCCGCGATGCCAGCTGGAGCATCCTCGAAGACGAGGCAATCGCGCGCGTCGAAGCCGAGCCGTTCCGCGCCAAGCCGGAAGCAATCGGGCGCCGGCTTGCCGCGGGAGACATCTTCCGCCGCGACGATGATGGCCGGGACGGGGATGCCGGCGGCCTTCATGCGCAACAGCGCCAGCTCACGTGGGGCGGAGGTGACGATTGCCCAGCGTTCGGGCGGCAGCGAATCGAGAAATGCCACGGCGCCTGAGATCTGGATAATGCCATCGAGATCGGCCGCCTCGGCCTTCAGCAGCAGATCAGCCTCGTATGCCGGGTCGACGCCCGGCAGTGCCAGGCCGGTGATGGTCTCGATCGCGCGCACGCCATGGATCGTCGGCAGGAAGGCGGCGACGTCGAGCCCCTGGCGGAGAGCCCAATTGCTCCACACCCGTTCCGCCGAGGCGATGGAATTGATGAGCGTGCCGTCCATGTCGAAGAGGAAGGCCGCGAATTTTCTGCCTGAATACATGATTTTCCTTGAGTCCGGGGAGGCGCTTGGTCGGGTGGCCGAACCTAACGTCTCGACTGCGGCAGGGGAAGACACGGGGGCGTGCTTTTCGATCGGCCCAGGGAACCACGATATCCTCCGGGCGTTTGGGAAGGACTGCTTCTCACAACAACGATCGAAGGGGGACCAACGGTGCTGATCCGGCTCGGCTACGAAATCGCCATCGAATGCGTAGCCGCCACGCCGGTGATTTCAGTGCTCGAGATCCATCGGGACAGGCAGGGCGACATCAAGCGGCAGACGCGGGTGCTGACCTCGCCCGCGGTGCCGACAAGACTGTACCACGATCTGCATGGCAATGCCTGCCGGCGCTTCACAGCGCCCGCCGGTGGTTTTCGCATCCTGTACGACGCGGTCGTAGAGGACAGCGGCGAGACGGACGAGGTAAACACCCTGGCCAGGGAAGTGCCGGTGGCGGATCTGCCCGACGAAGTTCTCGGTTATCTCCTGGGCAGCCGCTATTGCGAGACGGATCATCTGAGCAGCCTAGCCTGGCAGCTCTTCGGTGACATCCCGTCCGGCTGGGCGCGCGTGCAGGCGATCGTCGACTATGTCCACAACCGGCTGTCGTTCGGCTATGGCTATGCGCGCTCGACCCGCACCGCGGCTCAGGCGCATGAGGAGCGCGTCGGGGTCTGCCGCGACTTCGCCCATCTGGCGATCACGCTTTGCCGCTGCATGAATATTCCGGCACGCTACGTGAACGGCTATCTCGGCGATATCGGCGTGCCAGCCGATCCGGCGCCGATGGACTTCTCGGCGTGGCTGGAAGTGTTCCTCGACGGCAAATGGTACACGTTCGATCCTCGCCACAACACGCCCAGAATCGGCCGTATCGTCATCGCCCGCGGCCGCGACGCCACCGACGTGCCGCTGCTGCACAGTTTCGGCCCCCACCGGCTCAGCCTGTTCAAGGTGTGGACCTATGAACAGGAAGGCAATCTGTTCAACCCGCCCTACCACGGCATCGACAGGACCGTCAGCGCACAGATGCTGGCGTAATCGCGACGCCTGCCGATGCGACAGGGTGGCAGCGAGGTTCTTTCCAGGCGCAACTTTCGGGACACATGGTCCGCTTCGGCACAGTGAGCTTGTGCCGCAACAGGACGCCGTCGATGGCGTCGCGATGCCTTGGGCCAGATCATGGTAAGCGGCCGGTAAACGCGAGCGCCACGGCGCGTTCCCGTTTACCAACCGTTCACCTTTGTGGGTTCCAAAACTCAACAAAAACAACGGCTTGCTGTTGGAAGGCGAGCTCTCCGCCAGGCCAAGGCGTCATCCGGCGGGAATCCTGCATTGCCCTTTGCGCGGCGACGAGGCCGAGGCGAGTGGAGGCTGTAGGATGCGGAATTACGGGGGTCTTGTTCACGCGGTCGGCGGCTTCGCCAGGGATCGCGGTGGAAATTTCGCGGTCCTGTTCGGCCTTAGCGCCTCGGTCTTGGCGCTGGCAGCGGGCTTCTCGGTCAACGTATCGCAGCTCTACAATGCCAGATCGAGCCTCCAGAGCGTGGTCGATGCCGCGGTCACGTCGACGGCACGCGACCTGACGACCGGCGCCACCAACGAAGCCGATGCCGACACATCGGTGCAGGCCTTTCTCGACGCCAACAGCCAAGCAGGCATTCTGCAGGCCGACCAGATCGTGCTCGACAGGTTGATCGTCGACAGGACTGCCAAGACGGTTCAGGCCGACGCCCATGTCGATGTCGCGCTGTACTTTCCGATTTTCGGCACGGGCGACATGAAACGCGTCACCGCTTCCACAACGGCGCTCTATTCGGACAAGACCGTCGAAGTGGCGATGATGCTCGACGTAACGAAATCGATGGTGAAGCGCGGCAAGGTCGACAAGATCGGCGATCTGAAAGCTGCTGCAAAAAATGCTGTTCTGACGATGCTGCAGAAGCAGGATCCGCAGAACCCCCGCATCCGCGTCGCGATTGTGCCTTATGCATCTGGCGTCAACGCCGGCAAGCTGGCGGAAAACATCTATGCCGAGAAGCAAGGCAGCTCTGAGCTCCCACCCGTCGCCGGCAGTCCGCTTCTCGTCGCCAAGACGGGCAAAAATCTGCTGCCGTCCTTCAGCGACTACATCTCCATTGTCGGCGCGGCGATGCCACGCCCGGACAATTGCGCCACCGAGCGCAAGGACAAGAACGGCAACGCGGATATGAGCGCCGACGGCCCAGACACTGTTCGCACCGACAGGAACGGCAAGAAATACTATGCCCTGGTCAACCGGGACGATCATCTCGGCGGAGGTATGAACAGGTGCCCTGGTGCGGAGGTGATCCCGCTGACCGCCGACTCCGATGCATTGCTTGAATCGATCGAGGACTTCCAGTCCGATGGCTACACGGCCGGCGCGATCGCCATTCAGTGGACCTATTATATGCTGTCGCCGCAATGGCGCACTGCAATCAGGAACGCCGGTCTCGGCAAAGGCGCCTCGGATGCCGATCCGAAGAAGATCGCCAAGGTCGCGATCCTGATGACCGATGGCCAGTTCAATACCGCCTTCGCCGGGGCTGGGGACAGGTACAACAGCCAGGGCAACCTTGCGCGCGGCAACGCCGAAACGCTGTGCGAAAACATGAAAAATGATGGCATCGAGATTTTCACCATTGGCTTCGATCTGGACGACAAGGACATGTCGGCAACCGAGCGGGACCAGGCAAAGGCGGTGCTGAAGGACTGTTCGTCGAAGGATACCTCCGCCGCCAAGAGGCATTTCTTCGACGTGTCCACCGGAGCCGAATTGGACGACGCCTTTCAGGAAATCATTCGCAACACCGAAAAGGTCGCATTGACCCAGTAGTCCGCAAACGGAAAAGGCCGCCGCTTCTTTCGAAGCCGGCGGCCTTCCGTGTTTCCGTCCGTGGCGCGGCCTTGGCGGCGACCTATCGGGTCACCCGCCGCGCATTTCGCGCCTTAACGGGAAGACTGCTTCCCGAAAGTGCAATCCGCTGAGGCCACGTTCTGGAAAACGAAATCACTCGACATCGGATCACCTCCTTTCGATTTGTTGAACACATACTGATGATGGGGTGCATTGCAGCAAAAGACAAGGTGCAGGTCTGAAATTAGCCAACGGGGGGCTTGGTGCGAGCCGCTTGCGATTGCCAGGCCGGCCGGGCAAACTTCTGCCTGGGCCAGCATTCGGAGGAATCGCATGGAGGCAGCCGAAAAGGCCGCTCGCATCGTTCGAACGGTGATCGAAACATTGAAACCGGGGTTTGCCGTCAGGCTATGGACCGGAGAGCGGATCGGCCCCGCCACGGGTCCGGTGCTCACCATCAACGACCAGGACATCGTCTGGCAGGTGGTGAAGCGACCGTCCTTGTCGACGCTGATCGAGATGTGGATTTCCAAGACGATCAATATCGAAGACGGGACGATTTTCGACTTCTACGCCCTGCCATCGCAAGGCAAGCTCAGAACCAAGCTCAAATCGCTGCCGAAAATGGCGATCCTGCGCGACCTGCCTTCCGTGCTTTTGGCGCGCAAGCAGATGACGGCGCGGACCGATCTGTCGGGGCGCAATCCCTATGTCAGCGGTTCGAGCCAGGAGGCGATCCTGCATCACTACGACATTTCGAACGCCTTCTACCGGCTCTTCCTCGACGAGCGCATGGTCTACAGCTGCGGATACTTCAAGGATTTCGCCAATGGCATCGACCAGGCGCAGATCGACAAGCTCGACCATATCTGTCGCAAGCTCCGGCTGAAGCCTGGCGAACGACTCCTCGACATCGGCTGTGGCTGGGGAGCGATGCTCATCCATGCCGCGAAGAACTATGGTGTTATCGGCCACGGTGTCTCGCTGTCGCAGGCGCAGACCGATCTTGCCCGCGAACGCATCCGCGCCGAAGGGCTGGAGGACCGCATCACCATCGAGATCAAATCCTATGCCGAACTCACCGGCTCGTTCGACAAGATCTCGTCGATCGGCATGTTCGAACATCTCGGGCTCGCCAACCACGCCACCTATTTCAAGACCATTCATCGCCTGCTGAAGCCGGGCGGCATCTATCTGCACCACGCCATCACCCGGCGCAGCAAGGGCGACATGAAGAAGACCCTGCGCAAGGGGCCGGAGTACAAGGCGCTGCTCAAATACATTTTCCCCGGCGGCGAACTCGACACGATCGGCATGACAACAGGCAATCTCGAGGCGCATGGTTTTCTCGTCTACGATGTCGAGAACCTGCGCGAGCACTATGCCCGCACCTGCAGACTGTGGGCGGAGCGGCTGCACGAAAGGTTCGACGAGGCAATCGCCGAGGTGGGCGAAGCCAAGGCACGGCTATGGCTGCTTTACCTGACGGGCTGTTCGATCACCTTCGAACGCGCCTCGGCGCAGATTTTCCAGACCGTCGTGACCAAGCGCGCGCGTGGTCCAAGCGGCCTGCCGCCGACGCGGGCGGATCTGTATCGATAGCTTACAGGAAGCGCATCGCGTCGCCGGTTTCGATGCGCGCCGGCCGGTCGACCGTGCAATAGACCCCGAGATTGTGGGCGTTATGGCGGACCAGGTTGCGCAGGATCGCCGGATCGTGGTCGAAGCCATCCTGGGCGATGATGGTGAAACCGCAGCGGCGGCAGGGTTCCGAGATGGTCAGCAGGAGGTCGCCGATGGCAAGCTTGCGGCCGATCCATTCCGTTTCGGGAAACGAGCCTTCGATGGCCGCCATGTCGACGACGATGTTGGGGCGGAAGCGGCGTGGGTCGGTGGCGCCCTCTGGATGCAACGCCTTCAGGCGTGCCAGCGAGGCGGTGGTCAACAGATGGATCGGCGCCTTGCGATAACGCTCCGCCGTCAGCGGGCCGGAATAACCAGGCGCGGCATTCTCGCGACGAAACGGCCGGATCGAGGCCTCGAAGCCGAGATAGGCCGATACCGCGCGGTCGCTCTCGATACTTGGCGCAGCCAGCCAGTCGCTATCGGGAACGGCAATCTCGAGTTCCAGGGCAGGCGACAGCCGGGTGCGGATGCGCGGCACCTTGTGCCATTTCGGGTCGCGGTCCGGTCGCGCGATCTCATTGTCGGACGCGTCGACAAGGCCGAACATGCGGTCGCCCTTAATGCTCTCGATGTCGACCGAGATTGTCTCCCGGCGCTCGCCGGCAAGCGAACTCGCCGGATAGCGCCAAAGCTCACTGACAGTGCCAAGCGCTGCCTGCATCAGCTCTTCTTGTTTTGCCGGTTGGCGACCAAATCATCGACGACGGCCGGATCGGCGAGCGTCGAGGTATCGCCGAGCGCTGAAAAATCGTCCTCGGCAATCTTACGCAGGATGCGGCGCATGATCTTGCCGGAACGCGTCTTCGGCAGGCCGGGCGCGAACTGGAGCTTGTCGGGCGAAGCGATGGCGCCGATCTCCTTGCGGACATGGGCGACCAGCTCCTTGCGCAGCTCCTCGCTCGGCTGCTCGCCGGCCATCAGCGTGACGTAGCAGTAGATGCCCTGTCCCTTGATGTCGTGCGGATAGCCGACGACGGCGGCTTCCGAAACCTTGTCGTGGCTGACCAGTGCGGATTCGACCTCGGCCGTGCCCATGCGATGGCCGGAGACGTTGATGACGTCGTCGACGCGGCCGGTGATCCAGTAATAGCCGTCGGCGTCACGGCGGCAGCCGTCACCGGTGAAATACTTGCCCTTATAGGTCGAAAAATAGGTCTGCACGAAGCGGTCGTGGTCGCCATAGACGGTGCGCATCTGGCCCGGCCAGGAATCGGTGATGCACAGATTGCCGTCGGCCGCCCCTTCCAGCACCTTGCCCTCGCCATCGACCAGCTGCGGCTTGACGCCGAAGAAGGGTCGCGTTGCCGATCCTGCCTTGAGGTCGGTGGCGCCGGGCAGCGGTGTGATCAGGATGCCGCCGGTCTCGGTCTGCCACCAGGTGTCGACGATCGGCACCTTGCCGTTGCCGACGATGTTGAAATACCACTCCCAGGCTTCCGGATTGATCGGCTCGCCGACCGAACCCAGTACGCGCAGCGACTTGCGCGATGTCTTGGCGACATGCGCGTCGCCGGCGCCCATCAGCGCGCGCAGCGCCGTCGGCGCGGTGTAGAAGATGTTGACCTTGTGCTTGTCGATGACTTCCCAGAAGCGCGACTGCGACGGATAATTCGGCACGCCTTCGAACATCAGCGTGGTGGCGCCGTTGGCGAGCGGGCCGTAGACGATGTAGCTGTGGCCGGTGACCCAGCCGACATCGGCGGTGCACCAGTAGATGTCGCCGTCATGGTAATCGAAGACATATTGGTGGGTCATCGAGACGTAGACGAGATAGCCGGCGGTGGTGTGCAGCACGCCCTTCGGCTTGCCGGTCGAACCCGATGTGTAGAGGATGAACAGCGGGTCCTCGGCCTTCATCTTCTCGGGCTTGCATTCGGCTTTCACCGTCGCGACCTCGTCGTGGTACCAGACGTCGCGGCCTGAAACCCAGCCGGTCTTGCCGCCGGTGCGGCGCACGACCACCACCTTTTCGACTTTCGTCCCGGCTTTCGCGGCGATCTCGATCGCCTTGTCGGTGTTTTCCTTCAAAGGGATGGGCTTGCCGCCGCGCAGGCCTTCATCAGCCGTGATGACGAAGGTCGACTTGCAGTCGTCGATGCGGCCGGCCAGCGCATCCGGCGAGAAACCGCCGAAGACGATCGAATGGACGGCGCCGATACGCGTGCAGGCCAGCATCGCATAGGCGGCTTCCGGGATCATCGGCATGTAGATGGTGACGCGGTCGCCTTTCTTGACGCCGTGTTTCTTCATCACATTGGCGAGCCGGCAGACATGCTCGTAGAGCTCGTTATAGGTGACCTTCTTGTCATCGTAGGGATTGTCGCCTTCCCAGATGATGGCGGTCTGGTTGCCGCGCTTCTTCAGGTGCCGGTCGATGCAGTTGTAGGAAACGTTGGTCAGTCCGTCCTCGAACCATTTGATCGAGACCTTGCCGTCGAAAGAGGTGTTCTTGACCTTGCTGTAGGGCTTGAACCAGTCGATGCGCTTGCCGTGCTTGCCCCAGAATCTGTCCGGGTTCTTGACGCTGTCGGCATACCATTTCAGGTAGGTGTCATTGTCGATCAGCGCGTTTTTCTTCCACGCCGGCTGGACGCGATGGACATGAACCTCGGACATTCCTGACTTTCCTCCCGAACCAATCGCCGGCTTGAAATGCCGGCGGGATCGCGGCGACAGGGCCGCGAATTCGGCGGCATTATTACCAGTTCCGCCGTTACGGCAACATTAGACGTTGGATTCGCGCGGCGGGATGCCGCAGGGGGCTTCCCCGAGGCTGTCAGCACTCGGCCAAGTGCGCTGCTAACTGCATGTTTTCGCATGCTAAAGCCGGTTCAGATGAAGAAAAAATCAATAGACGATTAATCAGCGGCGCGCACAATCAGCCATGGGAGGACAGGCGAATCAACCTGGGGACCGTAATGCGCGACCATGCCGAAATGGACCTGATGCTCAAAGGCTATGGCTTGACCACGGCCAAGATTCTTTATCACTTTCCCGATCACCCGCATCTGCTGCAGAGCTTCATCTGGCAGGACTACGATCTGGCGCCGAAGTTTCCGGTGCTGATCAAGTTCATCGAATTCTGGAAGGCCAAGCTGGACGGGCCGCTGCATTCGATCAGCTACACCCACCAGAAGCTGATCGCGCCGAATGAGTGGCGCAAGGTGGATGGGGAGTTCGTGCTGCATTAGGGGCGAGTTTCGCAGCAACGGCTTCTTGAGGTCGGCGTTCTACGACGCCCCCCTCTGTCCTGCCGGACATCTCCCCCTCAAGTGGGGAGATTGGCAGCTCCGCCGACAACGCCGCCCCTTGTTACGCCTGAGATTGGCGAAAGTCGCCGCGACATCCGATCTCCCCCCTTGAGGGGGAGATGGCCGGCAGGCCAGAGGGGGGCGCTGGCCCGCGAACCTTGCGCCATGACGACCCGATGCGCTCACACCGCCGGCGGGCTCAGTCGAGCAAAGCCTTCCTGCCGCCGATACGGGAAGTACGGGTAGGGCGCGGTGACTTCGCTTGCGGCGTCGAGTTTCCCGATCTGCTCCGGCGTCAAGGTCCAGCCGACGGCGCCGAGGTTCTGGCGAAGCTGTTCCTCGTTGCGGGCGCCAATGATGACCGACGACACGGTCGGGCGCTGCAGCAGCCAGTTGATGGCGATCTGCGGCACGGTTTTGCCGGTCTCCTGCGCCACCGCATCGAGCGCATCCATCACCCGGTAGAGATGCTCGTCCTCGACCGGCGGGCCGAAATCAGCTGTGTCGTGCAGCCGGCTCTGTTCCGGCAAGGGCTGGCCACGGCGGATCTTGCCGGTCAGGCGGCCCCAGCCGAGCGGGCTCCACACGAGCGCGCCGACGCCCTGGTCGAGGCCGAGCGGCATCAGCTCCCATTCGTAGTCGCGGCCGACCAGCGAGTAGTAGACCTGGTGCGCGACATAGCGCGGATAACCGTGCTTGTCGGCTTGCGCCAGCGACTTCATCACTTGCCAGCCGGAGAAATTGGAGACGCCGACATAGCGCAGCTTGCCGGCGCGCACGAGTTCGTCCAGCGTCGACAAGACCTCCTCGATCGGCGTCCCGGCATCGAAAGCGTGCAGCTGCAACAGGTCGATATAGTCAGTGCCGAGGCGCTTCAGCGCGGCGTCCACCGACTTGATCAACCGCGACCGGGAAGAGCCATAGTCAGCGGGTCCGTCGCCCATCGGCAGCGCGGTCTTGGTCGATATCAGAACGGCATCGCGGCGGCCTTTTATCGCTTCGCCAAGCACCTCTTCCGAGGCGCCGTTCGAATAGACGTCGGCGGTGTCGAACAGATTGACGCCGGCCTCCAGGCAAATGTCGATCAGCCGCCGCGCTTCCCTGGCGTCGCTGTTGCCCCAGGCGCCGAACAGCGGGCCGGAACCGCCAAAGGTTCCCGCGCCGAATGAGAGTGCGGGCACTTTCAGGCCCGATGCACCGAGACGTCGGTAGTCCATCTTTTTACTCCTGTGGAATGAAGGGTGTGGAAAGCGGGTTTGCAGAGGACGATCACGACCGGATGGAGGCAGGCTCGCCGAGCGTGGCGGTGCGATCGAGACGCAGCGCCAGCCCCGCCACGCCGAGTGCCGCGAGCGGCAGCAGGGCGGCGACCCAGGTGAGTGAGCCCAGGCCAAGGCCATGGGCAATCACCGCACCGCCAAGCCAGGCACCTGCCGCATTGCCGAGATTGAAGGCGGCGATGTTGAAGGACGAGGCGAGGCTCTGGCCGGCACCTTGCGCCTTGTCCAGCACCCACATTTGCAGCGGCGCCACGGTGGCGAAGGCGGCAGCGCCGAGCAGGCCGACATAGATGACGGCCATCACCTGGCTGTGGATGGCGAAGCTCATGGTGGCGAGCACCAGGGCCAGCACCACGAGACTGCCGAGAACGGCCGGCACCAGCCAGCGATCGGCGACCTTGCCGCCAAGTAAATTGCCGGCAATGAGGCCGCCGCCGAAGACGAGCAGGATCGGCGACACGGCCGCTTCCTGGAAGCCGCTTATCTCGGTCAGCAGCGGCGCGATATAGGTGAAGACGGCGAAGACACCGGCATAGCCGAGCACGGTGGTGGCAAGACCGAGCAGGACGGGCGTGCGGCGCAAAACGGCGAGATCGGCGCGCAGATCGCTCTTTTCGGGCGCGGTCCGGCTGCGTGGCACCAGAGCCAGGATGACGGCGAAGGCCGCCACGCCGACCAATGTCACCGCCCAGAAGGTCGCTCGCCAGCCAAAGGCCTGGCCGAGCCAGGTGCCGAAGGGCACGCCGAGGATGTTGGCGATGGTCAGACCGGTGAACATCAGCGCGATCGCCGAGGCTTGTCTGTTGGGTGCGACCAGCCCGGTGGCGACGACAGAGCCGACGCCAAAGAATGTGCCGTGGGCGAAGGCGGTGATGATGCGGGCGCCCATCAGCGTCCAGTAATCGGGGGCCAGCGCACAGGCGAGATTGCCAAGCGTGAAGATCGCCATCAGTGCCAGAAGCACGGTCTTGCGTGCCCAGTTGCCGGTGGCGATGGTCAGCAGGGGCGCGCCGATGACGACGCCGAGCGCATAGCCCGAAATGAGCTGGCCGGCGGCCGTGATCGAAACGCCGAGATCCTTGCTGACATCGAGTAGCAGACCCATGATGACGAATTCGGTGACGCCGATGCCGAAGGCACCGGCGGCAAGCGCGTAAAGAGCAAGAGGCATGGCGGTTTCCACTTCGATGGCGAAGAGCGCCGTCCCGCGCCCCGACCCCTGAGATCGTGCTTCCCTGCATTGTGAACCAGACTTGCCTTGGGCACATTTTCTGTGAAATAGATTCACAAATGGCCAGGCCCGATATCAATCGCTCCGGCGAGATCGAAGTGTTCGTGCGCGTCGTCGAGGACGGCAGTTTCTCCTCCGCCGCACGCGCGTTGCGCATGACGCCTTCGGCGGTGAGCAAGCTGATCGCGCGGCTGGAGGCCCGGCTTGGCGCGCGGCTGGTCAGCCGCTCGACGCGAAAGCTGCAACTGACGCCGGAAGGCACCGCGTTCTACGAGAGCGGCCTGCGCATCCTCGCCGACATGGCGGCGGCCGAGCAGGAGGCGGCGGCGGGTGCTTCACCGCGCGGACGGCTGCGCGTCAACAGCTACGTGCCCTTCGGGGTACACCGGCTGATCCCGCTTCTGCCCCGCTTCCTCGAACGCTACCCCGAGATTTCAGTCGATCTGGTGCTGACCGACAGCGTCATCGACCTGATGGCGGAACGCGCCGATGTCGCTATCCGTGCCGGGCCGCTGAGTGAGTCACGGCTGGTGGCGCGCAAGCTGGGGCAAAGCCCTGTGGTGGTCGTTGCAGCACCTTCCTACCTCGAAACGCAGGGCACGCCGCTGACGCCAGCCGATCTCGACAGGCATAACCGCATGGGCTTCGGGTTCGTCAGGCATCTCGATGGCTGGCCGTTCCTCGACGCGGACGGCCGCGCCATCATGGTTCCCATCACCGGCAACACGCTGGTCAGCGATGGCGAGGCGATGCGGCTGATGGCGCTGGCGGGCGCAGGCATCGCCCGGCTGGCGCGCTGGCATGTGGCGGAAGACATCGCGGCCGGCCGGCTGGTGTCGCTGCTGGAGGCATTCAATCCGGGCGACGAGGAGCCGACCCACGCCGTCTATGTCGGCCAGGGCCGGCATCTGCCGGCGCGGGTGCGTGCCTTTCTCGATTTTCTGGGAGAGAGCGTCCGGCTGAGCTGACATCTCCGGAGCCACGGCTCCCGGGATGTCAGCGTGGGCCGTATTTATGCTTTCGGCGTGAACGGCGCCGGGCGGCGGCCCACTGCCTGGCGCTCCAGCATCCAGCCGGGATATTCGGACGGCAGGGCGCTGACCTCGTCGAGACGAAGCAGATCGTCTGTGTCGAGCTTCACATCAGTGGCGGCAAGGTTCTGCTCCAGCTGCTCCATGCGGCTGGCGCCGATGATGACGCTCATCACGAAGGGCTTGGCCAGGACATAGCCGAGCGCCACCGTGGCGACGCTGACATCATGCTTTTTGGCGATTTCGCGCATGACGGCAACGGCCGCCCAGGCACGGTCCTCATTGACCGGCGGGAAGTTGAAGGACGCGCGGCGGCCTTCGCCATTGCCGGGCGCGCCGGGGCCGTACTTGCCGGAGAGCAGGCCACCGGCCATCGGCGACCACACCATCAGGCCGAGCTTCTCCTCGTTGAGCAGCGGCACGATCTCGCGCTCGAGATCGCGGCCGGCGATCGAATAGTAGGACTGGACGGTCTCGAAACGGGCAAAGCCCTTGCGCTCGGCGATACCGAGCGCCTTGGCGATGCGCCATGCCGCCCAGTTGGAGACGCCGACATAGCGAACCTTGCCGCTGGCAACGAGATCGTCGAGCGCCCGCAGCGTTTCGTCGATCGGCGTCACGGTGTCGGTGCCGTGCAGCTGATATAGATCGATATGGTCGAGCTGCAGCCGCTCCAAGCTGGCATCGACCGAGTCCATGATGTGGCCGCGTGACGAGCCGCGCTGGTTGGGGCCTTCGCCCATGGCGCCATGCGCCTTGGTGGCGATGACCACGTTCTGCCTGTTCACGCCGAGATCCCTGAGCGACTGGCCGAGCAGCCGTTCGGATTCGCCAAAGGAGTAGACGTCGGCCGTATCGAAGAAATTGACGCCGGCGGCGAGCGAATGGGCAACGATCTCGTTGACCCCCTTCTGGTCGAGGCTGGCGATCAGGCCCCATTGGGCATTCTGACCGGCGGCGCCGAAGGTCATGGTGCCGAGGCACAGTTCGGAGACGAACATCCCCGTATTTCCAAGCTGGTTGTAGCGCATGGTGGCGGCTCCAGAGAGTTTGTGATGACGCAAAGCAAATAGGAACGGTACGTTTCGTTTCCAGTCCTGGAGCAACGAGCCCGCCGAGTTGGCCTATAACCCCTCACCGCATCTAATGCCGCCATCAGAAAAGCGCCCGCTGCATTCACCGAACGAGGTTCGCATGAGTATGCGGATTATAAGTCTATAACTCGGATCTTCGTCTTCGGGCGGCGATTGACCTCCTCGACGAAGTCGTCATCCCACACGGGACCTGAGAGAAGATATTCCGCAAGCGAAGGTGTTGCGCCGACCAGTCGGTCGTAGTCCTCGGGGGAGAGTACGACAGCAGTTGGCTTTCCGCGCACCGTGATGGTTTGTGGCCCTTGTTCCCGCGCCTGCCGTACGAGTTTCGACAGATTGTTCTTCGCGTCCTTAAGATGCCAGTTCAAGGGCACTACTCGCTAGATGGCTTCGCTAGTCATATACCAGATGCCGTTGAAGCATGGCAGGGTTTCCGCTCGAACAGATGTGTTCGCCAGTTCCTCGACATGGGTTGGAAGCTATTGGCAGCGAGAATCTATAGCCTCTTTCGGCGGCAGATCGCAAAGCATCGGGGATTGGCCTAAACATCTCTCTCGTCGTCATCCACGGGCGGAGCAAGGAGCGCAGCGACGCAGCGCAGACCCGAGGATCCATGCCGCGACATCTGCCGAAGAATGCAGCGGAACAGAATTCTGCACCGCTGCATTTTCCTTGTCGTCACGGCATGGATCCTAGGGTCTGCGCTCCGCTTCGCGTCGCTCCGCCCTAGGATGACGAAGGTGTGGTGGCCTGCAGCCAATCGAATATGTTGGAATTTAGCGACTAGAGACCGGTCTGTGCATCGGAACTATCGGCTGCCGAAGATCGCCGAACCGACACGGACGCTGGTGGCGCCGAAGGCGATCGCGGTCTCATAATCGCCGGACATGCCCATCGAAAGTTTGGCGACGTTGGCTTCCTTGGCGAGCTTTTCCAACAGCGCAAAATGCGGACCGGGATTCTCGTCGGCCGGCGGGATGCACATCAGGCCCTCGATGGCGAGGCCATGGACGTCGCGGCAGCGGGTGACGAAAGCCACGGCCTCGCGCGGCTCGATGCCGGCCTTCTGCGGCTCGGAGCCGGTGTTGACCTGGACATAGAGTTTTGGCGCGCGGCCCTGTTTGGCGATCTCCTTGGCCAGTTCGGCGGCGATCTTCTCGCGATCGATCGTCTCGATGACGTCGAACAGCGCCACAGCCTCTTTCGCTTTGTTCGACTGCAAGGGGCCGATCAGATGCAGTTCGATATCCGCAAATGCGTCCTTCAGATCAGGCCATTTGGCTTGCGCCTCCTGCACGCGGTTTTCGCCGAAGACGCGCTGGCCGACCTCGATGACCGGAACTATATCGGCAGCGTCAAAGGTCTTGGAGACCGCGACTAATGTCACGGCGCCAGTTTCGCGACCGGCCTCGCGCTCGGCGGCGGCGATCTTCGCCTTGACCGCGAAAAACTGCTGAACGGCATCGCCCATATGCAAATCCTGCTGTTTTGACCGGCGTTTTTGTCAGACGCGATACCCATATGGTTGACGGGTTTGCCAAACCATGGTGAACACCCGGACCACATTCCCTGAACTGCCGAGCCGTCGCCCGCAGTTCGCGCATGCTTTTAAGTGAAAAACGTCCCATGGCAACCGAACGATACAATCCGCGCGCGTCAGAGCCCAAATGGCAGAAGGCCTGGGACGCCAAGAAGCTGTTCGAAGCGCACAATGACGATCCGCGCCCGAAATACTACGTGCTGGAGATGTTCCCCTATCCGTCGGGGCGCATCCATATCGGTCATACCCGCAATTACACGATGGGCGACGTGGTGGCGCGCTACAAGCGGGCCAAGGGTTTCAACGTGCTGCACCCTATGGGCTGGGACGCCTTTGGCATGCCGGCCGAAAACGCGGCGATGCAGAACAAGGTCCATCCCAAGGAGTGGACCTACCAGAACATCGCCACCATGCGCGAGCAGCTCAAGGTCATGGGGCTGTCGCTGGACTGGGCGCGCGAATTCGCCACCTGTGACGTCGACTATTACCACCGCCAGCAGATGCTGTTCCTCGACTTCGTCGAGAAGGGGCTGGTGACGCGCAAATCCTCCAAGGTCAACTGGGATCCGGAGGACATGACGGTGCTCGCCAACGAGCAGGTCATCGACGGGCGCGGCTGGCGCTCGGGCGCGCTGGTCGAACAGCGCGAGCTGACGCAGTGGTTCTTCAAGATCACCGATTTCGCGCAGGATCTGCTGGATTCGCTCGACGGCCTCGACGAATGGCCGGAAAAAGTGAAGCTGATGCAGCAGAACTGGATCGGCCGCTCGGAAGGCCTGCTGATCCGTTGGCCTCTGGCCGACGCCTCTGGTGGCGAGCATGAGCTGGAAGTCTATACGACAAGGCCCGACACCATCTTCGGCGCTTCCTTCATGGCTGTCGCCGCCGATCATCCGTTGGCCAAGAAGGCCGCTGCGCACAATCCGGCGCTGGCGAAGTTCATCGAGGATATCGGCCATATGGGCACCTCGGTGGCGGCGCTGGAGACAGCTGAGAAGAAGGGTTTCGACACCGGCCTCCGCGTCGTCCATCCGTTTGACGACAACTGGACGCTGCCGGTCTATGTCGCCAATTTCGTTTTGATGGAATACGGCACCGGCGCCATTTTCGGCTGTCCGTCCGGCGACCAGCGCGACCTCGACTTCGCCAACAAATACGGCCTGCCGGTGATTCCGGTGGTGATGCCGGAAGGCGAGAATCCGGCGACGTTCCAGATCATCGACGAAGCCTACGTCGATGACGGCGTGATGATCAATTCGCGCTTTCTCGACGGCATGAAGCCGGATCAGGCTTTCGACGAAGTCGCCAAACTGCTGGAGCAGAAGACCATCGGCAACCGGCCGATGGCCGAGCGCAAGGTGAATTTCCGCCTGCGCGACTGGGGCATTTCGCGCCAGCGCTACTGGGGCTGCCCGATCCCGATGATCCATTGCGAGGCTTGCGGCGTGGTGCCGGTGCCGAAGGTGGACCTGCCGGTGAAGCTGCCCGACGATGTCGATTTCGATCGCCCGGGCAATCCGCTCGACCGGCATCCGACATGGCGCCATGTGAAATGTCCGCAATGCGGCAGGGATGCGCGGCGCGAAACCGACACGATGGACACGTTCGTCGATTCGTCGTGGTATTTTGCCCGCTTCACCGCGCCGTGGGCGCATGAACCGACCGATCCCAAGGCGGCCAACGAATGGCTGCCGGTCGACCAGTATATTGGCGGGATCGAGCACGCGATCCTGCATCTGCTCTATTCGCGCTTCTTCACCCGCGCCATGCGCGAGGCCGGCCATGTCGATCTGGCCGAGCCGTTCAAGGGCCTGTTCACGCAAGGCATGGTGGTGCACGAAACCTATCGCGTCGGCTCGGCATCGAATGGCCGCTGGCTGGCGCCCACCGAAGTTCGGCTGGAGGACGTCGACGGCAAGCGCAGCGCCATCGACATCGCCACCGGCGAGGCCGTCACCATCGGCCCGCTGGAAAAGATGTCGAAATCGAAAAAGAACACGGTGAGCCCGGAAGACATCACCGATGGCTACGGCGCCGATACGGCGCGCTGGTTCATGCTGTCCGATTCTCCTCCCGAGCGCGATGTCGAGTGGACCGACGATGGCGCCGCCGGTGCGCATCGTTTCATCCAGCGCATCTGGCGCCTGGTGTCGACGGCCGCCGAAACACTGGCCGGCATCAAGCCCTTAGCGGCCAGCAGCGGCGAGGCCGCATTGGTTTCCAAGGCCGCGCACAAGATCCTGAAGGCGGTCGGAGAGGATATCGAGAAGCTCGCTTTCAACCGCGCCATCGCCCGCATCTACGAACTGGCCAACGCGCTGACCACGCCGCTCAACGAGGTGGCCGAAGGCAAGGCCGATGCAGCGCTGAAAGGCGCCTGTCGGCAGGCGGTGGAGATTCTCGTGCATCTGATCGCGCCGATCATGCCGCATCTGGCCGAGGAGTGCTGGGCGACGCTTGGCGGCACCGATCTCGTTGCCGAACGGCCCTGGCCGGTCTTCGATCCGGCGCTGGTCGTCGACAACGAAGTCACCTATCCGGTACAGGTCAACGGCAAGAAGCGGGGGGATTTGACAATTGCCCGCGACGCGGACCAAGGTGCGGTCGAAAAAGCGGTATTGGCTCTCGACTTCGTGCAGAAAGCACTTGAAGGTAAGGCTCCGCGCAAGGTGATCATCGTGCCGCAGAGGATCGTCAATGTCGTTGCCTGATCGGGAAAAGACAGAGTTGAACCATTTGCTGCGCCGCATTGCGCTTGCCGGCCTGATAGGTTCGCTCGCGCTTGTCTCGGCCTGCACGGTGCGGCCGCTCTATTCGAGCGCGCCACTGTCGGGTTCGCAGGCCAGTGCCAGTGCCGAACTGGCGTTGATCGGCATCAAGCCGGTCAATACGCGTTACGGCCAACAGGTGCGCAACAATCTGATTTTCGGGTTTGGACGAGGCGCCGGCGAGCCGGCCTCGCCGGTCTATTCGCTCAATCTCGGCGTGACCGAAGCGGTCGAGTCCGCGGCACTCGTGCAGGTCGGAACGGATGAAGACGAACCGACCGCCGGTTCCGTGACGCTGACCGGCAGCTATACGCTGGCCGATGCGAAGACCGGCGTGGTGATCGCATCCGGCAAGCGTTCGATCACCTCGTCCTTCGACAGGCCGCGTCAGGAATTCGCCGCATACCGGGCGCAGATCGACGCCGAGAATCGCGCTGCGCGAGAGTTGGCGGAAGCGCTGCAGCTGTCCATTGCCCAGGACCTTGTCCGGCACGGCAAGACCGGCTAGCGCACCTCATCGCTTCACGGAAACGGTCCGGCGCCCCAGGCATGATGGGGTGATCGCGGGATCATGACCAGATTCTCGAACAGAGCCAGATTCCGAACAGGGATTGTCCGAAGATACCCATCGAGCTGCTGCGGCAGCGAGTAAATCGCGCCACCGCGGTGGGTGCGGCGAGGCGACGATCGTGCCGCGTCGCTCGCCGATTACCACGAAGATTTTGGTGCCCAGGATGGTCGGCGATCCATCCGGGAAGCAACTGTTAACCACTCGCTCCCTATTGCTCGGCAGACATTTCAGAGTGAGTCTTGAGAATGGAAGCCAAGCGTTTTTCCCGGGTCAATTTATCGACGGCCGCATCGCCTGATGATCCCGAGGGGAAGCGCTCCGAGAGCATCGGCGACAGGGGTGGTCAGCGAGGTTCTTCTGCGGCAGGCGACCTTGATCGTCCGGCTCGCAAGGAGCCGGGCGGCCGGCAGCCCGCCACACGCCAGGCCGGCTATTCAGCGCCGGTGGTCGATCTCGGTGGCAACAAGCGGCCCTATATGGAGCCGCGGGGTGGCTCGGACGACACGCTTTCGAAAATCGGCGATATCGAGAGCCCTGCCTGGCAGGAATATTTCTTCCTTGCACCCAACGTGCGTTTTACACGCACGCCGGACTATGAGGCCAGGAAGCATCGTCCGCAGCACGAGCGTGTTGTCGAACACGCCGCGACGCGCCCAGCAGAGCAAGCCGTTGCGCAATCCATGATCAAAGGGGCGTCCTCCGCGCCTTCGCTCCTGGCATTGCCGGCTTCGGTGAAAAGCCCTGCTTCCCAGCCGCTGGCCGGCCACCCCACGCAAGGGCCACTGCCGCCGGCTGCTGCTTTTGTTGCCGCGGGGCGCGCCAGGGAGAAGGTGCCAGCCGTTGCGCCGATGCCGCCGAGGACGGCCGCGACGGGGCAGGCATCCGCGCGTGCGTCCGTTGCTCCGGGCGGCCCGATCAAAACGACCACTTCCGAAAGGCTGCGCTGGCCGTATCTTTCGGATCATGCCTTCTTCGAGGCCATGGCCCCCTATCTGGTCGACGTTTCGTCGCCGGCCCGGCAGACCGGTCCAGCGTCGCCTGCATCGCTCGCCGTGGCGCCAGTCACCGCTACGCCGATCGATATTCGCCCAGGGACCGATGCCACCGCATTGTTTCGTGTCATCGACTGCCTTCCGGGCCAGGCCTTGAAGCCGTTGCCGGATGCTTGGCCGGCCAATTCGAACCAGGCCGTCGTCCAACCCGGCGTGCCGGCGAGCGATGCGCCGTCGCCGGTCCAGCCTGTCGCAATCCCAGCCGCCAAAAGCGACGCCGTTTCCGCGTCGGCCGCGCCAAGTGTGAACGTCCCTGCCAGGGCCGTTGCCGCCCGCTCCGCGCGCTTGCCTGGGGCTGGAAAGGTCGTGCTGTCAACCGCGGGCGATCCCTATGAGCTTCCCTCGGAAGAGCTGTTGCAGCAGCCACCGGAGGGACAAGGCTTCTACATGTCGCAGGAGCGGCTCGAGCAGAACGCCGATCTGCTGGAAAGCGTGCTCGAGGACTTCGGCGTGCGTGGCGAGATCATTCATGTTCGCCCAGGCCCGGTGGTCACGCTTTATGAGTTCGAGCCGGCGCCGGGCGTCAAATCTTCTCGCGTCATCGGGCTTGCCGACGATATCGCCCGCTCCATGTCGGCGATTTCGGCGCGCGTCGCAGTCGTGCCTGGCCGCAACGTCATCGGCATCGAGCTCCCGAACGAGACGCGCGAAACCGTCTATTTCCGGGAGCTGATCGAATCGGAAGGCTTCCGCAAGACCAGCTGCAAGCTGGCGCTTTGCTTGGGCAAGACGATCGGCGGCGAGCCTGTTATCGCCGAGCTGGCGAAGATGCCGCATTTGCTCGTGGCCGGAACCACCGGCTCCGGCAAGTCGGTCGCCATCAACACCATGATCCTGTCGTTGCTCTACCGGCTGAAGCCGGAAGAATGCCGGCTGATCATGGTCGATCCCAAGATGCTCGAACTCTCTGTCTATGACGGCATCCCGCATCTTCTGACGCCCGTCGTCACGGATCCCAAGAAAGCCGTCACGGCGCTCAAATGGGCCGTGCGCGAAATGGAAGACCGGTATCGCAAGATGGCGCGGCTCGGTGTGCGCAACATCGACGGCTACAACGAGCGTGCCGCTCAAGCCCGCGACAAGGGCGAAACCGTCGTCATGACCGTGCAGACCGGCTTCGAAAAGGGCACCGGCGAACCGCTTTTCGAACAGCAGGAAATCGACCTCGCGCCGATGCCCTACATCGTCGTCATCGTCGACGAGATGGCCGACCTGATGATGGTCGCCGGCAAGGAGATCGAAGGCGCGATCCAGCGACTGGCGCAGATGGCGCGCGCTGCCGGCATTCACCTGATCATGGCAACGCAGCGCCCCTCGGTCGACGTCATCACCGGCACGATCAAGGCCAACTTCCCGACCCGGATTTCCTTCCAGGTGACATCGAAGATCGACAGCCGCACCATCCTGGGCGAGCAGGGCGCCGAACAATTGCTTGGCCAGGGCGACATGCTGCACATGATGGGCGGCGGGCGCATTTCGCGCGTGCATGGGCCGTTTGTTTCCGACGCCGAGGTCGAGCATGTGGTCGCGCATCTCAAGGCGCAAGGGCGCCCTGAATATCTGGAAACCGTGACGGCCGACGAGGACGAGGAAGAAATCGAAGAAGACCAGGGCGCGGTCTTCGACAAGGGATCCGTCGCAGCCGAAGACAGCGACGCGATCTACGACGAGGCGGTGAAGGTGGTGGTGCGCGACAAGAAGTGCTCGACGTCCTACATCCAGCGCCGCCTCGGCATCGGCTACAACCGCGCCGCGTCCCTGGTCGAGCGTATGGAAAAGGAAGGCCTGGTCGGCGCACCCAACCATGTCGGCAAACGCGAAATCATCATGGGCCGGCGCCAGCCGGCAAGCGCGCCCGAGGACGATGGCACGGACTGATCGGCAGCCCGCTTGAAGCGCACATCAAAAAGGCCGGTTGCCCGGCCTTTTTGATTACAAGCGATTGGTCTCAGCCGATCGCCATTCTCAGCCGATCGATTGGCCGGTCTTTGCCCAGTCGGCGAGGAACTGTTCCAGGCCCTTGTCGGTCAGCGGGTGCTTGACCAGCGCCTTCAGGGTCGCCGGGGGGGCGGTCACGACATCGGCGCCGATGAGGGCCGCCTGCTTGACGTGGTTCACCGTGCGCACCGAAGCGACGAGGATCTCGGTCTGGAAATCGTAATTGTCGTAGATCTGCCTGATCTCCTGGATCAGCTCCATGCCGTCGATGCCGATGTCGTCGACGCGGCCGACGAAGGGCGAGATGAACGAGGCACCGGCCTTGGCCGCCAGCAGCGCCTGGTTGGCCGAAAAGCACAGCGTGACGTTGACCAGGCGGTTCATCTCGGTGCGGATCGTCTTGCAGGCCTTGAGACCGTCCAGCGTCAGCGGCACCTTGATGCAGACATTGTCGGCGATCTTGGCCAGAACCTTGGCCTGCTGCATCATCTCGGAATATTCGGTGGCGGTGACTTCAGCCGAGACCGGACCCTTGACGATGTCGCAAATCTCTTTGGTGACATCGGCGATCTTGCCGCCGGATTTGAGGATCAGCGACGGATTGGTGGTGACGCCGTCGAGCAGCCCCAGATCGTTCAGCTCACGGATATCCTTGACGTCGGCGGTGTCGACAAAAAATTTCATGGCGGGTCTCCTGAAGATTCTTATGTGCATGCCATGCACATTCGGGGTCGGCCTTTGATCTAGACCAAAGTCAGGGCAAGGTCACGCCTCATGATCGAAGATTCGCCCTTTGTCGCAGCCGCACCGGTGCTGGTGCCGATGCCCGCCGAACGCCCCTACACCTATGCCGTGCCGGCCGGCATGCGCGTGGTGCCGGGCTCGATCGTGCGCGTGCCGCTCGGGCCGCGCCAGGTCGCCGGCATCGTCTGGGATGGCGCGGTCGAGAAGGTCGACGCGAAAAAGCTGCGCCCTATCGAACAGGTCTTCGACTGCCCGCCGATCGACCGCGCGATGCGCCGTTTCGTCGACTGGGTGGCGCAGTACACGCTATCGCCGCCGGGTATGGTAGCGCGCATGCTGCTCAGGGCGCCGGAGGCTTTCGACCCCGAACCGTGGATCGAGGGGTTGCAGCGCACGCTTCTCGCACCCGACCGCATGACGGGCGCCAGGCAGCGCGTTCTGGAGACGGCCGAAGGCGGGCTCGCCTGGACGCGCTCCGGCCTCGCTCACGCCGCCGGCGTGTCGTCGACGGTGATCGACGGCCTGAGGGCGCAAGGCGTGTTCGAGACCGTGATGATCCCGCCGCGCCCGGTGGTGGCCGCGCCTGATCCCGGCTACGCCATACCGGAACTGATGCCGGACCAGAGCGACGCGGCGCTGATGCTGCGCGCCAATGTCGCAGCCGGCGTGTTCAACGTTGCGCTGCTCGACGGCGTCACCGGTTCGGGCAAGACGGAGGTCTATTTCGAGGCGGTGGCGGCGGCGCTCGACCGAGGCAGGCAGGTGCTGATCCTGCTGCCGGAAATCGCGCTGACGCATGCCTTTCTCGAGCGCTTCCAGCAGCGCTTCGGCGCCAAGCCGGGCGAATGGCATTCCGACCTGCCGCCGCGGATGCGCGAGCGGGTTTGGCGGCAAGTGGCGGAAGGCGGCGTGCGGGTCGTCGCCGGCGCTCGCTCGGCGCTGTTCCTGCCGTTCAAGGAGCTCGGACTGATCGTCGTCGACGAGGAGCACGACCCTGCCTACAAGCAGGAGGACCGCGTCTTCTACAATGCGCGTGATATGGCCGTGGTGCGCGGCCATATCGGCAGCTTCCCCGTCGTGCTGGCGTCGGCAACGCCGTCGGTCGAAAGCCGGGTCAATGCCAGCCAAGGTAAATATAACAGAGCGGTGCTTTCAGCTCGCTTCGCCGAGGCGGCGCTTCCTCATCTGAAGGCGGTCGACATGCGGCGGGCGCCGCCGGCGCGCGGCGGTTTCCTGTCGCCGGTGCTGCTCGACCAGATGCGCCAGACGCTGGAGAGGCAGGAGCAGTCGCTGCTGTTCCTCAACCGGCGCGGCTATGCGCCGCTGACGCTGTGCCGGGTCTGCGGCCACCGCTTCGGCTGCCCGGTCTGCTCGGCCTGGCTGGTCGAGCATCGTTTTCGCGGTCAGCTGGTTTGTCATCATTGCGGACACAATGAGCGCCGCCCCGAAGCCTGCCCGGAATGCGGCACGCTCGATCATCTGGTGGCTTGCGGACCGGGCGTCGAGCGCATCGCCGAGGAGGTCGTCACGCATTTTCCCGACGCACGCACCATCGTTTTGTCGTCGGACCTGATGGGCGGCGTGCGCCGGCTGCGGCTGGAGCTGGAAGCGATCGCCGATGGCGAGGCCGACATCGTCATCGGCACGCAACTCGTCGCCAAGGGCCACAACTTTCCCAACATGACTTTGGTCGGCGTCGTCGATGCCGATCTCGGACTTGCCAATGGCGATCCGCGCGCCGCCGAGCGCACCTTCCAGCTGCTCAGCCAAGTCACCGGCCGCGCCGGCCGCACCGGCAAGAAGAGCCTTGGCCTTTTGCAGACTTTTCAGCCCGACCACCCGGTGATGCGGGCGATCGTCTCGGGCGACGCCGAGGCGTTTTACGAACGCGAGATCGCCGAGCGCGAACGGGCTGCCCTGCCGCCCTTCGGCCGGCTCGCGGGCGTTATCGTCAGTGCAGTGACACGGGCGGAAGCCGAGGGCCATGCACGCGGCCTGCGCCGCGCCGCGCCCGAGGCGACCGATCTGTTCGTGCTGGGGCCGGCGGAGGCGCCGCTGTCACTGCTCGGCGGCCGTCACCGTTTCCGCCTGCTGATCCAGGGCGAACGGCGCGCCGACATGCAAGGTTTTATCAGGGCCATGCTGGCCAACGGGCCGAAGCAGCGCGGTTCGGTCAGGGTGCAGGTCGATATCGATCCGCAGAGCTTCTTGTAGCGTGGCGTCCGACCGCTATCTTTAGTGGGTAACCCACAAATGACCGCGAGCGGGTGAACATGAGTTTTCTGACAAGTGCCGTTTTTTTGGCGTTACGAGCCGGTTGGATCATTTTGGGTATTTTCTTCGTTACAGGCCTGATTTTTAGCCACCACCCAATTCTGTATTGCCTTCTGTTTTTTGCGCTTATCATCGTGGCGAAGATTGGCTGGAACCATCTGAGGCCATGGCGTGGGGACAGGTTCAGGTTCAGGTGGACTTCGATCCGCTGAAAGAGATCATCAGGTCCTTCTGGAGTGTCGCCGAATGAAAACCCTTGGCCTAATCGGCGGCATGAGCTGGGAATCCACCGCCATCTACTATCGCCTGCTCAACGAGATCGTGCGCGATCGGCTGGGCGGCTTGCATTCGGCGAAACTGCTTCTGTGGTCCTTCGATTTTGCAGAGATCGCCGAGCGACAGCATCATGGCGACTGGGACGGCGCCGGCGCGCTTCTGGTCGAAGCAGCGCGCAAGCTAGAGGCGGGCGGCGCGGAAGGTCTGCTTTTGTGCACCAACACCATGCACAAACTGGCCGATCAGGTGCAGGCGTCGGTGTCGATCCCGCTGATCCACATCGCCGATGCCACCGCGGTGGCGGTCAAGCGCGCCGGCATGCAGCGCCCGGCGCTGCTGGCGACGCGCTTCACCATGGAGCAGGATTTCTACAAGGGCCGGCTCGCCGACAGATTTGGCTTGAACCCGGTCGTGCCCGATGGCGCCGGGCGCGACATGGTCCATCGCGTCATCTACGACGAGTTGTGCCAGGGCATCGTCAAGGAGACTTCAAAGGCGGCCTATATCGCCGAGACCGAGCGCCTGCGCCGCGACGAGGCGGCCGACAGCGTCATCATGGGCTGCACCGAGATCACCATGCTCATAGGCCAGCTGGATTTCGACATCCCGGTCTTCGACACGACGCGCATCCATGCCGAAGCGGCTGTGGCATTCGCGCTCGGTTGATGCGCGCCGCCTAAAGTGCGTGGATCCATCTGGCGCGCCTCTTTTCCTCCGCTAGAATGCCCGGAATTTCAAAACAGGCATTTCGAGGGGACAAGATGGATTCTGCGCTTCCATGGCCGACGAGCCAGGGCGAATGGCTGGCCTGGTCGAGCGCCGTCGTCACCGTGCTGCTCGGTCTTTTGTTTTTTCTGGCCCCTGGCCTCGCCTTCCGTGCCCTGCGCCTGCAGGTCAAGCCAGAGAAGGCGGCGGCGATCGCCGAGGGGCGCGGCAGGATGTCCGGCTTTTATCTCGGTGTCGGCCTGTGCTGTATCCTGCTGGCGCAGCCGCTGATCTACATGGCGCTCGGCTTCTCCTGGCTGTTCACAGCCTTCGGCCGGCTGCTGTCGATGATGTCTGATGGCGCCAACACGCCTTTCAATTGGGTTTCCATTGTGGTGGAATTGGTGCTGGCGGCGTTGCCGCTCGCCTTTGCCTTCGGCTTTCTGCCTTGAATCGTGGGGTATTCCGCGATGGAAGACGGGTGACTTTCGCCGGATGCGACAATAGTGCCTGAAAACCATGCGGAACGACGCATTGCGGTCTTAAAATGCCTGTGCTAGACGGCAATCGACTTTCGGCCGGGGATAGCGGAAGCCGCGTCTCCGTGCTTGAAAAAATGCAGTAAGGTCAAAGATTTAGCCAGAGTTTTTGCTCGCGCCAACAATCTACGGCCTGTCAGACAAGAGAAAAGACGGTCCGTGGCTCAATCGTCATCGCCAATCTCAGGTGTCGCAGAACGCTATGCGGGTTCGCTGTTCGAACTCGCCCTGCAGGCAAATTCCGCGGCCAAGGTCGAAGCCGACCTCAACAGCTTCGAAGCCATGCTCGCGGGCAGCGCTGATCTCACCCGGCTGATCAACAGCCCGGTGTTCTCCAGCGAGGACCAGGCGAAGGCCATCGCGGCGATCGCCGACAAGGCCGGGATTGCCGGCCTCACTGGTAATTTCCTGCGCGTCGTCGCCCGTAACCGCCGGCTGTTCGCCATTCCCGGCATGATCAGGGCGTTCCGCCAGATATCAGCCGAACATCGTGGCGAGACCGCTGCTGAAGTGACGTCGGCTCACGAACTGACGGCTGCCCAGCAGACCGAACTCAAGGCGGCGCTGAAGAGCGTTGCCGGCAAGGACGTGGCTATCTCCGTCACCGTCGATCCGTCGCTGCTCGGCGGGCTGGTGGTCAAGATGGGCTCGCGCCAGATCGATACGTCGCTCAAAACCAAACTCAATTCGCTCAAGCTTGCACTGAAAGAGGTCGGCTGATGGACATCCGCGCCGCGGAAATTTCCGCAATTCTGAAAGACCAGATCAAGAATTTCGGCAAGGAGGCCGAGGTCTCCGAAGTCGGACAGGTGTTGTCCGTCGGTGACGGTATCGCCCGCGTCTACGGCCTCGACAATGTCCAGGCCGGCGAAATGGTCGAATTCCCCGGCGGCATCCGCGGCATGGCGCTCAACCTCGAAGCCGACAATGTCGGCGTCGTCATCTTCGGCGCCGACCGCGACATCAAGGAAGGCGACATCGTCAAGCGCACTGGCGCCATCGTCGACGTCCCCGTCGGCCCAGGCCTGCTCGGCCGCGTCGTCGACGCGCTCGGTAATCCGATCGACGGCAAGGGTCCGATCAAGGCGGTCGAGCGCAAGCGCGTCGACGTCAAGGCGCCCGGCATCATTCCGCGCAAGTCGGTGAACGAGCCGATGTCGACCGGCCTCAAGGCCATCGATGCGCTGATCCCGGTCGGCCGCGGCCAGCGCGAGCTGGTCATCGGCGATCGCCAGACCGGCAAGACCGCCATCATCCTCGACACGATGCTCAACCAGAAGTCGGTGCACGACAACGGCCCCGAGAAGGAAAAGCTCTACTGCGTCTACGTCGCCGTCGGCCAGAAGCGCTCGACCGTCGCGCAGTTCGTCAAGGTGCTGGAAGAGCGCGGCGCGCTCGAATATTCGATCATCGTCGCCGCCACCGCTTCCGATCCGGCACCGATGCAGTTCCTGGCGCCGTTCGCCGGCGCCACCATGGGCGAATATTTCCGCGACAATGGCATGCACGCGCTGATCAGCTATGACGATCTGTCGAAGCAGGCCGTCGCCTACCGCCAGATGTCGCTGCTGCTGCGCCGCCCTCCGGGCCGCGAAGCCTATCCGGGCGACGTCTTCTATCTGCACTCGCGCCTGCTCGAGCGCGCCGCCAAGCTCAACGACGATCTGGGCGGTGGGTCGCTGACCGCCCTGCCGATCATCGAGACGCAGGCCAACGACGTGTCGGCCTACATCCCGACCAACGTGATCTCGATCACCGATGGCCAGATCTTCCTTGAAACCAACCTGTTCTTCCAGGGCATTCGTCCTGCGGTGAACGTCGGTCTGTCGGTCAGCCGCGTCGGCTCGGCAGCGCAGATCAAGGCGATGAAGCAGGTTGCCGGCTCGATCAAGGGCGAGCTCGCGCAGTACCGCGAAATGGCGGCCTTCGCGCAGTTCGGCTCGGATCTCGACGCCGCCACGCAGCGCCTGCTCAACCGCGGATCGCGCCTCACCGAACTCCTGAAGCAGCCACAGTTCTCGCCGCTGAAGACGGAAGAGCAGGTCGCGGTGATCTTCGCCGGCGTCAACGGATATCTCGACAAGCTGCCGGTCAACCAGGTCGGCAAGTTCGAGCATGGCCTGCTCAGCCACATGCGTTCGGCCGGCAAGGACGTCCTCGATGCCATCCGCAAGGAAAAGGCGCTGTCGGACGATCTGCGCGCCAAGCTGAAGGCCGAGATCGACGCTTTCGCCAAGACCTTCGCCTGAGCGAATTGCCAGTCAGGATGAGACAAGACGGGATCAGGTTTGAAGCATGCCTTCATTAAAAGACCTTCGTAACCGTATCGCCTCGGTCAAGGCGACGCAGAAGATCACCAAGGCGATGCAGATGGTCGCCGCGGCGAAGCTGCGCCGTGCTCAAGAGGCCGCGGAAGCGGCGCGCCCCTATTCGGAGCGCATGGGTTCCGTGCTGGCCAACATCACCCAGGCCATCGGCGGCGGCGGCGATGCCCCGGCGCTGATGACCGGCACCGGCAAGGATGACGTGCATCTGCTCGTCGTCTGCACCGCCGAGCGCGGCCTGTGCGGCGGCTTCAATTCGCAGATCGCCCGCCTTGCCCGCGACCATATCCGGAAGCTTTTGGCGGAGGGCAAGCAGGTCAAGATCATCTGCGTCGGCAAGAAGGGTTTCGACATCCTGCGCCGCGACTATGCATCGATGATCATCGACCGCGTCGATCTGCGCGAGGTCAAGACACTCGGCTTCGTCAATGCCGATGCCATCGCCAAGAAGGTCATCCACCTCTTCAACGAGGGCGGCTTCGACATCTGCACGCTGTTTTATTCGCAGTTCAAGTCGGTGATCAGCCAGATCCCGACCGCGCAGCAGATCATCCCGGCCGGCGTTGCTTCGGCTCCGGCCGAGGCGATCGATGGCGGTAGTGCCGTCTACGAATACGAGCCGGAGCCGGGCGAAATCCTCTCCGACCTCATTCCGCGCAACATCTCCGTGCAGGTTTTCCGGGCGCTGCTCGAAAACGTGGCCGGCGAAATGGGCGCCAAGATGAGCGCCATGGACAATGCGACGCGCAACGCCGGCGACATGATCAACAAGCTGTCGATCACCTACAACCGCCAGCGGCAGGCGCAGATCACCAAGGAACTGATCGAAATCATTTCGGGCGCCGAGGCGCTCTAGGCGCGGTTCGCGGGTCATCGACCCGCGACTGGACCGCGTGAGAAACAAAGGACGAAAAAGGGTAAAGACGATGGCGAAAGCAGCGACCCCCAAGACGGCAGCCCCCAAGGCCGCAGCCGCGAAGACCGCAGCCCCCGCGAAGGCGGCAAAGGCTCCAGCAGCAGCCGCGAAGGCGGCCCCGGCCAAGTCGGCAGCACCGGTGAAGGCCGCTGCTGCCAAGACATCGGCAGTGGCCACCAAGGCAACGGGCGTTGCCGGCAAGGTCCGCCAGGTCATCGGCGCCGTTGTCGACGTGCAGTTCGGCGATCACCTGCCGGCGATCCTGAACGCGCTCGAGACCGCCAATGTCGGCAACCGCCTGGTGCTCGAAGTCGCCCAGCATCTGGGTGAAAACACCGTGCGCTGCATCGCCATGGACTCGACCGAAGGTCTGGTTCGCGGCCAGGAAGTGCGTGACACCGGCGCGCCGATCACCGTGCCGGTCGGCCCGGGCATGCTCGGTCGCATCATCAACGTCATCGGCGAGCCGGTCGACGAAGAAGGCCCGGTCGACGCGACCGAAATGCGCTCCATCCACCAGCCGGCTCCGACCTATGTCGAGCAGTCGACGGAAGCGCAGATCCTGATCACCGGCATCAAGGTGCTCGACCTGCTGGCTCCCTACGCCAAGGGCGGCAAGATCGGCCTGTTCGGCGGCGCCGGCGTCGGCAAGACCGTGCTGATCCAGGAACTGATCAACAACATCGCCAAGGCGCATGGCGGTTATTCGGTGTTCGCCGGCGTCGGCGAGCGCACCCGCGAAGGCAACGATCTGTATCACGAGTTCATCGAATCCGGCGTCAACAAGAAGGGCGGCGGCGAAGGCTCCAAGGCCGCACTCGTCTATGGCCAGATGAACGAGCCGCCGGGCGCGCGCGCCCGCGTCGGCCTGACCGGCCTGACGGTTGCGGAATACTTCCGCGACCAGGGCCAGGACGTGCTGTTCTTCGTCGACAACATCTTCCGCTTCACGCAGGCTGGTTCGGAAGTGTCGGCTCTGCTCGGCCGTATTCCTTCGGCCGTGGGCTATCAGCCGACGCTCGCCACCGACATGGGCGCGCTGCAGGAACGTATCACCACCACCACCAAGGGCTCGATCACGTCCGTGCAGGCCATCTACGTGCCCGCCGACGATCTGACCGATCCGGCGCCGGCGACCTCGTTCGCCCACCTTGACGCGACGACGACGCTCAACCGCGCCATCGCCGAAAAGGGCATCTATCCGGCGGTCGATCCGCTGGATTCGACCTCGCGCATGCTCGACCCGCTGGTCGTCGGCGACGAGCATTATGGCGTCGCGCGCCAGGTGCAGTCGATCCTCCAGCGCTACAAGTCGCTGCAGGACATCATCGCCATCCTTGGCATGGACGAGCTGTCGGAAGAGGACAAGCAGACCGTGGCCCGCGCCCGCAAGATCGAGCGCTTCCTGTCGCAGCCCTTCTTCGTCGCCGAAGTGTTCACCGGCGCGCCGGGCAAGCTGGTCGACCTCGCCGACACCATCAAGGGCTTCAAGGGCCTCTGCAACGGCGACTACGATCACCTTCCGGAAGCCGCCTTCTACATGGTCGGCGGCATCGAGGAAGCGGTCGAGAAGGCACAGCGCCTGGCGGCCGAAGCGGCGTAATCAAGCGAATAGCGAATAGGGAGTAGCGAATTGGGAATATGGGCCGGCGAATTCTTCTTCTGACTAATTCGCTACTCGCTATTCGCTATTCGCTAAATTGATCATGGCTGAAGCTTTCAAATTCGAACTGGTCTCGCCGGAACGCCTGCTTGTTTCCGAGCAGGTCGAATCCGTCGTCATTCCGGGCGCCGAAGGCGAGATGACCGTGATGGCGCATCATGCGCCGGTCATGACCACGATCAAGCCGGGCGTCGTCACCGTGAAGACCGCGGCGGGCGGCGAAGAACGCTATGTGGTGTTCGGCGGCTTCGCCGACATCGTTCCGGCCGGCTGCACGCTGCTGGCGGAATCGGCTGTCGCCGTGAAGGATGTCGACCGCGCCGATCTCGCGCGCCGCATCCAGGAAGCCAAAGAAGACGCTGCCGACGCCAAGGACGACGAGGCTCGCAGCAAGGCGGAGCAGTTCCTTAGCCAGCTCACCACGCTGGAAGGCGCTATTCTTCCGGCGTAAGGCCGGAGCGCTCTGGAATTCATGCCCTCACATTGGTAGCGCGCAGGACGGGCGTTCTGTCGTGATCCTTCGCGCCCAGGGGCGCTGTCCCGCCGACATCATAACCGCGAGGCCATAGCTCAGGTCTGCTCGCTCTGTATGCCAAGCGCAGCGAAGGCCAGGGTCGGACCGTCCCGTCGCAGGTGGACGAGATGGACAGCCACGAGTTCGATCAATGTCTGCCGCTCGGCATGGTCCCTGGCGAAGCCGGCCAGGTCGAACACCGCGGTCACGGTTTCGTTGGCCGGCAGTTGCTCACTCAAAAGTTCCTTCAACGCCGCGTCGAGCGGGTCGGTGAAATGGCCCTCCGGCAAGGTTTTTCCTCGCGCGGCGCAGGCGGCGATCCAGGCAGCCACCACCAGGGTCAGATGGACCAGTTCAGTACCGGCTTCGAGGCATTCGATGGCGGAGGCGACGATGCGCTGCGGCAGTTTCTGGCTGCCGTCATTGGCGATCTGCGCCGTGCGATGGGCAAGTGCAGTGTTGGAAAAACGCTCCGCGAGCTCCGCAATATAGGCGCTCGTGTCCAATCCGGCATCCTCGGGCAGGGTCGGGATGGCTTCGGCCCACAAGGCATCGACGAATTGCCGGATCGCCGGGTCGGCGAAGGCGCGGTCGACGGTGGCATGACCGCTGAGCAGGCCAAGATAGGCGATGGCCGAATGCGAGCCGTTGAGCAGCCTGAGCTTCATGTCCTCGAACGGGCCGACGTCGCGAACCATGGTGACGCCGAATTGTTCCCACGCGGGCCGGCCAGTCGGGAATTTATCTTCGACCACCCATTGGCAAAACGGCTCGGTCATCACGGGCCAGGCATCCTCGACGCCGAGTTCTTCAGCGATCCGCGCCCGATCGGCATCGGTGGTTGCAGGCACGATGCGATCGACCATGCTGGAGGGAAATGCGACCTGGTGTGCGATGTGGTCGGCAATTCCGACATCACTCGATTGGGCGAGCCCGGCATCTCGCAACTGGGCGAATTCGACCAACAGCCGGTGCAGCGTGGCGCCGTTGGCCGGCAAATTGTCGCAACACAGGACAGTGAAGGGCGGCGTGCCGGCGGCGCGTCGCAGGGCAAGCGCCTCGGTCAGGAAACCATGCGCTGTCTTCGGCATCCGTGGATTGGCCAGATCATGGACGATATCGGGATGGGCGGCATCCAATCCCCCGCCTGCCGCCCTCAGATAGGCTTTTTCGGTGATCGTCAGCGTGACGATGCGGGTGCGCGGATCGGTCAGCGTGGCCAGCACCGCGCCCGGATTCTCCGGCGCCACCAGCATCGCACCGATCGAGCCGATGACCTGAAGCTTTTCGGTTCCACTGCTTCTGATCGCCAGCGTGTAGAGCCCGTCCTGCGGCGTGAGAGCGTCGCGCGTGTCGGTGCTGCGCAGCGAAACGCCTGTTATGCCCCAATCCGCCTCGCCTGCCGCCAGGCAATCGTCGACATAGGCTGCCTGATGGGCGCGGTGGAAGGCGCCGACACCAAGGTGCACGATGCCCGGGACGATGCGGCTGCGATCATACGCAGGTGTCGCGATCGAAGCCGGCAGTGCGCGCACCGTCTTCGTGGAAAGGCGTTCGGTCGTCGTGGTGCGACTGGTCTGGTCGGATGACATGAGTGGCCTCGGCAGGGATCGGCAAAGCGGCGTAACATTCGATTTCCTGCCACACAATGGGTCGAAAAGTCATCATACAACAATCGTATTTTTGTATGTTGACATTATTTCTTGCCGCCCCTACCGATAGTGGCCTTGGGAGGATGACCGTGGCACTGACCCATGCGGATCTGCTGTTTCCCGCCGAGGCGCATTCGCGCTCGGTTGCCCGTGATCTCTATGCCGGGATCAAGGACCTGCCCCTTGTCAGCCCGCATGGCCACACCGATCCGCGCTGGTATGCGCTGAACGAGCCATTCCCGGATCCGGCGCAACTGCTCATCGTCCCGGATCACTACATCTTCCGCATGCTGTTCAGCCAAGGCGTCCGCCTCGAGGATCTCGGCGTGGCGACGCTCAATGGCGCGCCGGTCGAGACCGACGGCAGGGCGATCTGGCGGCTTTTTGCCGAGCATTATCATCTGTTTCGGGGCACGCCGACCCGGCTATGGTTCGATCATGTGCTTGCCGATCTGTTCGGCATCGACGAACCGCTGACCGCGGCGACCGCCGACCGCCACTATGACACCATCGCGACGCTGCTGCAGTGGGAGAATTTTCGCCCGCGCGCGCTGTTCGAGCGTTTCAACATCGAGGTCATCGCGACCACGGAAGGCGCGCTCGACGATCTCAAATGGCACCAGATGATCCGCGACAGCGGCTGGCAGGGCCGTGTGGTCACCGCTTATCGGCCGGATGCAGTCGTCGATCCCGATTTCGAAGGGTTTTCAACCAATCTCGACCGGCTCGGCGAGATCACCGGCTGCGACACCGGCAGTTGGGCCGGCTATCTCGATGCGCATCGCCAGCGGCGCGCCTTCTTCAAAAGCTTCGGCGCGACTTCGTCGGATCATGGCCATCCGACGGCCGAGACCGCCAATCTTTCGGATGCGGCGGCGCAAGAGCTGTTCAATCGGATTCGCCGTGGTTCCGACGATGAGCGCGAGCGAAAACTGTTCCGCGCCCAGATGCTGACCGAGATGGCCAAGATGAGCCTCGACGATGGACTGGTCCTGCAGATCCATCCCGGCTCCTGGCGCAACCATTCACCCTCGATCTTCCAGAATTTCGGCCGCGACAAGGGTTTCGATATCCCGACCCGGACCGACTATGTGACGGCGCTGAAGCCGCTGCTCGACTGCGTCGGGCTGGAGCGCGACCTCACCGTCATCCTGTTTACGCTCGACGAGACCAGTTATGCGCGCGAGCTGGCGCCGCTGGCCGGTGTCTACCCGGCGCTGAAGCTCGGGCCGGCATGGTGGTTCCACGACAGCCCGGAAGGCATGCGGCGCTTCCGCGAGATGACCACCGAGACGGCCGGCTTCTACAACACCGTCGGTTTCAACGACGACACCCGTGCCTTTCCGTCGATCCCGGCGCGTCACGATGTGGCGCGGCGAGTCGACTCCGCGTTCCTGGCGCGTCTCGTCGCCGAGCATCGGCTGCGCGAGGACGAGGCGCATGAGCTGGCACGGGAACTGACCTATACGCTGGCGAAAAAGGCGTATCGGCTCTGAAGGGGCAACTCGCCCGCAATGCAAAGGGAGGAAACCATGTTGCATTTTTCAAGACTGACGGGAGCTGCGCTGCTCGCCGCCGCACTGATGGCCGGAACGGCAAGCGCCCAGACGGTTCTGCGCTCGTCCGACACCCACCCGGACGGCTATCCGACGGTCGAGGCAGTCAAATATTTCGGCGAGCTTGTAAAGGAGCGTACGGCCGGCCGCTATGCGGTCGAGCTCTATCATTCCGCGCAGCTCGGCGAAGAAAAGGACACGATCGAGCAGGTGCGCACCGGCGTGATCGACCTCAACCGCATCTCGATGGCGCCGTTCAACGGGCTCATTCCCGAAACCACGGTGCCCTCGCTGCCCTACATCTTCCGCTCGGAAGACCATATGCACAAGGTCATGGACGGGGCGGTCGGCGACCAGATCGCGGCGGCGTTCGAACAGGTCGGGCTGGTGCTGCTCGCCTTTTACGACAGCGGCGCGCGCTCCTTCTACAATTCGAAGAAACCGATCAACTCATTAGCCGATCTGTCCGGCATGAAGTTCCGCGTCATCCAGTCCGACATCTTCGTCGACATGGTGGCGGCACTCGGCGCCAACGCGACGCCGATGCCGTATGGCGAGGTGTATTCGGCGATCGAGACCGGGGTCATTGACGGCGCGGAAAACAATTTTCCGAGCTACGACACCGCCAAGCATGCGGAAGTCGCCAAGTTCTATTCGCTCGACGAGCACACTATGGTGCCGGAAGCCTTCGTCATGGCGAAGTCGAGCTGGGACAAGCTGACGCCGGAGGATCAGGCGATCTTCAAGGCGGCCGCCAAGGAGAGCGTCGCCAGGCAGCGCGAGCTGTGGACCGCCAAGGTCAAGGAATCGCGCGCCAAGGTCGAGGCGGCCGGTTCGCAGATCACGACGCCGGACAAGCAGCCCTTCATCGACGCCATGGGTCCGGTCTACGAGAAGCACGTCAAGGACGACAAGCTGAAGGCCATGGTCGAAGCCATCAAGGCCGTGCAGTGATCAAGCGACGGCGCGGGCATTCCGCGCCGCCATCCTCTTGCGGAGAGAACCGGTGACCTCCAGCCCAGAACACAGGCCGCCCCTGTCCGGCGTCGCGCGCATGATGTCGCGCGTCAGCACAGCGGCGCTATGGGTCGCAGGCATCGGGCTGGTGCTGATGACCGCCTTCGTCGCCTGGCAGGTGTTCGGTCGTTATGTCCTGAACCGCTCGCCAAGCTGGACCGAGCAGGGCTCGGTGATGCTGATGAGCTGGTTCATCTTCCTCGGCGCTGCCGTCGGCGTGCGCGAGAACTATCACCTCGGCTTCGACGTCCTGCTCTACGTGCTGCCCAAAGGCGGCAAGCGTTGGCTGCGGATGATCTCGGACCTCGTCGCGCTCGCCTTCGGCATCGGTATGATCTGGTATGGTAGCCAACTGGTCGCATTGACCTGGGGCGCTACCTTGCCGTCGCTCGGCATATCGGGGGGCTGGGACTACGTCCCGCTGGTCGCGGGAGGCGTGCTCGTCGTGCTCTTCACGCTGGAGCGCATCGTGCTTCGCCTCTCCGGTGCGCCGATCGACGATGTGCTCGATGAACTGCCGCCGGCGGAAGTCGCAGCCGAACTCGACACGGCGAACGTGAAGGTCTGACGGCATGGAACTCTGGATCCTCTTCGGCGTCTTCACCCTTCTGATGCTTATCGGCACGCCGATTGCTTTCTGCCTCGGCGTCGCAAGCTTTGCCACCGTCCTCTATATGGGCCTGCCGCCGCTCATCGTGTTCCAGCGCCTGAATTCCGGCATGAGCGTCTTTTCGCTGCTGGCCATTCCCTTCTTCATCTATGCCGGCGACTTGATGGTGCGCGGCGGCATCGCCAGCAAGATCGTTGCCTTCGCCGGCTCGCTCGTTGGCCATTTGCGCGGTGGCCTCGGGCAGGTCAACATTGCGACCGCTACACTGTTCGGCGGCATTTCGGGCTCCGCGGTGGCCGAGGCGGCGGCGGTCGGCGGCTTGATGATCCCGCAGATGAAAGCGCGTGGATATGGAGCGGATTACGCCGTCAACGTCACGTCGATGGCAGCGCTGATCGCGCTGCTCCTGCCGCCGTCGCACAACATGATCATCTACTCGATCTCGGCAGGTGGAAAGATCTCCATCGCCGACCTGTTCACGGCCGGCATCATTCCGGGCCTGCTGTTGGCCCTGTCGCTGATGATCACCGCCTATTTCGTGGCGCGCTCCCGCGGTTATCCGACCGAGCCGTTTCCGGGCTTCACCGCCGTCGCGCATCTCTTCGCTGTCGCGGTGCCCGGCCTGCTGCTGATCGCGATCATCTTCGGTGGCGTACGATCGGGCGTTTTCACGGCGACCGAGAGTTCCTGTGTCGCGGTCATCTATGCGTTGCTCGTCACTGTCTTCGTTTACCGGCAGATGACTTGGGAAGGTTTCGTTCATGCCACCCATGGTGCCGTGCGCACCACGGCCATGGTGCTGCTCATCATCGGCATGGCGGCGGCGTTCTCGTGGTTGATGGCCTTCCTGAAAGTGCCGGCAGCGCTCATAGCCTCCATGAACGCAATCTCGGACGATCCGCTGGTCGTGCTTCTCCTGCTCAACGTCTTGATGCTGTTCCTCGGCACCTTCATGGACATGGGGCCGACGATCATCATCTGCACGCCGATCTTCCTGCCCGTGGCGCAAGCCTACGGCGTCGACCCGGTACATTTTGGCGTCATCATGATCCTCAACTTCGGCATCGGGCTGAATACGCCGCCGGTGGGCGCTGTGCAGTTCGTGGCGTGCGCAGTGGGCAAGATATCCGTCTGGGAAGCGATGCGCTCGATCTGGCCGTTCTATGGCGCCGGGCTCGTGGTACTGGGGCTCGTCACTTACATTCCGGCCATTTCGCTCTGGCTACCGAGCGTCTTCAAATAGGGGCGACATGGCATCGGACACCGCAACCGACCTCAGGGTCGAGAGAAAACCCAAATTGTCGGAGACAGTGGTCACGACGATCCGCAAGCAGTTGCAGGCGGGTGAGATCCTGCCCGGCCATAAATTGCCGACCGAAGGCCAACTGACCGAAACCTTCGGCGTCAGCCGCACCGTCATCCGCGAGGCGCTGGCCAAGCTTGCCGCCGACGGGCTGGTCGAACCGCGCCAGGGCGCCGGCGTCTTCGTCACAGAGCACATCTCGACAATGTTCGGCGCGCTGGCCGCCGACATGGGCAGCAAGGATTCGATCGCGCTCAACGTGCTCGAAGTGCGGCTGGCGATCGAGATTGAATCGGCCGGGATCGCCGCCGTCCGCCGCAATGCCGCGCAGGAGGCGGCGATCCAGGAAGCCTTCTTCGAATTCGAGCGGCTGCTGCTTGCCAGCGAGCCGACCGGTCCGGCCGACCTCGCCTTCCATCGTGCGATCGCCAGCGCCACCAGCAACCCATTCTATGTCGAGATGCTCGACGTGCTCGGCCGGCGCGCCATCCCGTGCGACGTGACTTCGCCCTGGTCGACCGAATTGGCGCAATCCGATAGCTACCAGCGCGGACTGCAGCGCGAGCACCTGGTGATCCTCAACGCCATTACCTCTGGCGATGCCGAGGCCGCGCGAGAGGCGATGCGCGCGCACCTCACCGCCAGCCAGCAGCGTTACCGCGAACGCCTGCATGCGCGTCAGGCTTTTTATTCCAGTTCGGTCAAGGCCGCCGCCGGCGAATGACCCATCTCAAGTCAGGATTGAAATGAACCAGAGCCACACCGACTATACATCCCGCTTTGCCATCGACCCGGTCGCCGCCGCGGCGATGGGAACCGATGAGCTGCGCCACAACTTTCACATTGACGGCCTGTTCCAGCCCGGCCGCATCAGCCTGACCTACACACATTACGACCGCATGATCGTCGGCGGCGCCGTGCCGACGGACGCCGCGCTTCAACTGGAAACGATCAAGCCGACCGGCACCAAGAACTTTCTCGACCGTCGCGAGCTGATCGCCGTCAACATCGGCGGTGCAGGCGTCATCAAGGCCGGCGGCCAGTCCTTCGAATTGCAGGCGCGCGACATGCTCTATCTCGGCATGGGCATCGCTGATGTGTCGTTCGCGTCGGCCGATGCAGATGCGCCGGCCAAATTCTATCTGCTCAGCGCGCCGGCGCATCAGGCCTGGCCCAGCCGGCTGATCCGCATCGGCGACGCCAAGCGCCTCGATCTCGGCAGCAAGGACACCTGCAACGAGCGTTCGATCTTCCAGTTCATCCATGCCGACGGCGTGAAGACCTGCCAGCTGGTGGTCGGCATGACTCAGCTGGCGCCGGGCTCGGTGTGGAACACCATGCCGTGCCATGTGCATGACCGGCGCATGGAGGCCTATCTCTATTTCGACCTGGCGGAGACGGCACGCGTCTTCCACTTCATGGGCGAGCCGGACGAGACGCGCCATATCGTCATGGGCAACGAGGAAGCGGTGCTGTCGCCGGGCTGGTCGATCCATTCGGGCGCCGGCACTTCCAATTATGCTTTCATCTGGGCGATGGCCGGCGACAATGTCGACTATACCGATGTCGACCCGGTGGCGTTGAGCGATCTGCGGTGAGCGACCCCTTCAGCCTTGCCGGAAAACGTTTCCTGGTCACCGGCGCCAACACCGGCATCGGCCAGGGCATCGCCGTATCGATCGCACGCGCCGGGGGCGCGGTGGTCGGCGTCGGCCGCTCGTCGATGGACGATACGGCAGACAAGGTCGCCGCGCTGGGAGGGCAATTCGAGGCGGTCAGCGCCGACCTTGCCGACATTTCGGCCGCCGGCCCGTTGCACGACCGGATCTGGGACGAAAGCGGTCCGCTCGACGGGCTGGTCAACAATGCCGGCATCATCCGCCGCGCCGATGCCGTCGATCTCAGCGAGGCCGATTGGGACGACGTCATGGACGTCAATCTGAAAACGGTTTTTTTGCTCTGCCAAAGCTTTGCAAGGCGTGCCTTGGCCGCTGAGCGGAAAGGCAAGATCGTCAACATTGCCTCCGTGCTGAGTTTCCAGGGTGGCATCCGCGTTGCGTCCTACACTGCCTCGAAGCACGGTGTGCTCGGCATCACGCGTCTGCTCGCCTGCGAATGGGCGCAAAAAGGCATCAACGTCAACGCCATCGCGCCGGGCTATATCGAGACCAACAACACGCAGGCGCTGCGCGCCGATCCCGACCGCAGCGCCGCCATCCTGGCGCGTATCCCGGCCGGCCGCTGGGGCGAGGCGGGCGACATTGGCGACGCCGCCGTCTTCCTGCTGGCGCCGGCATCGGACTATATGCATGGAGCGGTGGTGCCGGTGGATGGCGGCTGGCTGGCGCGCTAGCGAGGTTCATCGTTTCGCGGAAACGCTGAACCGCGCTATCTCATTGTTTTAACGCAATTCCGGACGGAAAACCGTTTCACACTTTTCCTGGAATTGCTCTTAGGAGATGACGATGACCGCAAAGATTTTCGCGCATGCCGGCGAGGGCACGTGGACGGCGACGCCGGACGGCAACAGGCGGCGCGTCCTCCTGCACACCGATGAGTTGATGCTGGTCGAATTCGGCTTCGACAAGGGTGGCGTCGGCGCCCTGCATTCGCACCCGCATGTCCAGGCAAGCTACGTCGCCGAAGGCCGCTTCGAGGTGACCATCGACGGTCGGACCGAAACCATCGAGACCGGCGGCAGCTTCATCGTGCCGTCCGGTCTGGTGCACGGCGTCAAGGCGCTGGAACCAGGGCGGCTGGTCGACAGCTTCACGCCGCACCGGGCCGATTTCCTCGGCTAGCCAAGGGTAAGAGATCGAGCGGGAATGACCCGCACCCCAGAAAGAGGCGCGGGTCTGTTGCCTGGGCGCTTGTGGCGCCGCGGTACTCAAGACATCACCGCAGGATGAGGACCCTGCCGCACCGTGGTGAAGATAGTCTTAATGCGCCGGCGCTGCATGGCACGACGAACCGGAGGCTGCGCTCGCTCGATCAGGTGATGTGACGCAGGAGGCTGAAAAGCCGCTCGAACGTCTTGCCGTAGGGCGGGCGCAACAAGGCTCCGGCGCTCAGCCGCGACTGTGTGAAAACCGGCTTCTCCTTGCTGAACGTCCGAAATCCCCACTCGCCGTGATAGGCGCCCATGCCGCTGGCGCCGACCCCGCCAAAGGGCTGGTTTTCCTGTACCAGATGCAGCATGCAGTCGTTGATAGTGACACCGCCGGCAATAGTCTCGTGCAGGATGCGTTGACGGGTGCCGCTGTCGCGGCCGAACCAGTAGAGCGCCAGCGGTCGGGCTGCCCCGTTCACATGCGCGATCGCTTCGTCGATCCCGGTGTATTCTACGATGGGCAGCACCGGCCCAAAAATCTCCTCGCGCATCAGCCGCAGGTTTGCGCCGGCGTTGCGGACCAGAGTCGGCAGCAGCTTCCGGCTTTTGGCACCCAGCTCTTCGCCGGCCGGGTTGATTTCGGTGACATCGGCGCCTGCGTCACGCGCTTCAGTGATCATGTCGCGCAGGCGCTGGTGGTGCCGGTCGCTGATGATGACGGTATAGTCGGGGTTGTCGCGCAAGGTCGGGTAGAGCTTCGCGATCGCCGTTGCGAGCTTGACAGCGACCGTGCCTGCCTGCCCCTTCGGCACCAGCAGATAATCCGGCGCGATGCAGGTCTGCCCGGCATTCAAGAGCTTGCCATAGGCAATGCTGGATACCGCCGCGTCAAGATCGCAGGACGGATCGAAGATTGCCGGCGACTTGCCGCCGAGTTCGAGCGTGACCGGGGTCAGGTTGGCGGCCGCGGCGATCGCGACCTGGCGTCCGACCGCGGTCGAGCCGGTGAACAGCAAATGATCGAAAGGCATCGACACGAAGGCCTTTCCCATCTCGGCATCGCCGGTGATGACGCTGAGCTCATCGGGTGCGAAATGCTCGGCAACGAGTTTGGCCAACAGCACTGAGAATGCCGGCGTCAATTCGGAAGGTTTTATAAGCACGCGATTGCCGGCCGCGAGTGCCGCCGTGACCGGCGCGACAGCGAGCTGGAAAGGATAATTCCAGGGCGACACGATGCCGACGACGCCGAGCGGCTGCGGGACGAGGCGATTTCGCCCGGGCAGGAACGGCATGGTGGTGACAACGCGGCGTTCGCGCATCCAGCCCCTGAGATGCGAAAGCGCGTGGCGGATGCCGGCACGCACCACGAACAGTTCCGCAAGACGCGTCTCGTGTGCCGAACGGCCACCGAAGTCGGTGTCGATGGCGGTGCAGATGTCGGCTTCATGCCGCTCGGTCAGCGCCAACAGGCGTTTCAGGCGATCCTTGCGGATGCCAAAGTTGGGGAAAGGCTGCGCCTCGAAGGCGGCGCGCTGCAGGTGGAACCGCTCGCCGAGAACATCCTGTCTGGTCTGCAGCATCGCATCCTCCCTAGCTAGCGGAGCCGAGCTTACATTGCTGGGTGAAGGAATCCAGCGAGGTAAAGGTGTTGCAAGGGAAGGCGCAGGCTGCAGGCGACCTGTTCCTGTTGTGGCACGATGACAGCTGCGCTAAGGCATGGTGCCCATGCAGAGAGTCGTTTTGACCGATTTCCCATCCTCTCCCATCCAGGAATTCCAGTCCGGTGTCTGCCTGATGCTGATATCGGCGACGAGTATCTTGGCCATGGACCCCAAGCGGCGCGTTTCGTGCCGGGCGGCCCTGCGGAATTGCGGATGAAGGGCGCTCACAGGCTTGAGGCTGCGTTTGGAGCGGCTGCGCGAAGGGTTGTGCGGGAGTTTCTGCGGTTCGTGCCGCTGTCTCTGAAACAGCGCATGCAAAAACGCACATACGCACGCGCGGCGCCCGCCAACAGAATTTTCATTTCGGGTTGCGCGCGCAGCGGCACGACGCTGACACAGCGGCTGATGAGGTGTTTCGAGGACATTTTCGTCCATCCGCCCGAAGCGCGATACACAATGCTGGACATGTTGGACCGGCCGGAATCGAACCTCGTCGTCAAGCGCGATGCGCGCGGTTTTGCGCATCTGGCGAAGCTCCCTCCCTCCATCGGCTTGATCTATTGCGTGCGCCATCCGTTCGACACGCTGACAAGTTCGCATCCGCAAACACGCAACGAGCGTCGGTTCCACGTCACGCCGCATCGCTGGCTGGCCGAATACGACGCGCTGACCCGGCTGAAGAAGGCACAACCGCACCGGCAGATACTCTTTGTCCGCTACGAAGACATGATCGGCGCGCCCGATGCGCAGCAGGACAGAATCGCGCAATCGTTCGGACTGACACCGCGCATTCGTTTCAGCGAGGATCCGGACAATCCGATCCGGGTGGCTTCGTTGAGAAAATGGGAACGGAATGAAGAATTCAGGACCTATCTCGGCGGTCTGCCCCCGGCATTTCTCGTCGGCGTCCGGCGTTTCTGCGCCGAGTTCGGCTATGACATGCCAATAAGCACGCCGACCGTGGACGCGCGGTAATGCGGGCACCGGCGGCCGTCGCGACAGAAGAGCGAGATCCCAAGCGGCGCGTGCTGAAGGACGTGTTCGGCTTCGATGATTTTCGCCCCGGCCAGGCCGATGTCATGGACGCGCTGCTGGCCGGGCGGCATGTCCTGGCCGTCATGCCGACGGGTGCGGGCAAATCGCTCTGCTACCAGGTCCCGGCACTTGTCCTGGGCGGGCTCACCATTGTCGTTTCGCCGTTGGTGGCGCTGATGCAGGATCAGGTCGCCGCCTTGCGGCTTGCCGGCGTGGCTGCCGATACGATCAATTCCTCGATCGACCGCGATGCCAATATCGCCGCATGGCGTCGCGTCGCCTCGGGCCAGACGCGCCTGCTCTATCTCGCGCCGGAGCGGCTGATGACCGAGCGGATGCTCGAGGCGCTGGCCAAGCTCGATGTCAGCCTGATCGCCGTTGACGAGGCGCATTGCATCTCGCAATGGGGGCCGGCGTTCCGGCGCGAATACGAGGATTTGTCGCGGCTGCGCGGCATCTTCCCCAACGTGCCGATCATCGCGCTGACGGCAACGGCGGACGAAGGCACGCGCACCGATATCGAAGCCCGGCTGTTTGCCGAGCGCGTCGAGACCCTGGTGCTGGGCTTCGACCGGCCGAACATCAAGCTTGCCATCGAGGCCAAGCAGGACAGCAAGCGGCAATTGCTGCGCTTCGTCGAGCGCCATCCCGGCCGCAGCGGCATCGTCTACTGCCTGTCGCGCAAGAAGACGGAGGAGATGGCGGCCTTCCTCGAGAAGAACGGCGTCACCGCGCTCGCTTATCATGCCGGCATGAGCAAGGAGGCGCGTGACGCTAACCAGAACAGCTTCATGACCCTGTCCGGCGTCGTCATGGTGGCGACCATCGCTTTCGGCATGGGCATCGACAAGCCTGACGTCGCCTATGTCTTCCACACCGACATGCCGGGCAGCCTGGAGGCCTACTACCAGGAGATCGGCCGCGCCGGCCGCGATGGGCGGGACGCCGAGGCACATATGCTGTTCGGCCTTGGCGATATCCGCATGCGCCGGATGTTCATCGACGATGAAGATGCGCCGGCCGAGCACAAGAGGCGCTCACATGGCCGGCTCGACATGCTGATCGGCTATTGCGAGACGGCGCAGTGCCGCCGCCAGGTGCTGCTCGGCTATTTCGGCGAGGACGCGCAGCCTTGCGGCAATTGCGACACCTGCCTCGATCAGGCGCCGCGCGCCGATGGCGGAGCGGAGGCGCGGATCATCCTGGCAGCCATCGCGCAGAGCGGCGAACGCTTCGGTGCCGGCCATGTCATCGACATCCTGCTCGGCCATGAAACCGAGAAGGTGCTTGCCAGGAACCAGCAGAGGCTCACGAGTTTCGGCAGCGGTCTGGCGCACAAGAAGGATTTCTGGCTGTCGCTGATCCGGCAGCTCGTCGCCGGCGGGTTCCTGATGCCGGATCCGGCCGGTCATGGCGGCCTCGCCATCGCCGAAAAAGGCCATGCGCTTGGCCGTGGCGAGATGCCGTTCCATTATCGCGTCGAGGTGCGCAGCCGCGCCTTGCGCGGCAAGACGCGCTCCGGGCAGGATTTCGGGCAATCGGATGTGGACACCGGGCTGCTGGCCGCGCTGAAGACCTTGCGACTGCGGCTCGCCAAGGAGCGTCAGGTGCCGGCCTATGTGGTGTTTTCCGATCGCACCCTGATCGACATGGCCGAGCGCCGCCCGCACGACCTCGACGCCTTCGCTGAAGTGAATGGGGTTGGGGCGGCAAAGCTGAAGGAGTTCGGCCAGGTTTTTCTGAGTGCGATTGCCGAGCATCAATCCGATGGCTCGGCCTGAGGTCAGATCAGCGACTGGTCACGCGCTCTGAAGCATAGGGATCTTCGGAGAAGGCATCCGTTCCGAGAGCTTCTGTTCCGTCGCCGCCCATTCCTACATCGCCTATGCCCCCGCCGAGACCGATCAGTTCAATGTTCTCTGGCCGGCCAGTCGACAGATCAGGTTTAGACCGAGGCGTTCATCGACTTCATGGCTGAGCATCTGCAACCGCAATAGGTGCCGCTGTCCGCTTGCCGGCGCCTGTCCACCGCAAGCGTCGCAGGCGACCCGCCGGGCGTCAGTCGCGCGATATAGATAGTCCCGTGAGAAGCGGAGCGTAGGCGCCGAGCCTGCGGGATATGAACTCCGTGAAGAGCCGCACGCGCTTCGTCTTGCGTGTCTCCCCCTGTGTGAGAAGCCAGAGCGTTCCGTACATGTGCAGGTCGGTGCCTGGCACCCTCACCAGCAGGGGGTCGGCATCTCCGACGAAGCACGGCAGTGTCGTGATCCCGAGACCTTGCCGTACGGCAACGATCTGCGCCTCGGCGTCCGTGGTCCTGAATGGAACCCCCGTGGTGCGAACCTCACCCGCGCTGGCCCATTCCGGAATCCCATGAGCGCTTATGACGATCCACCGGATGGGATCAGGCGCGCCCGCACGCCACGCGGCCAGGCGATCGCGGGACATGTAGACGCCGCCGAACACCTCCGCTCCCTTCAGGCCGTGAAGATTGAGCGGCAGGGTTTTGCGGTCGTAGACGACGCGGATCGCCACGTCGGCCTCTCGGTTGGTCAGATTTGCCAGTTCGCCGGACGACAAGATTTCCATCTCGATGTCCGGGTGCAGACGCGCGAAGTCGGCGAAGTCCGGCATGAGCAGGTGTGTCACGAGGGGCGGTGCCAGCGTCACCCGCAGAAGCCCGCGCACGCTCTGGTCGCGCCCGAAGACGCGCGTCTCCAGCTGGTGAGACGACGCTTCCATCTGGTTCGCGAGCTCGAGGACCTCCTCGCCCGCAGCCGTCAGGCGGTAGCCCGAAGGCAGCTTTTCGAACATTTGCGCCCCGAGGCGTTCCTCAAGCTGTGCGATGCGTCGCAGCACGGTCGAGTGATTCACCCCGAGCTGCGCGCCGGCAGCCCGCACCGAGCCTCCGCGTGCGACGGCTAGAAAGTAGCGAATGTCATCCCAGTCGATCATGGTGCAATCCGGCACCGCGCGGTGCGCGTTCCAAAGCCCGTATCTAGCACATCCTACAGCGGTAGGGGCGGACATCATAGCTTATGTCGACAGGGGCGGCGCAATTCCGAATGGCGGACACGGATCGTCGCGGCGGGCGTCAGCCCTGAAAGCGGATCGATTTTGCACCACCGATGTGCGCGCTTCCGCACTCACCACCTGACCCCGACGGGCCCATCTAGAGGTCCTCGGGGCGTACCCCGAACGAGCAAAGACAGAAGCTGGAAGGATTGAGTCATGGGAAAACTGGACGGTAAGGTTGCGGTTATTACGGGTGGCGCCACCGGCATCGGCCGCGCCGCAGCGAAGCGCTTCATCGAGGAGGGCGCCTTCGTCTTCATCTTCGGCCGCCGGCAGGACGCGCTAGACGCCGCTGTGGCCGAACTCGGGCCCAATGCCCGCGCGGTGAAGGGCTCGGTCTCGGATGAGGCCGACCTCGATCGGCTCTATGCGGCGGTGAAGGCCGAGCGCGGAACCCTCGACATCATCTTCGCCAACGCCGGGGTGGGAAGCCTGCTTCCGCTCGGCAAGCTCACCGCCGAGCACATTGACGAAACCTTCAACACCAATGTGAAGGGTACGATCTTCACGGTCCAGAAGGCGCTGCCGCTGATGGGCGAGGGCGGTTCGATTATCCTGACCGGATCGAGCGCCGGCACCACGGGCGCGCCCGCATTCAGCGTCTATAGCGCGAGCAAGGCGGCCGTGCGCAACCTCGCGCGGACCTGGGCGGAAGACTTGAAAGGCACCGGCATCCGGGTAAACGTGCTGTCGCCCGGGCCGACGGCGACCGAACTCGCGAAGGCAGCGATAGGCGAGGAGGGCTTGAAGGTCTTCGCCTCGATGAATCCGCTTCAGCGGATGGCCGATCCAGCGGAGATCGGGGCGGCGGCTGCGTTTCTCGCGTCGCCCGACAGCAGCTTCATGACCGCCAGCGAGGTCGCCGTCGACGGGGGCTTGGCGCAAATCTGACCCGCTACGCCCCGCCGTTCATTCCATTCGATATCCCGAGCCCGCAGGGCCTGGTAAACTGAAGGAGAATATACATGAGCTATGCAATTATCGGCTTCGGCAAGATCGGCCAGGCTCTTGCCAAGGCGTTTGCCCGCAACGGCATCGAAGTGTCCGTGGCAACCACGCGCGACCCGGAAAGCTTTGCATCAGCCGCGGCCGCGATCGGACCCACGATCATCCCGAAAACGCTGGCGGACGCGGTCAAGGCGGACATCATCTTTTTGGCTGTCCGCTTTGAATCGAACCCAGATGTCGCGAAGGCGCTGTCAAGCTGGGAAGGCAAGACGATCATCGACGCGACGAACGTGTTTCCAGTCCCCGAAGAACTGGACGGTCTGCCGTCCTCCGCCTTCGTCGCAAAGGCGTTCACCGGCGCCAAGCTCGTCAAAGGCTTCAATCACCTGATTGCGGCCACCCTGGCTGCCGATCCGATCGTCGAGGGCGGCCACCGGGTCGTCTTTCTTTCGAGCGACGACGAGGACGCGATCGCTCCCGTGGCGGCCTTGGCCAAACAACTCGGGTTCGCACCGGTCAAGCTGGGGAAGCTCAACGAGGGCGGCGCACTGGTGCACGCACGCGGCCGCACTTGGGGCCAGCTGATCTTCCAGGATCTGTTCAAGAAGGAGCAATAACGGATTTACCGTGCGCCGTCAGAGTGGCCGGTGTTCGACGCCGGCCACATCGTCAGCATCGAGCCGAGCGCGCAAAGCGACGCGCTTGAAAGCGGCTACATCTGCCTGGGATCCTTCGGCCGACAGGTGCCTGCCGCCCATGAATCGTAGTTGCAATAGCTGATGTCCCAGCCGGCATCGCGTCTTTTGGAAGTTACCTCACGACCGCCCGCGCGGATGGGTCCGAAGCCACCCCAACTGCCATCCGAGCCCTTGTAATTTCCCATGACGCGATAATTGCAGTTGTTTACGACGAAGTTGCCGTCCATCGACACGCATGCCGATGCGACAGTGGAAAGACTGAAGAAGGCCGTGCCGGCGACTGTGATGGCGAGAGAGGCTTTGCGCATAGTGGTCTCCTAACTGGCTGGGCGAACCAACCATTACGAGATCTTGGGCCGGGCCTCTTCCCCCATTTGGGCTAAACCGGCTGGCAAATTCACAGCGGCTGGCTGCGCTTGCGGACAGCCATGTGCGGAGATGCCGAATGGACTCGCCCCTCGCCCAAGCTTTACGGCCTCCGCGAAGGCCAGACTGTCCCGGCTCGGGCGGCTCTTCCGCCGCCTCTCTACCAGACCCGCAAGGTTTACCGGAGGTTAACGGTAAACAATGAGCGGCCGCAACTGTGTCTCTTTCCGGCCATTTCTTCAGTCCTGGTTCGGCCCAAAAGCCATACGTCAGGGAGGGTCACTTTTCAGGGGCAGGCCAGTTCCCCTCGACGGGCAGTGAGAGGCGGAATGTCGACCCGTTGATGTCGCTGGCGGCCAGTATGAGACCGCCGCCGTGCTGCCGGGCGATCTCGCGTGAAATGTAGAGCCCTAAACCGGAGCCGTTTACCAATTGGCCCGCGGCGCGATAGTACCTCATGAATATGAACTCGTGGTCGTCGGGCGCTACGCCAGAGCCCTGATCCACCACGTGTACAAATGCCACGCCCTGCTCAGTCGACAGCCGGATCGTCACAGAGCTGGTCACCGATGAGTATTTCAGGGCGTTCTGGATCAGATTTTGTATTACAATCTCCAGCAGGTTGCGGTCACCTTTCACAATCACTTCGTCGCCGTGAGTGAAGCTAACACGTCCGGCCGCAGCATCATCCAACCCCGCTTCGGCGGCGTGCAAAACCTCATTCAGGTCGAACATCTTGATCGTGGGAAGAGTTTTCTGCCCACCATTGAGCCGGTCGAAGGCTAGGACGTTTTCAATCAGCGATGACATCCTTTTGACGGTCTGGCGGATCCTTGTGGTGCGCAACTTGATATTGTCGGCGCTTTCACCTGCAGAAGATGACAGATTGTCGGCGGCGGCAGAGATGACGGCCAAGGGGCCGCGAAACTCATGAGATACCAAGGCCACAAAGTCCCGCTGCTGAGCCAGAGCATCGTTGGCGGTGTCCAGAGCCTGCCTGAGCTTGAGTTCAAGCTGGTGACGTCGATCCACTTCCACCTTGAGCGAGGCGTTTCTTTCCCCAAGCTCTGCGGTCCTTTCGCGCACCTTGACAGTCAGCTCCTGCTCGGCCAACCGCGACACTGCGATGACGCGATCCTTCTCCTCGCTCAAGCTGCGCTCGGCAAGCCGCGTTCTCTTCGCGACGGCTGCGCTGAGCAACGCCAGGTGAATCACGGTCCCGCCGGCCAAGAATCTGGACAAAGAGCCGTCCAGCTGGAACGGGTTGGCCCCAGTATACATCACCTGCATCACCAGCAGGACAGAGATTACGCCCAAAAATGCAATCGCCGACAGTAGGTATTGATACCGTCGCCGCACAATGAGCAGATAGAGCACCAGCAGCGAAATGAAGATGAGAGACAGCTGCTGCAGTCGCGATACGAAAAACCCGACGTCGCCGTAGCGTCCCGCAATCGCAAAAGCCAAGGCGATGCCATTGAGCAGTACAACACCCTGGGAGACGCGCCACGCCCAGATCAAATGACGGTGCAACTCAAATAGTCTAGACAAAAACAACATCATGACTATACTGTATAAGCAAACGATAATACCCCAAATTAGGTGTATGATTTTCGGCTCTAGGGATCTCAGAACTTCGGATGCATATCCCATGTGGAAGAGACTTATCAGCCCAGACTCTATGATAACTGCGATGTATAGAAGATATAAAGAATCCCTGAGCCATACGGCATACAGAAAATTGGTGAAGACCATGACGAAAATAGCGCCAACCACCATGCCCATGATCCAATCGTCGAATCGGCGATACTCTTCATAGCCTTGAATCTGCCAAAGATTCAGCGAAGTGGTGATCGAGGTCGACGATTGGAGTCGGATGTAATAATCGGTTCGAGTGGACGGCACGGAGATCGGGAAGACGGCCGGATATGCGTCGGCGTCTGCTCCATCCCCTAGGTTGAGTTGGCCAGGGGGCAAGACCGAATAACCTCCCGCCCCGTCAGAGACATACAGCGTGATGTGTTCGATCAAGGGCCGTTCTACCTGCAGCAGCCATTGCCTTGGAGCCGTTGAGGCAGACAGGGAGAACCGGGCCCAGATTGCGCCCTTTTGGTAGCCCCGCGTGAGCATCGAAGGGATGGGTTCGAACTGGATGTTGGAGCGCTTGGAAACGATATCGTTGATCGTGAGCGCGCCGGTGGGATCATGAAAGATTGCGAGGTGACCGCTGAGTGAAACCGGAGCCTTGAGGCCGTCCGTCGGTTTCAGCGGAAGCGCCCATAACGTTTGCGGCACAAGACACACAAACAATATAGACAATGCGGCGAATAAATGAAATCGAATGCTATCAGATTGCTGCATGGGGTCCGTAGATGGTCGGAGAAGGCTACAAGCGGGCGATCTCGTGATCGCCCCCCTTGTTTATCTTGTTGATGACGACAGGGATTTCCGCGAGGAGATGGTCTTCGGACTATCCAGATTGGGCCTGAACGTACATGGATTCCACAACGCTGCCGCCCTCTACCGAGCCTGCGCCGCCAAGCCGGCTGAAATCGTCATTCTCGACATTGGCCTGGAGGGCGAAGACGGCCTTTCCATAGCTTCCCATTTGCGGGCCTTGCAATCGGTCGGGATCGTCATGGCGACGGCCCGGAGTTCCATCGACGACCGGCTCAATGGTCTTGAAGCGGGCGCTGACGCTTACCTCGTCAAACCCATTGATGTTCGGGAGCTTGCTGCCACGGTGATGACGCTCAATGAACGTCTCAACAGGCGCCGCGCCCCTTCGTCTCCGGCCCCACGATGGACCCTGGAGGAAGGCTGCTGGGTGCTTACCGACGGCATGGGCCATCGCCTTCGCTTGACCACCTCGGAACGGCACTTTTTGGAACGCTTGTTCAGTGAGCGCGGCAAGACCGTCGATCGCCGCGCGCTCGTCGAAGCCATGGGCGCAGACATCTATGACTTCAACTATGCCCACCTGGACACCATCGTGAGCCGGCTGCGTCGAAGAGCCAAGAAATCCGACATGCTTCTCCCCTTGCACGCAATTCGAGGGTCAGGCTTCGCCTTCACCGATTAGAATGATCGTGCGGACCCTGTCCAGAGAGAAGATTGCCGATCTCATCAATTTGGGAGAGGACAGGGAGGAATTCGAGGAGCATCCTCAAACGACTGACAGTAAGTGTAATGATATGACAGTTACTGCGATTGTGAGGAATCACGAGATTAATTACTTCAAGGAAAGGATTGGATAAATCCGCATTCGTTAGATAGTTCGCATTCTATGCGCAATCGAACAGGAATGTGTCGTGCGCGTGGCGAGGTAGATAACGAGGGCGGCGGTGCGCAGAAGGGGTGCGGGATGCGGCAGCATAAGAGAGTTTTATTTGCCAGTTGTTCTATTCTAACGTTCGCATCCATCTATGTCGGGATTACCCCCGCGCTAGCGGGGGCGCCAAGCAACGAACAACTCTATCAGATGATTTTGGACCTGCAGCGAAATCAGAAGCAGATGGCGCGCAAACTTGAGGCCGCCTACGCCGAGACTGCCCAGGTTAAAGGAGAACTGGCCACCCTGAGGGGTTCGGTGGCCCAGAGTCGCGAGATGGCTGCGCTATCCTCGGTTGAGAGGCGCATGTACCTGTCAAGTCCGCAATCCGACACTCGTGCCGTTGCTGCGCCCAACGTGCGTGTCGGATTCGGCGCGGGAACCAATGGTCACGACCCGTATGCCTTTACCGACGGTTCCGTGGCGCTCCCGCTCGGTGAAAAATACGGCTTCCAGGTCGATGCGATTGGTGGCGTGACGCCAAACAGTAACTTCACAGGTGCCGCCGCGCATCTATTCCGCCGTGATCCGAAAGTTGGGGCGCTGGGTCTGTATGGAAGCTACCTTCATGGCGGAGGTGGTTACGATGATGGTGGAGTTCTTGAAAACGGCTATGTCGAAGGCAAGCTCGGCGTTGAAGGCCAGTACTATCTGGGCCGGGCCACGCTTGAGGGACTTGCCGGTATAGAATGGAACTCACTTGAAGAGGACGTCAGCCCGTTCGCCGAAGGCAGGGTCGGGTACTATCCTACGGATAACTTCAAGGTTAATGGCGGCCTGCGTCATCGCGACGCCTTTGGTGGTAGAACGCAACTTGTCGGCGGCGCCGAGTACCTGACCGAGTTCGGAAGCGGGATAGCGACTTCTATCTACAGTGATTTCAGCTTCGATCTGACGAACAGCGACGTCTCCTCAAGCGGCGATTTTTCTGCGATGGCCGGTTTGAGATTCCACTTCGGCACCAATGGCGATCGAAGCGCCCCGAAGACAGTTTTCTGCAAGGATCCGGACCAGAATTTCGAGTGCGCGGTCACGGATGGTCAGAACGATTATTATGCCGACAAGCCAGGTCGTTCCTTGATTCAGCGTGATCGTGGCGACTTCCTTCCATCGCACATCGTAAAAGACGTTGGCAACTTGCCGACGCCTTCCACCAATGTTTGGGGACAGCCGGGGGCGCCTGGCGCACCCGGCGAGGCAGGTACGCCTGGAGTGCCCGGCGCGGGGGGGCCTGCTGGACCCGCTGGGCCTGTCGGACTGCCCGGATCGGACGGGACACCTGGAGCGCCCGGCGATACCGGCGCGTCTGGACCTCCCGGCGCGCCCGGCGCGGAGGGACCTGGCGGACCTGCTGGGCCTGTCGGACTGCCCGGAAAGGATGGGCTACCTGGAGCGCCCGGCGATGCCGGCGCGTCTGGACCTCCCGGCGCGCCCGGCGCGGAGGGACCCACTGGGCCTGCCGGACCTGCTGGACCTGCCGGACCGGAGGGGCCTGTGGGACCGGAGGGACCTACCGGACCGGCAGGCCCATAGTACCCCCTTCTGTCCTAGTCATGCCGCTACGGTTTGGCGGCATGATCAGCAACTTAGAATCGAATCGTTTGAGGATAGCGGAGAGTATGACCGGCCCGCGTCTTGACTGTATGATCCAGGCTCCGAACCCGCCTGAGCTTGTCGCCGCGGAGGGGACGCGAGATTGGATGGATGCGACCGACCAGCATTTCGCCTACCGCTGCACGCCGCTTTCAATCGCCAATGCCAGCGGATGGGAATTGTTGAACCCCATAAATGTGACTGTTACTTGGAACGGATACAACACCACAAAAGACATCGCCTTCCATGTAAACGAACCGAACGTCACGCACCGATTCATCAGCTCGACCTTCGGGCACGGCATAGTAACCTTTCATCCGGGTTACGTGTTTCGCACCGAGCCGGGCTGGATGGTGTGGGCTCGCGGCTCCCCCAACCGGATGAAGGACGGAATCGCGCCCCTGGACGGCTTGGTGGAAACCAACTGGCTGCCGTTCAGTTTCACCATGAATTGGCGCTTCACCCGCCCTGGGTCTGTCACTTTTGCCAAGGGCGAGCCTTTCTGTTTCATCACCATGATGCCAAGTGTCGCTATCGAGCAGGTGCAGCCGGTCATTCGTCCGATGGAGGACGATCCTGAGTTCCATAAAGAACATAAGGTTTGGAATAGCGAACGTCGACGGTTTTCGGCCGGGCTGCAGATGAACGACGAGCTTACCAAGGAGATGAAGTGGCAGAAGCACTATCTGCAGGGTGTTTCGCCGACGGGGAAATCGGTCGCGGATGACACTCACCGAGTAAAGCGAACTCTGAAGCGGCCGATCCACATCGACCAGTTGCGGGCCCAGGAAAAAGATTCGCCAGTAGATGAAGCTAGCCAAGAGTAAGCGGCCTGTGCGCATTCCTCCAGTTGGATCGCTAGCATTTGGCCGTTCGATTAACGGGTCGGTTTCGAGCAGAGACGAAAGACCGGAATGCATCCGCCAGTTCGTGCGGTCGGGCTTTGTATTGGCGCTGGCGGCGCTCCTTGTCGGTTGCCTGGCGGATGGAAAAGGTAGCCCGAATACGGCTACAGAGTTAGTTCGCGTGAAAGCCGCTTACGCGAGGGAGCCGCATGAGGTCTTCATCGTCGATCGCAGCAAGTTTGACCAACGCTTTCTGCCTGTCGATGTGACGCCCCCGGAACGCTTGCCTGCCGGTACGGTGTTGATCGATACACGGCAGAGGTTCCTCTATCTATACCGCCTCAATGGGACGGCGCGGCGCTATGGTATCGCCGTCGGGGCTAGCGGTTACAGTTGGTCGGGCATTGCCAGCGTAGGGCGCAAAGCGGAGTGGCCCGCATGGCATCCGACTGACGACATGCGTAACCAGTCGCCCGACCTGCCGCGCATGATCAGGCCCGGCACGCACAATCCGCTCGGCGCGCGAGCTCTCTATCTGTACAAGAACGGCGTGGATACGCTTTATCGTATCCACGGCACCTCAGAGCCCTGGACCATAGGAACTGAAGCGTCCTCAGGGTGCATTCGCATGCTCAACGAGGATGTGATCGAACTCTACAGTCTGGTGCCGAAGGGAGCAAAGGTCATCGTGAAGTGAAGCGAACAGGCACAGGCCAACGCTTGCTGTCGGATGCCGTTGGACCATACCCACGCCGGTGGCACAGGTGACGGCAGATTTCTACTTCTATCCATATTGCGTCATAGAGGGAGAATTTAAGACATAGGCGTCGCTGCTCGTATCGATAGCACTCGCGAATAAGGTTTTGGATACCTTAACCGTCATCTCTGTCCGTCATAATCGACGTTTAGGTATTCTTTTTTACACCTTTTGCGTGTAATCAAATAAAAAAATTCAATGGACGCGTCTATATATCAGTTCACGTCAGTGACGGCATGCCGTTCGTCTTCCCGTTCGCCGTCGGCATCAGTCAGGGCGCGAACGTCCGAAGGACAAATCCAGGCTGATGGGTTGGCAATTGAACGCACCGAGTGAAAGGACCTATGATGAGGCACTCTCTATTCATGCTGGTTTCCGCCGCGCTATTGAGTACCGCCGTTGCGGGTCCAGCGGCAGCGCAGACCGCCGCTGAAACAAACCAGACCCTTGACGCGCTGTTCGGCAGTCACACAACCTATCAGCAGTTCTTCGACAAGCTGCAGAAGGCTGTCAGTGCCGGTGACAAGCAGACCGTCGCGTCGATGATCGATTATCCCTTCCGCGCCCGGATCGGCGGCAAGGCGATCAAGATAAACGACGCCGCGCATTTCGTGACGGATTACGACAAGATCGTTACCGCCAAGGTCAAACAGACCGTCCTCAAGCAGACCTATCCGACGCTGTTCGCCAATTGGCAAGGCGTCTCAATCGGTGATGGCGAGGTCTGGTTCTCCGGCGTCAGAGACGGCAACACCATCAAGATCACCGCGATCAACGACTGACACCTGGCGGAAGAAATTCCATTTTCGATGATACCGACGCAACCGATCGTTGACCACTCCGGAGGGGTTCACATGCTACGTTACATGTTCATTGCTTTGCTCGCGCTCGGCTCATCGTGGATGATCTCTGATGCCCGCGCGCAATCGACCGTCGAATGCCAATCGAGGCACTATCAGTATGGCGAATGCTGGGCGGGCCCGCTGAGCAAGCCGCAACTCATTCATCAGACTTCCGGAAGTCCTTGTATTTTGAACCGGACCTGGGGCTACAATCCACGCAGCAAATATATTTGGGTCGCGCAAGGCTGCTCCGGAATTTTCGCCGATGTCGGCGGCTACCACCATGGACGTGGCGACAGCTTTGATCCCAATGCCCGCATGTATGACCATCGCGGTCATGACGTCGGCGCGGTGGTTGGCGGAGCTATTCTCGGCGCTCTGATCGAGGGGATGGCGGACGATCATCACAATCGACGGCACACGACGAGTAACTACCGCTCCGATAGCAGCTACAATGGTTGTCATGGCATCGGATGCAAAGTCGACAATCCGGACCAGGCAATCGATACCCGACCGCAATTTGACAGGCAGGGAGAGCCAAACTTTGATGTGCATGGCAACTACCAAGGATGCCATGGTGCAGGCTGCCTTGTCGACAATCCTGACGCGGAGTGAATTGAAGGACGAAGGAAGCCGGTCACGATTGTCAAAGCGGGGCTCTTAAATCTTTCCCGCAGCATCAATCTTGATCTTCATCCTGGCATCACCACGGCAGACTTCGTTCACCTGCTCCTTGGTTTCTCCTCGAAGCGGTGGAGGCAGCCGAACATGTTCTCTATCTCCTCCTCCCTCGTGGCGGCGGCTGAGACGATAAAACCGAGGTTCTTATGCCGTCGATCCATGGGGGCTTGTGCGGAAACCTCTTTGTACCAAGAATGTACCAAAAGAGAGCCGCTATCCAGAAAATTCGTTTCGAATCAGTCTGTTACGGGAAATTGATGGCGGAGAGGGAGGGATTCGAACCCCCGATGGGCTTGCACCCATGCCGCATTTCGAGTGCGGTGCATTCGACCACTCTGCCACCTCTCCGCGGTCATGGTCGGCCGTTGCCGGCGCGGCGCACTAGATAACGGCTGAACGGGCAGGTTACAAGGCCAATCCGTCAGTTATTTGGCTTGCTTGGCAAGCGGCGGATTCACGGGCTGGTGGGGTACAGCGAGACCCGAGGCAGATTGCCGACCGGTCACCCATCCTCAGCCCAGGGGGGCAACGCCGTGGGCATGTCGGCACAGCCGGTCCGTGCCCGCCAATGACGGTCTCGGAAACGGCGCGGCTGGTTTGCCTTGACTCGCCCCCAACCTTCGGTTAGGGACAGCGCGCAATCGGCGTGGAGGGTTCTTCCGCGCCGCTTGTTTTTTGAACCCGCAGACTGACAAAAAGACGGCCGAACCGCCAGATGCGGTTCATCAAGGCCGACCGAACAGCGAAAGGCAAAAAATGTTCGCAGTCATTAAAACGGGTGGCAAGCAGTATCGCGTTGCCGCCAACGATCTCCTGAAGATCGAAAAAGTCGAAGCCAATGTCGGCGATATGGTCGAGATCGGCCATGTGCTGGCGCATGGCGAGGGCGAGAATGTCACGTTCGGCGCGCCGTTCGTCGACGGCGCGGTGGTCACCGCCGAAGTCGTCGAACAGGGCAAGAACCGCACCGTCATCGCCTTCAAGAAGCGCCGCCGGCAGAATTCGCGCCGCAAGATCGGCCATCGCCAGCTTTTGACCACCGTGCGGATCTCCGAGATCCTGCTGGGTGGCGCCAAGCCGACGAAGACGGCATCGGTCAAGGCGCCGAAGAAGGTGAAGGCCGAGGCCGCCACCGAGGTGCAGGCGGAAGCTGCGCCGAAGAAGGAGCCCAAGGCCAAGGCAGTCGAGACAAAGGCAGCCGAGACCGCGGCAGGGCCGCTGTTCAAGGCGCCGAAGGGTGAGCCGGACGATCTGACCGTGATCAAGGGCATCGGCCCGGTCGCAGCCAAGGATCTCAACGAGCAGGGCATCATCACCTTCGCGCAGCTCGCCAAGCTGACCGACAAGGATGTTGCCAAGATCGACGAGCACATGTCCTTCAGCGCCGACCAGATCAAGGACTGGCGCGAGCAGGCCAAGGAATTGGCTGCGAAGTAATTTTCTGGCGACCTGGTCGCCGGATCGGACTTGAAACGGAACGCGAACGCGTTCATAAGGCCTTTTAGGCGCCTTGCGGCGCAACGGAGTTAGTTAGATGGCACACAAGAAAGCTGGCGGCTCGTCGCGCAACGGTCGCGACTCGCATTCCAAGCGTCTGGGCGTGAAGAAGTTCGGCGGCGAAGCCGTCATCCCGGGCAACATCATCATTCGTCAACGCGGCACCACGTGGCATCCCGGCGTCAATGTCGGCATGGGCACGGACCATACGCTTTTTGCGCTCGAGACCGGCGCCGTGACGTTCAACAAAAAAGCCAACGGCCGAACCTACGTATCGGTCAACCCGATTGCCAAAGCCGCGGAGTAGCCGGTTCCGCACTAGAACACCGGCGCCCATCTCGGGACCGGTGTCTGGCAAAGCCAGGAAAAGGATCAGGGGAGATGGGTTTCCATCTCCCCTTTTTCTTGTGCCTGGAGGACTTTCAAATGGTTGCCGAAGCGGAAGACTCAGAAGACGAAAGTTACGCGATAGATTGTCCGGTGCTGGTCACCGAGCGACTGGTGACGCGGGCGCCTCACGAAGGCGATATCGCGCAACTGGTCGAGCTTGCCGACAACCGCCATGTCGCCGAAATGCTGGCCCGCATGCCGCACCCCTATGGCGAGGCCGAGGCGCGCTCTTTCCTGGCCATGACCAAGTCGCGCCGGGCCGGTATCGCTTATGCCCTGACGCTGGCCGGCACCGACACTTTCGTCGGTTGCGCCGGCCTCAACACCACCGATCGCGGGCTGGAGCTCGGCTACTGGATCGGCGAGCCGCACTGGAAGAAGGGCTATGCGACGGAAGCAGCGCATGCGCTGGTCGATCTCGCCTTCCAGAGGACGTCGATCCAGGTTCTGCATGCCTCGACCCGGGTCATCAATCCGGCCTCGCGCCGCGTCATCCACAAATGCGGGTTCCAATATGCCGGCCAGGGCATGCTGAACTCGATCGTCGCCGGCCAGGTGCCGGTCGAGCGTTATCGGCTCGATAGGAAGACCTGGACGAGCCTGCGGAACTGGGTGCATTTTTGATGATCGCTCTACGGCGAGCCTGAATGAAGCCCCCCTCACCCGGATTGCCAACCGAATTGCGAAGGCAATTCGGGGCAATAACACAAAAACCACACGGGGGATGAGGTCGCCCTCGATAACCTCAACAAAATAAAACAAAAAGGGATAATAAATCC